>CACXMR010000013.1 GCA_902768825.1 uncultured Ruminococcus sp.
CTTGTTAAGCTCGATTCACTGCCGATCGTCTGACCTTGGCTTATTTCGAGCGTCTGGTTTTCAACCTCTGTAAATATTGGGTATATCAGCTTGGTCGATGCGCAGTTCAGGCGGTACTGCATATCTCCCAGGGTGTAATCCTTGCGGTAACGACTGATTTTATCACGTTTTTCAAAGATTTCAGCTTTTGGGGTGGTTATCGTACCGTCTGCATTCGATACCGTAAATGTCGCCGCACCATACGGAATAGCCACACGATACCAGTAGCCCTGTGCATCGGCATTGTCGGTGGTAGTGCCGTCAATAAGCGGCTGTCCTGTGGGCGGTGCTGTCAGCAAACCAAGTGACTTTGCACGGATGCTCATATCACCGTTGCTGTTTTCCATGGGCATCCCGCTTGAATCATAGAAAGTAACTTTCATCCCTGTCCAATCACTGAGATCACTTTCTGCATGGACAAGATAGAGATTGTCGCCACGCTGACCGTCAGGATGTGTGCCGTCCTCGTCCTCGAATATCTCATCACTGAGGTCATCCGCATTGGATGTAAATTTTGGCCATAAAAGCTCCAGCGTTGTATTGGTCACGGTTTCAAAGTACATATCACCGGGGGTAACATTCATCTGCTGTGTCGATGAGGTGGACTTAGGATAAACCACATTATTATCACTGCCGCCGTTAATGGTAAACGATGCAGCATTGGTGGGAATACCCACTCTGTACCAGCGATGATTACTGCTGTCCTTGTCAAGCTTCAACACAACGGGAGATGTCAGTGCCACACCGCCTGCATCCTTAAAGCTGAATGTCGGGGTTGTGTTTGCCATGACATTGGCGGTATCCTTGATATAGATATAGTCACCTCTCGGAGAGTTGCTGATAGAATCAAGTGACGGTGCGGTTTCCGTGCTGGAATAGGTTTCGGTATGCTCTGTCTGCACCAGATCAGGATATGTCTTTGTGAGCGTACCGGTTGTGCCGCTTCCTGTCAGATCAAAGACCATGTTGCCCTTGGTGTAGTCGCTCTTGTTCGTATCTGTTTCAGTGGGGGCATAACGAAGAATATCATACTTGCCGGTAGTCTTGCGTGTCTGAATACTGGTGTTGCCGTCATCGCTGTACTGCTTGCCTGTACTCAGTGAGAATTTGGCAGCATTCTTTGGAATAGCAATCCTGAAATATTCAGTTCCGTCCTGCTTGCCGGAATAGTCCATCACATATCCTTCACCGGTCTGGAGTATCTGTGAACCGCTTGAATTATAGAACCTGATGTGAATGTCGTCCCATCCGGCAGTGTTTTTGATGTAAAGATAATCGCCGCGCTGTTCATAGGAAGTCGTTGAGGTAACTTCATTATGAAGCTTGGAGCTTCCGCTGGAAGTATACAGATAACCTCTGTGGAAGGTGATGACGCCGGTTTCATGGAGCTTGCCGTCACCGCCATTGCCGCTGAGCTGACTCTTCAGGCCGTTGTTAAAAATTACCTTGCTGTAGTTTTTGCGTTCACCCTTTGGCACACGGAACTTGTAAACCGTCCTTCCGGCTTTGTCCGTATAGGTGGATTCCGGGTTGACAGGCAAGCTGTAATCATAAATATCCGAAGTACCTCTCTCATAACCCGAGGCTGTATATTCTGTTGCAGTTGCCGCAACGCCCGGCCAGATTGAATATACGGCTCTCTGCCAGTTGTCGTTGCGGAGATCGCCGCCGCCATAGAAGTAAGCATAAATGTGATTGCCCCAGCTTGAGGGTGCTTCAAAGTAGATATAGTCGTAGTCACTGTCTACGGGTTTGTCAGAATAGGTCTTGCTGCGGTTATCGGAAGAAGGAGTGCCGTTCCATGTGTGCAAAACAGACGCTGTGCTGTTGCTGACATTGACAGCCGAACTGCCGAAGGAATAATAGTTATCATAATTCTTCCTGCCGTTTTCCTCACTGCCCTTGAGCTGTCTGACAGCAGATCGGTAAGCGTAGGGAGATTGTGCCGGATTGCTTGATGAAGTCGCCGTGAAAGTGCCTTTATTCATGCTGTTGTCGATACCGTTATTAACACGGAAATACTTTGCTTCCTGCGGGATCGTAAGCTCATAAGTCAGATAATTGCCCACACGATAGTTGTCACCTGCATAAGCATACGGCTCCATCATAAATCCGGGGAAATGCTGACCTACATACATATAGCCGATTCCGTCGATGGTAATATCGGCTGCTTCGCCATCTTCTACATCACGGAAGAACTCGATATGGATGTTATGCCATACCTGATTGCTGTTGCAGTGGAAGGTGATTTTTTGTTCTGTAGGCGTGTAACGAATAGCCTGCTGCATGGTCGTAGTGTCTGACCATGTATCCATACGCTTGTCATTTGGCAAACCGTCATAAAAAGCCCAGTCTGATTCCTTCTGAAGGGGTACATTGAAGTAGCAATGGCTGCCGTTTTCATTTTTGTACATACCGCCCCAGTCTTTTTTGTGCCAGATCTGCCCCAGCTTGAATTTAATTTTTTCTGTTGTGCGTATGCACTGACCGCCATCATACAGACAGAAACGAACATAATCATATCCGTCAGGCGGCTGTATCTTCCACACAACGGTGTCCTGACCGTTATATCTGTCAACAAAGCGTTCCCAGACCGCATACTGTACATCCTGCTTGCCGGAACCGCTGAACTGTGCAGCATACCAGTATCTGTGATCATAGTCGATTTCAAGATGCTGTGTTTCAACATTGTCTTTCAGGTCTGTTCTCAGCCACGAACGATTGGCATCCTGTGCTGCGGATGAATTTCCGCTTCCTCCGGGATTTGCAAAAGACTTATAGTCGTGGTCTGCAGGTGAACCTACATTATAGTCACGGAAGTAGATATAGTCGTTGTCACTGCGAGGAAGAATCCAATCTGCTTCCTCTGCACTGGGCAAGGAAGGCTCGGAAGGATATTCATAGCTGTAAGTCGTGACTGTGGTAGTGGTAGTCGTGTCTTCCAGACCGGGATGAGACGGCTTTGTGCCGTTGACCGTAACAGTCACCGTTTTGGCAGGAGGAATAACTACTTCATTAAATGTATAGGCGGGCGGGATGACGGTATCCTGATAGTAAAGATCGAATACCGCATCGGACAGCTTATTGCCGTTGGCATCGGTTTTGACAACAGTAATACCGCTTTTACAGGGATCCTGCATCTGTGCAGGTTCGGGAATCAGGCTCTGGGGATTATCACCCGTGGGGGTATCCAACATCAGAACTGCCTTGGCACTGCTTTCGTATACACCGATTGGCATTGAATCTCCCGTCACCGACCCCGACGTGGAAATATAGGCGTTTTCCCAGTCGGAATATCGTGCTATCGGTGAAGCCAGATTCACCATATCAAAACGATTGTAAGTTACCCCTGTACCGGTATCCGGTGAAGAAGTGCCGATAAGCGTCCCGTTTGCCGTCAGCGCATACTGATAGGAGGCACCCACATCTCTGTAAACATGATAGACGTTATTCCTCTCAAGCTCATCAGAGGTGTGGTCATATACGGTCTGTAATGAAGAATAGCCGCTGAAATGACCGACTTTGCCGGGATAACCCCTTACAACGTCACAGTAGATCATCTCATTGTTAAGCAGTCTGCCCTCGTTATTGTAACCCACAAAACCGCCTGCATAACCGTTTGAGTTTGTTCCGTCAGCATCATTGGAGGCTGTGCCCCCATATACATCATAGCCGATGTCAATGCCGGTAACGGAACAATTTATCACTCTTGTCGCATTGCCCTTGAGAAGATTGACGACCACCTCCGGATTATCAACATTAAATCCGTTTTCATCATAGGGCAGTGCTACGCTTGAATCACCTATGGTGACTATCGCGGTGCCGGTCTGGTTACCGCCCTGGTCTTTTACCAGTGAAACGCCGATTTTCAAGCCAAGCAAATTGACATACAGCAGATCACCGTCACTTAACAGCTTCAAGCCAAGGGGAATCTGCGAAACCCCAATCAGACTTAATAGTCTGTCTGTATCCAGCAAATCCAGATTTTCCAGATCAGGTATCAGCAAGATCTTCAGCAGGATATTGAGAATCTGGAGCACTATCTGAACAAGACCAGAATCGATCTCTGCGGCTATCAGATATTCCATGTTTGTTTTGCCGATAAAGCCTCCGGCTATTTCATCGCTGTAAACCTGTTTGAGGTTGATGACACGGCTGTTTTTTATCTGAGACAGATCGCCGTATCCTGTAAAGCCGCCGGAAATAGGCTGTTCACCGCCGACAGATGATATAATGGATCCTGCATTGATACCTTCTACTTCACAATTATCAACAACCGTACCGAAAATATCCAGCACACCTGCATTCAGTCCGGCAAGCAAGGGGCCTGCGATCTGTGCCTTGTCAACATCTACCGCACCGTTCTTGCCCATGTGGCCGATAAAGCCTCCGTTGTAATTCAGACCTGACACGGTGTTCAGATTAGTGACCTTGGAATTTTTTACAGAGCCGTTCATGACACCGCCGCCAAAGCCACCCGCACAGCCGGAATAGCGTGTTTCACTGAGAATTCCTTGACCCGCAGAAGTGCTCGCCTTCACAACAATGCCCTCGTCAACACCATTGACTTCGGAATAGTAGATGTATGTTCTGAAAACATCCAGAACATCAACGCTGCCCGCCTGAATCAATCCGAGTATGCTTGTGCCGCCGCCTGTTCCTTCATCGGAGGAGACAGCCGCCACGCTGCCCACATCTGCCAGACCGACAAATCCACCCGCATAGTATTGACCGTAAACCCCACGCAGACCATTGACGATAATATTACTCTCCCCTTTTCGGCTGCCGATAACGGAAGCCTCAAGAGAACCTGCAAAGCCTCCGGCAAATTGCGGTATCGCATTACCTGTTCCTTTTACGATAAAGCCAAATTCTGCATTATCGGGAGAGATGACTGTCTGTCGGATCGTTGTAACGGTCGCCTGCATGACGGAAGCCAGGTCCCCCGGCGTAGAAATCAGAGAATTGAGTATATTTTGCAATAAACCGTCGGAAGCATTGGTATTCACATCAGCAACCGAAGCGGCTGTTGCCAGACCCACAAAACCGCCGACAGCATTGGTTCCCCTTACATAACGGAGGTTAGTTACATTACATCCAAAAGCGGGCCCGTCATCAACGCCCCTGTCACCCCAGATCTGTGCACCGTAGGTACTTCCGGCATATCCTCCGGCATAGCCGCAGGTGTGGATAAAATCCGTTCCTGTTGCCGTGACGGTCATACCCGACTGCCAGCCGTATACCGAACCGCTGCGGATGGTTGGGACAAATACCTGTGCCGCCTGCACCAGCTGACCGAGATTCAGATTCAGCCCCAATATACTTGCGCTGCCGAAGTTGGCCGCACCTCCTGTTTTCATTCTTCCTGCATAACCGCCGGCACTTCTCATAGCTTTTATATGCTTCATGTCATAGGACTGCCCGTTGGAGATGACGCCTGAAACCATATAGCCCACATAGCCTCCGGCGATACCTCCCGGAGTGATTACCATTTGATCATGGATGGTTCTTCCTGCGGCTACATGACAGCCGTAGATATATTTTGTCAGTTTAATGTCAAGCTGTTCCTGGGTTTCAACCGTGCCGTCAACGGCCAGCTCATCACCGTAGCTGCCGTATATGCCGATATGTGCCACCCAGGAATTCCATGTGTCTACATCGAGATTTCTAAGGGGACCATAAACTGCCGTATTTTTTTCAGTGGGATAGACAGCAGACAAGGCACCGAGCAGATTATCCAGTTTTATCAGACCGCCCAACAGACTGATATTTCCTGTGCTGGCGGTATCGGCGCTTTCCATATAGCCGGTAAAGCCGCCTGCATATTCATATCCATAAACGGAACGGATCCGCCATGCAGTGCAGATGTGCTGTTCACCGGTATAGCTGCCTTCTGTATTGTGACCAAAATCATGTCCTGCCACAATGCCGTCATTCTGATCCTTCCAGGTATCGGTATTCAAGCCCCAGATATGTCCGCCTTCATTGTGACCGCAAAAGCCGCCGGCACAGCCCCGCTGATGTCCGGCATCAGAAGCTGCTTGTGCTCTGACAGCACCTCCGCAGGGAACACACGAGGTGGTACTGTCGCGGATAGTGGGCACAAAGTCCTCTACCAACGAGGCAAGACTGGAATCAATGTCAACAAGACCGTTCAACACGCTGGTATCTTCTAAAAGATTTGCCACATTGCCCGGTTCTATGTTGCCGGCATAGCCGCCCGACATTTCCTGGCCGATGATGTAATAGAAGTTTTTGCAGTGGGAGTTTTGTATATGACCGCCATAAACAGCTCCCGCATAGCCGCCTGACATACCGACCTTGCCGTTGCTGTCCGTACCGTCAGCTATCACCGAAAATCCGCCGCCTGCACCCTGTACATCCGAATGTTCAATCGTGGTAACAACAACACTCAGGGCGGAGAGCACATTGGTCAGCTGAATACTGTTACCCAGGATTTTCAATCCCTTACCCACACTGGCGGCGTCACCGATGTCTATATTTCCGCCGTAACCGCCTGCATAATGACCGCCAACCACCGCATATCTGCTTTTTTTATTGTCAAAATAGTGTGAACCCGGAATGCCCTCCAGATCATTTGGAGGTGTTACTTCGGTATGTTTCAGCTTGTACACATCACTATGAGAAATCTGTGCACCGCTGGCATAACCTACAAATCCCCCCGCACTGCCCGAATAAGGATCATCCAAACGAACCTCATGGGCCGCCACAACAAAGCCATTTTGGGAATAAACCCCTGCGTGTTTGACAAAGGGCACATATGCATTGATAACGCCCAACAATTCTGAAATATTGATACTTATATTGGAAACGTCTCCGAGAATGGAAATACCGCCGCTGGAGCCTGCCAGGGCACCGGACCTCAGCTTTCCGGCAAAGCCGCCGCCATAGGTCTGACCCCGCACACTGTCTATGTTGATCACAGCAAACTGTTTTTCCAGATCACCCGTTGCATTAACAGCGTCACGGTCAAAAAGCTCCGGCATGGTTTTGGTCCATTGAGGATTTTCCGTGTCGTCTACTGTGGCGATGGTAGAATTATCCACCGTGCCGCTCTGCATATCCCCGGCAAAACCGCCGGCAATATCGGCGGAAACATAGCCGCCGTCCACAAAATTAACCGTACAGTTGGTATAGGAGGGAATCAGATAGCTGATGGCACCCAAGATGCCGCCTTCAACGCTTAAAAGGGATTTTACACCGTCAACATCCGAAACATCTGCCAGACCGCCTGTCTGTGAAACAGCGACAAAGCCTCCGCTGTAGCCCTGGACATCTGATGCCTTCACCCACTTCAGGCGGTAGGTATGACAGTTGATGATCTCCGTGCTGTTGCTCTGTGCAATAAAGCCGGAGGCAAGATACTGATAGCCGGGATTTGTGCTGCCGCTTCCCTTGGCTTCCACAGTAAAGCCTCTATCAATGCCCGTAACATCCGAATCGGATATTGTGACATGGACTGCCTGACCGATAGAGAGCAGGTTTTTGACATTTATAAGGTTGTTAAGGCCCAAAAGGTTGATTGTCAATCCACCGGAGCTGACAAGGTCGCCAGGGCCTGCCGCACCGATAAAACCTGCCGCTTTATTATTTGCCGCTTCCACTTTTTTCAGTTTGAGCAAGTGTACTTCATCTATAGTACCGCCGAATCCCATTCCAAATCCGCCTGCCACGAAATCACCGTCAGCACCCGCTGCCGTTCCGTCTGACAATACGGTATAGCCTTCATCAACGCCGGTGACAGTAACCCTGCTGACGGTAAAGCTGACAAAGCTGCCTGCGCTCAATGCGCCGTCAAGGACACCTGCCATACTGATAGTTTCTACCTCACCGGCAACACCGCCGACATAGTCTCCGCCTGCAGTGACAGATTCGAGATTTGTGAGGTAGTTGTCCCTTGCGGTTTTGCCGCTAAGGTCACCGCTTTCCCAATAGGTCAGTTTGCTCATATATTCGGCAGAGGATTCCGTGAGGAAAACGCCCTGACCTCTGCCGACAATGCCGCCGATATAGCTGCCGCCACCAAAAACATTCACTCTTCCAGTGTCGATGTGACAACCCATTATCGCCGAGGGAACCAATCCGATCAACGACAAAAGCTTTTGGTTGGGGTTGCTGTTTTCGGATAAAAGCCCTGTACCCAACTGTTTTACAACGGATAAGAGACTACTATTGTTTCCGCTCGTATCATTTTTTCCGATGCTGTTAAGCCATCCTATAGTAGCTTCTCCTGCAAGGCCGCCAATACTGTTGCCTGTGCCGCTGACGGTCAGCGGATTGCTCACCGTTCCCTTGATGTCGCAGTCAATGGAATAGCTCGCCGCCAAAGCACCTGCAAAGCCGCCAAGATAGCCTCCCCCATTGACGGTTATGGTGGAATCCTCAATGCTGCATTCCATAAGCAGGCTTTCTGTTTCAAAATTATCTATCGCATCCAAGCTTTGTAAAAGCTGAGGATTGGTCAAATCTAATCCCAGGCCGTCAAGTGTGCCGCTAACCTCTGCATCCCGCGCAACACCAGAGAACCCGCCGCCGTAAATTGCAGCGTTCACTATATTATCGCTATTCTTCACTGCACAGCTTTCGATCTGTGTGCCGATTTGCAGACCCACAAAGCCGCCGTTGCTGTTGGTATCAGACTGACCGACCGTACCGCCGAGGTTTTCAACCGTACAGCCATTGATGTGCGGTTCGTAATATCCTGTCGGGATAAGATTTCCCAACGGAAGTGCATTTTCAAGCAATATGGTGATCAGATCACCTAATCCCAATCCCGGAATAACATTAAGCAAGGATTCAAGAACATTGGTTAAAGCGCCTAAAGCCCGTGAAAGTCCGCTATACTCTGTGACACCGTTGGTATATCCCACGAAACCGCCCGTGTTATTCTTGTGGTTTTCTACGGTAACACTGCCTGTCACAGAACAGTTGTCTATCTCAACATCACCAACGATTCTTCCCGCAAAAGCTCCAGTGGAAAATATCGTAGGATCATTGACTCTCGCATTAAGCAAAGCACTCAATGTATCCTGCAGGGATAGATCAATACTGCCAAAAGACACTACTTTCAGCAGATTGTCCAGCAGCCAGCCTGCCAATCCGCCTACACCGCTTGTGAGAGCGCTCAATATTGTTTGTGCCTGAGTTGCAGTAGTAGAAGTGTTATGCACCTCCACTTGATTAAGCTCCAGATTTTTCACTTTGACGGTGCCGGCACTGATGCCGTAATCGTTAGCATTGATTTGATTAGTAACGGTGGCGAAAAAGCCGATACCGATATACTTATTGACCTCTATGGGCTGAGTCTGATTGACATATATGTTGGAGATAACAGCTCGTCTTGTGGCGGTGATGCTGTTACTGCCGTTTGGCAGATCGCCGTCCCAGATTTTTTCTCCGTTTTCGGCAACGGCGCCCGTCATGGTGCCGCTGAACATCAACGGTGTCCACGGTGCAGTTATTCCTCCCAAGTCAATATCACGGAAGATAATATACTTCTCATTAATGTCGTATTTTTTCTCGGTATGCCAGCTCCCCGTGCTGGTCTGTGTCAGGGAAGTTTTGGCTGCGGTGTTATATGGGTCTCCTGTTGTCTGATCGACACCGGCATAATAACGTCCTAACTGTGTTTTTTCATTTATTTGCTGAAAGCCAAAATCCGCATATCCGTTTTGTTCCTCCAAAAGGTCGGCATCACCGCCGTAAAGGATAATAGGGTTGCCGTTATTGTCGGTATCTTTCTCATAATCGCCTAATCCGGTGCGCTTCATCTGATATACCGCCGATAATACATCATCACCAGAACCGATTTTACGGAGCTGTTCCTGATTGCCGATGAGGATATAATAATCCTGGTCGATTTTTTTGACGACCTGCCCCGGGAAATCCCTGCCGTCATAGAGAGAGGGTGAGTTTTGCAGATTTACAGAAACAGAAGGATTTGTCAGGTCTGACGAAAAGCCCTTTGCTATGACATAGCTGTGTTTTCCGCTGTAAGTCAGGCTATGCACGTCACTGTCCGTTATAACATTTCCCATACCGAATGTCGAAACATCCATATCACCGTCCATGACAATCTCTATGCTTGAATCTTCATCAGCCATGACAGCAATCTGCAGGGGATTGTATAAGTATATGGTGTCTGTTTCCTCGTCATAAAGCTGTGCGTCCGGGGAGCGTGTTCCTGTGATGGTTCCGCTAAAACCATCTGGCAGCTTCCATTGCGTATGTCTTGGCAGGGGAATATCCTGCACTATCTCATAGTCGGCATCACCTGAATATGTAATACCTTCAATTTTTTGCCCGCTGCCAATCCGGTTGGTAAGATAGTCAAGATCATATACATCCTGACCACTGCCGATAAGAAGAAGCTGCTTATAGTGATATATCAAAATTTTACCGTCACGATAAACAGCAGGTTTTGTTTGTTCGGCAGTTTCCTCCGTATCCTCTTCCCAGGGGGGCAGGATATAGTCAGCAGTCAGCGGGTTATCCGCACCTGCAGCGGCACCCGTCGGCTCGTTTTCCTGTGCCATAGCGGGAACAGCGATATTAAACAACAGAACAACCGTCAGCAGAAATGAAATAACATTGCACAATCTGTTTTTCCGCATCCAATTCAACTCCTATCAATAGCACTTCATCATTGCAAACAACAAGTCTTTTGTGATTGCTGCCACCAGCAGAATGGTCGTTTCTGCCGCACAAATCAAGAGATACAATAATCATTCGAGTGCATGAAAAACGTATGGTCAATCACACTATTATCAGTTTTTTGATTCTTGTTATTAATGCCTTAAAAGCAAGAAAGCAGATATTTTTGTTTTTCTTTCAGATTTTTCCTTATCGTTTTATCTTATATTATATCAATTCCCGTCAGCATTATCAATACTATTATGCAAATCACAATTATAAAAGCACTATTTTTTACTGTCAAAAGAGACTTTTGTATTATTCGCTTCACAAATCTTCTTTTTTCCAGCTAACGCACTGAAAAGATTTCCAACGGAATTTTTACACATTTATTTCTTTCGTTGTAGGAATACTCAAAAACAAAATATCACTTTTTTTAGAATATTTATTTCAGTAAAGATTAATATTTTATGGGTCAGGTCGCCATTCCATTGAAACAAAGGAACCACATGGTATGGCTAAGAAAAAAACACTCAAACAAATTCAGGGACCTCCGGCATCGGAAGTCCCTGACGTAATAGACAGCAGCATTTATTCTGCATAGTATATAAGTGAACCTCTAAAAACCTCCTTGACGGCGATCCTGCTTTGTCTTTTTCCGCCTCGTCTGCAAAAGAATCCATATACACAATCTCGCTTTTGTCCAGGTTTTTTAGAGAACACCATAATAATCCCTGATGAATTAGGATGATAGAAATGACCCCATGTGAACTGACCGCACTGATTACGGCGCTTGCCAATACAATTGCCTGCAAACTGAATGATAATGAGCTTGCTCTGCTTTCCTCCGTCCTGGTACAGTTAGGAGATACGCTTGCGACCATTGCATCACAAAAAGCAATCTGCGAAAAAACAGATTCCTGAATTATTAATGCTGCTCCAATATTTCTCCTGCCGGATATTCCTCCGGCTTCCACCACACATTCCCAGTTTTCTGCGGATGAGCTGCTTGACCAGGGTATCAAGCCAAATGCGATTCGTCTTTCCATTGGCACAGAGCACATAGATGGTATCATTGCCGATCAGGAAAAGAGCGGCAGCGGAAAACACCGATGCAAGGATTACCCTCAATACTTCCATCATAAATCCTGCAGATCCGCTTCGGGGATATCGTTTTCAAGATTATCCCTCGCAAGGTCGTTGTCGATTTCCTTATATGCCTTTGAAATCGGCTTTTCCTGCCTGTGCGGTGTTGAATGATACACCTTTTGCGACGGTGCCGCTGTTTCTGCGATAATTGGAGCGGCAGTATCCTTGCCGTGCTTTGCTTTTCCCTGAATCTCGGGAACCGCTGCCTGATCGTTGCGCTGCTTTGTGTGGGTTTTCTCCGGACGTTTCATTCCTTGTTTTGCCATAACTTTCACCTCATGGTTATTATGGGTGAAAAAACAAATTTTATACTGCACGTATGACGCCGCATGGTACCTTCGATTGCACTGTATCATAAATACACCCCCAGGATATATTATGAATAAATCCCGGATATGGACCAAAACACTGCAGCTCTGATTCAAAAGTTTGTTGGTTATCGGGCAGTGGGGATTTTGGGCGTTACCCCTGCAACTATAAGCATCGGACAATAGCAAGCCTAAAAAAACAAAGCGGCAGTAAAAAACCGCCGCTAAAATTTCTCTGTTTTTTGATTATATGAATAACTTTTTGATCCTCTTTACAGCCTCAAGAGTCTTTTCGTGAGAGTTGAAGGAGGTCATGCGGAAATAGTTTTTGCCGCATTTTCCGAAGCCGGCTCCGGGTGTTCCCACCACTCCGGCGTTTTGAAGCAGATAGTCAAAAAATTCCCAGCTGTCCATTTTATTGGGACACTCAAACCAGATATAAGGGGAATTTTTGCCGCCTGTATAGTAAATTCCAAGCTCATCAAGCGTGTCAGAAATGATTTTTGCATTCTGGCGGTAATAAGAGATATTTTCAAGGCACTGCCTTTGTCCTTCCTCACTGAATACCGCCGCTGCACCGCACTGCACAGCCCATGATACACCGTTGAATTTTGTTGCCTGTCGTCTGTACCACAGATCGTGCAGTCTGTGACCGCCTCTTGAAAGCTCTTTTGGGATGACTGTATAACCGCATCTTACTCCCGTAAAACCTGCGGTTTTTGAGAGAGAACATAATTCGATGGCACATTCCCTTGCGCCCTCAACAGCAAATATTGACCTCGGGAGATCATCCTGAATAAACGCTTCATAAGCGGCATCATAAAGAATAACCGCATTGTTTTCCAGAGCATAATCCACCCAGGCTTTGAGCTGTGCATGATTATATGCGGCACCCGTAGGATTGTTAGGAGAACAGATATAGATGATGTCTGCCTTGACTTTTCTGTCCGGCATAGCAAGGAAATGATCATCTTTTGACGAAGGAGCATAGATTATATTTCGGCCTGACATTATGTTTGCATCAACATACACGGGATATACAGGGTCGGGTATCAGCACAGTGTTGTCCTGTGAAAAAATATCCCCGATATTTCCGCAGTCAGACTTTGCACCGTCCGAGATAAAAACTTCATCGGCATCTATCTTCACACCGAAGGACCTGTAATAATCAGCCACAGCCTGTCTGGCAAAATCGTAGCCCTCATATTCTGGATAACCCCTGAAGCTCTCCTTAAAGCGCAGTTCCTCACAGCCCTTTTTCATTGCATCTACAACAACACCGGCAAGCGGAAGAGTTACATCACCTATCCCGAGACGGATTATTTCACTGTCGGGATGAGCCTTTGCAAAATCATTTGTCTTTCTTGCCACGTCTGCAAAAAGATAGTTAGGAACCATTCTTTCAAAATTATCGTTTATTTTCATAAATTTTCCCCTCACAGATTTGTATAGCCCATCAGGTCAAAATCAACTTCTTTTGCGCAGTCCCTTCCCTCACGGATAGCACGTACAACAAGAGACTGTCCTATATGAACATCACCGGCAGTATAGATTTTTTCTCTGCTTGTGCGGTGTGAATTTTTATCCGTCAGAATGTTGCTTCTGCTGTCAGTATCTACACCGAAGGCTTCTGAAATATAGCCTTCACTTCCGAGGAAGCCTGCGGCTATCAGCACCAGGTCCGCATTGACAGTGTATTCGCTGTTTTCCACCTGAACCATTTTGCCGGAAGAAAAATCAAGCTTTACGAGAACGACACCGGTCAGATTATTATTTTCATCCTTGATAAATTCCTTCACGGTGGTCTGATAAACTCTCGGGTCATTGCCGTAAACTGCCGCTGCTTCTTCCTGACCGTAATCGGTCTTGAACACACGGGGATATTCCGGCCAGGGATTGTTTTCGGCTCTCGTTTCGGGGAGCTTCGGCATCATTTCAAGCTGTAGAATACTCTTTGCTCCATGGCGCACACAGGTGCCGACACAGTCGTTGCCGGTATCACCGCCGCCGATGACAATTACATCTTTGTCCTTTGCACTGATAAAGCTACCTTCCGATAAACCGTTGTCAAGCAGTGCCTTTGTCGTGGACTTCAAAAAATCAACCGCAAAGTAAATCCCGTTTGCATCACGTCCATTGACATTGATATCCCTGGGATTTGATGCACCGCAGGCAAGGATCACGCTGTCATATTGACTCAGAATATCCTCTGCGGAAATATCCCTTCCGACATTTGCGTTTGTAACGAAGGTGATTCCTTCCGCTTTCATTATATCGGTCTTACGGCTGACAATGTGCTTTTCCAGCTTCATGTTTGGGATGCCGTACATCAGAAGTCCGCCGATACGGTCTGAGCGCTCATATACAGTCACACTGTGGCCTCTTTTGTTGAGCTGGTCGGCGGCTGCAAGTCCGGAAGGACCTGAGCCGATAACAGCTATCTTTTTACCTGTGCGCACCTTTGGCGGCTGGGGCCTTGCATAGCCCTCGGTGTAAGCGGCTTCGATGATGGTATATTCGTTGGCACGTACTGTCACAGGGTCGCCGTTTGCGCCGCAGGTACAGGCCTTTTCGCAGAGGGCAGGACATACACGGGAGGTGAATTCAGGAAAATTGTTTGTCAGCTTGAGCCTTTCATAAGCCTGCTTCCATGCTCCCACACTGACAAGGAAGTTCCACTCCGGCACAAGATTGTTTAGCGGACAGCCTGAGATCATCCTGCCGATCATCATGCCCGACTGACAGAAGGGCACACCGCAGTTCATACAGCGCTCACTTTGCCTTTTCTGTTCCTTTTCGGACAAGGGGGTGTGAAATTCATCATAATTCGATATGCGCTGGCTGACAGGTGCGCATAATTGCTCTTTTCTTTGATATTCTAAGAATCCAAAGGGATTACTCATAACAATCTCTCCTTAAATGATTATGGACGGTTCAGAAGAAAGTTTTTGCGTTTTTACCTTGACTGTATCAGGTCGTAGAAGGCGGATATTTTCGCCTGCTCATCGTCCATGCCGTCTTGTCTGTGCTGCTTTATGGCTTCCGTAACGATCTTATAATCATGGGGAATGATCTTCTTGAACTTTGGCAGATACTCGTCAAAATGGGTCAGGATACGTTCGCCCTTTTGGGAGCCTGTCGAGGAAACGTGCTCGGAAATGAGGCTCCTCAGGATCTCTATATCCTCCTGCTCAGTAACCTCCGAACACTCCACAAGCTCTTTGTTCAGCCGCTTGTAAAGGTGATGATGCTCGTCAAGAACATAAGCCACACCGCCCGACATTCCTGCGGCAAAGTTATTGCCTGTTCTGCCTAAGATCACCACTGTGCCGCCTGTCATATATTCACAGCCGTGCTCGCCCACGCCTTCTACAACTGCAACTGCGCCGGAATTCCTGACGCAGAAGCGCTCTCCTGCGACTCCGTTGATAAAGGCTCTGCCGCTTGTTGCGCCATAAAGAGCAACATTGCCGACTATAATATTTTCTTCCGCTTTGAATTGTGAGCCTTCGGGGGGATAAACTATCAGCTTTCCGCCGGAAAGACCCTTGCCAAAATAATCGTTGCTGTCGCCTTTGAGCTCAAGGGTCAGTCCCTTTGGAATAAACGCTCCGAAGCTCTGACCGCCGGATCCGTTGCAAACCACCCTATATGTATCATCGGAAAGAGTATTCCCGTGTCTTACGGTGATTTCTGAGCCGAGGGCAGTGCCCAGGGAACGATCAGTGTTTTTGATGTCTATTTCTATTGTCTTGGATTCACCTGTACGCAGTGCCTTACTGAATTTCTTTAAAAGCACTTTTTCATCAACGGTTTCAGACAGACCAAAATCATAGAGTGACTTTTCGTTGTAATGCACCTTTTCTACAGCATAGTCACTGTTAAGAATGAGAGACAGGTCGATCTTCTTTTCACGGGGATCATTGCTGTCTTTTCTTTTCAGCAGGTCTGTCCTGCCCACAAGCTCGTCAACAGTTCTTACGCCCAGCTTTGACATATACTCTCTCAGCTCCTGAGCGATAAAGTACATGAAATTGATGACATATTCGGGTTTGCCGCAAAAACGCTTACGAAGCTCGGGATTCTGGGTGGCAACGCCGAAAGGACAGCTATCAAGATTGCATACACGCATCATTGCACATCCTAAGGTTACGAGAGGAGCTGTGGCAAAGCCGAATTCCTCAGCACCCAACATAGCGGCAACAGCCACATCTCTGCCGGTCATAAGCTTGCCGTCGGTTTCGATAATGACCTTATCCCTCAGACCGTTGAGGATAAGCGTCTGATGAGCTTCTGCAAGACCAAGCTCCCAGGGCAGACCGGCATTATAGATAGAGCTTCCGGGAGCCGCACCTGTGCCTCCGTCGTGGCCGGAAATCAGGATGACTCCTGCGCCTGCTTTTGCGACACCTGCCGCAACGGTTCCCACGCCTGCTTCCGACACCAACTTAACGGAGATCCTTGCCTTCTTGTTGGCATTTTTGAGGTCATAGATGAGCTGCGCCAGGTCTTCGATAGAATAAATATCATGGTGAGGCGGCGGAGAGATAAGAGATACACCGGGGGTTGAATGACGGGTCTTTGCAATCCAGGGATAGACCTTGTTTCCCGGCAGGTGACCGCCCTCACCGGGCTTTGCACCCTGAGCCATTTTTATCTGGAGCTCATCCGCAGAATTGAGGTATTCTGACGTAACACCGAAGCGTCCGCTTGCCACCTGCTTGATAGCCGAGCATCTGTTTTCCGCAGTGCCCTTGGTCTGCAAGCGCTCCGGACTTTCGCCGCCCTCGCCGGAATTTGACTTGCCGCCGATCTTGTTCATGGCAAGAGCGAGAGTTTCATGTGCCTCCTGAGAAATAGAGCCGTAGGACATAGCACCTGTCTTGAAGCGCTTTACGATAGAATCTGCGCTTTCCACCTCTTCTATCGGAACGGGATTCTCTGCATAGTTAAAGTCAAGCAGACCCCGGATATTTACAGGTGACATTTCTTCGTTGAGCATGGAAGAGTATTGCTTATAGAGATCATAATTATTGGTTCTTGCGGCAGTCTGGAGGGCATGTATGGTACAGGGATTGTAGAGATGTTCCTCCTTGCCGCTCCTGATTTTGTGCTGACCGCCTGAGAGAAGCTCGGAGGATGTACCAAGCCCCAGGGGATCAAATGCGGCTGTGTGAAGTCTGTCAACATTGTTTTCTATATCTTCCAGGGTGATGCCGCCAATCCTGCTGACGGTGCCGGTAAAATATTCGTCTATAAGCTCTTTGCTCAGTCCCACAGCCTCAAAATTCTTTGAGCCCTGATAGGACTGCAATGTGGAAATACCCATTTTTGAAGCTATCTTGACAATGCCGTGCAGGATAGCATCGTTATAGTCGTTGACGGCGGCATAATAATCCTTGTCAAGAAACTCGTCGTGAATCAGCTCGTGGATGGTTTCTATGGCAAGATAGGGGTTTACTGCACTTGCACCATAAGCTAAAAGCGCCGCAAAGTGATTGACTGCTCTCGGCTCGCCGCTTTCAAGGACAATGGAAAGAGAAGTCCTTCTCTTTGTTGCAACAAGATACTGGTGAAGTGCTGATACTGCAAGTAAGGAGGGTATTGCAAGGCGGTTTTCGTCAACGCCTCTGTCTGAAAGTATCAGGATATTAGCACCGTTGTTGTATGCCTTGTCAGCCTCTATATAAAGGCGCTTGATCGCCTTTGAAAGCCTTGTATTCTTGTAATAGAGAATCGGTATCACTGCCGTCTTGAAGCCGGAAATGTTCATTTTTTTGAGCTTGAGCATACCTGTTGAAGTCAGAATCGGGTTGACCACCTTGATGACCTTGCAGTTGTCAGGCTTTTCTTCCAGGAGGTTGCCGTCCTCGCCGATGTATATGGTGGTAGACGTTACTATTTCCTCACGGATAGCATCTATCGGCGGATTCGTCACCTGTGCGAAATTCTGCTTAAAGTAGTCAAACAGCGGCACAGGCTGCTTAGAAAGCACTGCAAGAGGCTTGTCACTGCCCATGGCTGCAATAGGTTCCTTTCCGTCCTTTGCCATAGGGAGAATGGTGTTCATAACATCCTCATAGGTATAGCCAAAGGCCTTTTGAAGCTTGCGCTTTTCCGGTCTCGGATGTTCCTCCACCTTTGCATTGGGGACCTTGAGATATTTCAGCCTTATGAGATTTGCGTCCAGCCATTCGCCGTAGGGCTGGCGTGAAGCATAGTATTCCTTTATTTCATCATCATCGATAAGCCTTCCCTGTACGGTATCCACCAGAAGCATTTTCCCCGGGTGAAGTCTCTCTTTGCAGACGATCTTTTCAGCCGGCACGGGCAAAGCGCCAACCTCTGAGGATAAGATCAGGTTGTCATCATCAGTGATATAGTATCTTGATGGTCTCAGACCGTTTCTGTCCAGTACGGCGCCCATGATATCGCCGTCAGAAAAAATAATAGAAGCAGGGCCGTCCCAGGGCTCCATCATGGTTGCATAATATTGATAAAAGTCACGCTTTTTCTGGCTCATGGCGTGGTTGTTGTCCCAAGGCTCCGGAATGGTTATCATTACTGCAAGGGGCAGATCCATGCCGCTCATTACAAGAAATTCCAGTGTATTGTCCAGCCTTGCTGAATCACTGCCTTCAGGATTTACTACAGGGATAAGCTTATCCATCTCGCCCATAAGGTATTCTGACGTCATTGTCTCTTCACGGGCAAGCATTTTATCGGCATTGCCCCGGATGGTATTGATTTCGCCGTTGTGGACGATCATACGGTTCGGGTGCGCCTTCTGCCAGCTGGGAAAGGTATTGGTTGAAAATCTGGAATGTACGATGGCAATTGCGGATTCATAATCGCTGTCCCTGAGATCGGCAAAAAACTTTCTCAGGTCACCCACAAGGAACATTCCCTTATATACTATGGTTCGGCTTGAAAGAGATACAACATAAGTATCCTCGTTGCTCTGCTCAAAAAAGCGTCTTGCAACATAGAGCTTTCTGTCAAAGTCAAGACCTCTCTTTACTCCTTCGGGGCGGCTGATAAAGCACTGCTGTATATTCGGCATACATTCACGAGCCTTGTTTCCCAGCACCTCAGGCTGAGAGGGCACTTCCCTCCATCCCAGAACGTCAAGACCTTCCTTTTCTGCGATTATCTCAAACATTTTCTTTGCCTGATTTCGTCTGAGTTCATTCTGCGGGAAGAAAAACATTCCTACTCCATAATCTCTCTCTGCACCAAGCTCGATTGAGATACTGCCTGCCGCTTTTTTAAAGAATTTATGTGAAATCTGAAGGAGAATACCCACGCCGTCTCCGGTCTTGCCTTCGGCATCCTTGCCGGCACGGTGTTCCAGCGTTTCAACGATGGTCAGAGCATCTTCAACTGTTTTGTGTGACTTGATACCCTTGATATTGACGACTGCTCCTATTCCGCAGTTATCATGCTCAAAGGACTTATCATACAAATTGTTGCTTTCGGGATTCATAATGATCTTCCTCTCATATTTGGGATTACATCACATATTATAAAACTGTAATGCAGGTTTGTCAATACAAAGTTGCATATCTGTTCAAATATTATTCAAAACCTGGAAATATAACGCACAAAAAAGAATTATTTCTGAATAAATTGCAAGTTTAAAAAAAAATATTGCAAAAGGGTATTGACAAATATTTGACGATGTAGTATACTGCAACCATCGGAACAACAAAGGCGTTGTGAGCAATGGAGCTTACAGCGCCTTTTTGCTTTTTGATATTTTTAAAGAAAACAGAACTGGAGAGGATCATTATGACGAACGTACCCGAAATGTTTGGAAGCATGGTTTTTAATGACAAGAAAATGCAGGAGAGACTTCCTGTAACCACCTATAAGGCTCTGAAAAAAACCATTAAAAACGGTGAGCCCCTTGACATCAGTGTAGCAAATGCTGTAGCCAACGCCATGAAGGAATGGGCAGTTGAGATGGGCTGTACTCACTATACACACTGGTTCCAGCCCATGACAGGGATCACCGCAGAGAAGCATGACAGCTTCATTTATCCTGTAGATGACGGACAGATCATCATGGAGTTTTCGGGTAAGGAGCTTATCAAGGGCGAGCCTGACGCATCAAGCTTCCCTTCAGGCGGCATCCGTGCCACCTTCGAGGCAAGGGGTTATACAACATGGGATCCCACCTCCCCTGCTTTTATCCGTGACAAAACATTATATATTCCTACAGCGTTCTGCTCCTATACGGGAGATATCCTTGATAAAAAGACCCCCCTTCTGCGTTCAATGGAACGTCTGAGCAGCGTTGCCACAGAGCTTCTTCACCTTTTAGGCAAGACCGACGTAACAAGGGTAACTACCACAGTCGGCCCTGAGCAGGAGTATTTCCTCATCGACAAGAAAATGTATGACAAGCGCCCCGACCTGATCTTTACGGGCAGAACGCTTTTCGGCGCTCCCGCTCCCAAGGGACAGGAGCTTGAGGATCATTATTTCGGTTCAATCAAGACAAGAGTAGCCGCCTTTATGAACGAGCTTGATGAAGAGCTCTGGAAGTTAGGTGTAATGGCAAAGACAAAGCATAACGAGGTAGCGCCCTCACAGCATGAGCTGGCACCTGTATTTGCCACCTCCAATATTGCCACCGACCACAACGAGCTGACCATGGAGGTAATGAAGAAGACAGCCGAAAAGCACGGTCTTGTATGTATTCTCCACGAGAAGCCCTTTGCAGGAGTCAACGGCTCAGGCAAGCACAACAACTGGTCTATCTCTACCAATACCGGAGAAAACCTGCTTGACCCGGGCAAAAATCCCGAAAACAACCTGCAGTTCCAGCTTTTCCTTGCGGCTATCGTCAAGGCAGTGCATGAATATCAGGATCTGCTGAGACTGACTGTAGCTTCGGCAGGCAACGACCACAGACTCGGCGCTAACGAGGCACCTCCGGCGATCATTTCTATGTATCTTGGCGATGATCTTGGTGCTCTGGTAGATTCCGTAATTAACGGTACGGATTACAGTTCTCACGGAAAAACCGAAATGCTCACCGGCGTTGACGTACTTCCCGATTTCAAAAAGGATACCTCCGACAGAAACCGTACTTCGCCCTTTGCGTTCACAGGCAACAAGTTTGAATTCCGTGCTCTGGGTTCATCCCTCAATATCGCCTGCCCCAACTATATGCTCAACACTATGGTGGCTGATGAGCTTGAACAGTTCTATGAAGAGCTGAAGAAGGCCGATAACCTTGAAGAAACCGAAAAGGCTATCATCAAGCGTACACTCACAGAGCATAAGAATATCATCTTCAACGGCGACAACTATTCGGACGAATGGGTAAAGGAAGCCGAGAGAAGAGGCCTCTGCAATTACCGTTCACTCCCGGAGGCTATGCAGCACTATGTTGACAAGAAAAACGTTGACCTGTTTGTGAGAAACGGAATCCTGACAGAGGCTGAGATCCGCGCAAGATATGAGATCGAGCTGGAGACCTACAGCAAGCAGCTCAGAATTGAAGCTCTTACGATGATCGACATGGCAGAGAAGAACATCACACCAGCCGTAATCTCATTTGTAAGCAAGCTTTCTGATGCGGCTATCGCAAAGAAGCAGCTCTCCGAGTCTTATTCGGTATATGCTGAAACCACTCTCATTGGTGAGCTTTCGGAGAAGCTTGAAGCCTTTGTCAAGAAGACTGCACAGCTCAAAGAGGCTGTTGACGGAGCGGCTGAATACAAAAATGACGCTCTTGCATTATCAAGCTATTACCGCAACACAGTATTTGCACTGATGGACGAGCTGAGAAAAATCGGCGACGCAATGGAAACAAAGACATCGGCAGCCTACTGGCCCTATCCGTCTTATGCCGAGATACTGTTTGGTGTATGATAATCGCTTATAAGGAATAAATTGATATAGGGAAAGAAAAGAGAGGTCTGTTCCCTGGGCTCCGGCAAACAGTGCCGGAGCGGGAGCAGACGGTAGGAAGAAAGGTGGAATGAAATATGGATCCTGTTGTTAATACAGCAATGGAACAGGCAGTCAAGCAAGCAAATGACTATACGATCGCTATTTGGTTCCTGATCGGAGCTGCTCTTGTATTCTTTATGCAGTGCGGTTTTGCAATGGTAGAAACAGGCTTTACCAGAGCAAAAAATGCAGGAAACATCATAATGAAGAACCTGATGGATTTCTGTATCGGCACGATAATGTTCATTTTCCTGGGATTCGGACTTATGATGTCGGAAGACTATCTCTTTGGGCTGATCGGCGTGCCAAACCTGAACATATTCACGGATTTCAATAATTTTCCGTGGTCGTCATTCGTGTTCAATCTCGTTTTCTGCGCAACTGCAGCAACCATTGTTTCCGGTGCAATGGCAGAAAGAACAAAGTTTATCTCCTATTGCATCTACAGCGGACTTATCAGTCTTGTTGTCTATCCCATAGAAGCCGGCTGGGTATGGAACAGTCAGGGATGGCTCGCACAGCTTGGTTTTGTGGATTTTGCCGGCTCGGCATGTATTCATACCGTGGGCGGTATCTCGGCACTGATCGGTGCGGCAATGGTCGGCCCCCGTATCGGCAAGTATTCAAAGGAAGGCAAGCCGAGAGCTATCCCCGGACACAGCCTTACCCTTGGTGCATTGGGCGTGTTTATCCTTTGGTTCGGCTGGTATGGCTTTAACGGTGCAGCAGCCACGGATGTTACACAGCTCGCACAGATATTTGCCACAACCACAGTTGCTCCTGCTGCGGCAACCTGTGCAACCATGATCTACACATGGATCAAAAACGGTAAGCCGGATGTTTCCATGTCCCTCAACGGCTCGCTGGCCGGACTGGTGGCTATCACAGCCGGATGTCACACGGTGGACATTCTCGGCTCGCTGATCATCGGTATCGTCGCAGGTATTCTCGTAGTAATTGCAGTAGAGGTCGTAGACAGCAAGCTGAAGGTTGATGACCCTGTAGGCGCTGTTGCAGTTCATATGTGCAACGGTATCTGGGGCACAATTGCAGTAGGTCTGTTCTCAAAGGATGAAGGCACCCTCGGACTGCTTTATGGCGGCGGATTCACTCAGCTTGGAAAGCAGGCTTTAGGAATACTGTGTATCAGCGTATATACCGCAGTGCTTATGACAATAATCTTTTTCGTTCTTAAAAAGACTATCGGTCTTCGTGCTTCACGTGAAGAAGAGGTAAAGGGACTTGATCTCACTGAACACGGTCTCTCAAGCTCTTATGCTGATTTTATGCCTGTTCCGCAGATCCTTACCGGCAAGTCAGAGGAACAGGGTTCTGTACCTCCTGAAAAGGCTATCGAAGTAAATCTTCTTACTCCGCTGGAAAAGAAGCCGGATGATAGCAGGCCAAAGCTCACTAACGTAAGCATTGTTACAAAGCAGAGCAAATTTACCGAACTCAACTCAGCCCTGACTTCCATTGGTATTACCGGTATGACGGTAACTCAGGTATTGGGCTGCGGCACTCAGAAGGGCAACACCGAATATTACAGAGGTGTGCCTGTTGAAATGAACCTGCTGCCGAAGATAAGAATTGATATAGTTGTCAGCAAGATACCCGTAAAAACCGTTGTAGACACAGCTGTCAAGGCTTTGTACACTGGTCATATAGGCGACGGCAAGATCTTTATCTATGACGTGGAAGACGTTGTAAAGATAAGGACAGGCGAAACAGGCTTTGACGCCTTGCAGGATCACAACTGACTAACCCGCTTATGACAGCGCCTGGCTTTTGGGATTACAAAAGGCGCTGATCATATAAAGGGCAGTACCCTTCTTACCACTCCTGGGGTACTGCCCTGATTTTTTTTAACCATATTGACGCTTAGTTAAAGGCCTATTTTCCTTAATGCTTTAAGTAAGATTGTACAAAAATCACTAAAAGAGCATTAGGCCGTGCAAGCAGGTTTTTTATGATCACTTTTATCTATTATTGCAATAAATCGATAAAAAAATCCATGAAAATACTTGAATTTCTTTCAAGCTTTCGATATAATTATATAGAAAATGTCCGAAACTCTGGATAATTGATGTTTGGGCATTTAAGTGCTAAAAAAGGGGTTGACGAAAATGCCCGACAGTATGATTGTTTATAATGTGGCAACAAAGCAAAACTTTGGGCGTTTTTGTTGCCGGGACTTTTTTGAAATAGGAAAATCGGCGTGGTTCACTCTGTGGTCTTACGGACGAACTGCGCCTTTTTCTGTTTTATCTGTTTTATCATAAACAGATAAAACAGCCATAAGCAGCACTCGCTGCACCGCTATTTAAGTATTAAATATTATATGAGGTGATTTTAATGCAGATTAAAAAAACACAGAACCAAAAAGAACTGATCCTTGCGCTTACCGGCAGCCTGGACAACAACACTTCAAAGCAGCTGGAAGCAGAGCTCTCCAAGTCCGTTGAAGGAATCACATCACTGAAATTTGATTTCTCCGCTCTGGAATATATTTCATCGGCAGGATTGCGTGTGTTGCTGTCCGCTCAGAAAAAAATGCAGACCCAGGGAAAAATGTCCATCCGGGGTGCAAATCAGAGCGTCATGGATGTATTCGTGATCACCGGCTTTGCCAACATCTTTACCTTTGAATAATAAGATCCGTGATTATGGGCCGTTTATTTCAGCGATAAATGGAAATTATAATTATTGCGAAATAATCTGATTATGCTCAAATTTCGAGTTGGATCCTCTAACAAAACCAATAACGTGCCGATGCGGAGGAATTTTTTGGCAGAATCTTGTCTAAGCTCTACGGTTTATAATGACAGATATCAATGAGTTTTGACAAGATTATGTCGTCAAGTTTTTGTGCGTATGTACATCAGGTTTTTAGAGGTTTCCAAATTATAGAACGGATGGTGGTTCATGTTTAAACTAAAGCTTATTGCAAAAGAAGAAAATCTTGATACTGTCAATGAGTTTGTAAACCGACAGCTTGCACAATCGAGTTGTTCTACGGATACTCGGGTAAAGATCGATATTGCCGTGGAAGAATTGTTCATCAATATAGCGAGTTACGCTTATGCTCCCCAGGAGCCCGGAGAAGTGCTTATTAAGATGTCCTTCACAGATACACCGCCTGCTGTAACGATTTCGTTTTCAGATCGGGGAGCACCCTATAACCCATTGTCGCATCCCGATCCCGATGTGACGCTTCCTTTGGAAAAAAGACAAATCGGCGGAATGGGACTGTATTTAGTAAAAAGCTTGATGGATGATGTGCAATATCGTTATTATGATGAGCAAAATGAGATTACAATAAAAAAAATACTATGACAATTTTTGGAGGTTAAAAATGAACGAGAAATTAAAACTGCTCCGGGACTTTATGTTGGAATATAACCCTTCTGTGCCGGAGGAAATCGACACTTCCATGCAGATCATTGCAGATCTGGGTTTTAACTCGCTGACACTGATTGAGCTTGTTAACGATGCGGAAGACCGGTTTAACGTCGTCTTTGAAGATGAGGAATTGGCAAAAATTCAGACCGTCGGTGATATTCTTGGGATGCTTGAGCAAAAGGGTGCTTCATTCTGAGGGATTCGAGTAAATACAGGTTTGTTCTAAAGACAATATTCTATGACGCTATACCGAGAATCCGTGTTAATCTTTAGCATTAATGCGGTTCTCGGTGTTGCCGTATAATGGTCAAAACTGCGTTTGTTTCTGACTTGGAAATCCGCAGATAAAAATACCCAATCATTGGATAAATTAGGAGAATTTATATGAAAACTTATACCAATATCCCTGCACCTGACAAGAAAATCGTCACAACTTACCGGGAACTCTTGGAAAAAATGGTTGACAGCAGACCGGATATGCCGTTGATTTCCCTTTTGAATTATAAAACAAACGAAAAGAAAAATATTATGCCCGCCGAGTTTCTACATAGCGTTGATATGCTTGGCAGATGGTTTGCCGCACATGGCTGCAAGCGTGACAACGTCGCCATCCTCGCCGACAATTCCTATGAGTGGATTTTGACGATGTTTTCTGTTATCTGCAGCGACAATATCCTTGTTACGCTGGATAAAGGACTTGAGATGCCGTCCCTCGAATATATTATCGAGAACAGCGACAGCAAGGTTCTGCTTTACTCTGCTGCATTCGCAGAAAAAGCAAAAACTCTTGCTGAGAAGTATGGCCTGGATCTATACGCAATAGAGGATATTTCCCAGTTTATTGCTCAGGCAGAAGAGCTTCCTGATAACGGAAAGATTGAGACCGACTGTGATGCACCGGCGATTCTCATGTATACCTCCGGAACCACCGGTCTTCCAAAAGGCGTTATTCTCAGCCAGAAAAACACCCTCAGCAATCTCCAATATGCGGCCATGCAGGATGATTATTCGGGGGATTCCGTTTATCTCCTTCCTCTTAATCATATTTACGGTCTTGGTTCCGCTCTGCTGATTACGTTTATCAATCGTAATACTGTCACAATCAATACCAATATGCGGTATATGATGAATGATATTCTTGCAGGTAAGCCTGAGATTCTTTTTATCGTTCCGCTTTTTGTACAAACGCTTTACAACGCTTTCCGAAAGTTTCTTAAGGCAAAAGGTCTTGCGGACAAGATCGACGCTATGATTGCGGAAAACAACCGCAAGGGTAATGTAACCGCAGCTGAAAAACGTGCTATGTTTGCTGAAGTGCTGACATTTTTCGGCGGCAGGCTGTCAAGAATCGTCTCTGGCGGAGCACCGCTGGATATGGAATCCTGCAATGGATTTGCCGATTTTGGCATTACTGTACTGAACGGCTACGGCATCACAGAGTGTTCACCGGTTCTGGCGGTTAATCCCATTGTAAACAACAAGCCGGAATCCGTAGGAAAGGTAATCAAGTCCCTTGAAGTAAAGATCGAAAACCCCGATGAAAACGGTTATGGCGAAATCTGCGCAAAGGGCTCCTCAATTATGATGGGCTATTACAAGAATGATGCAGAGAATGCAAAATCACTGATTGACGGCTGGTTCCACACCGGAGACAAGGGTTGGATGGACGATGAGGACTACCTGTATATCTGCGGCAGAATCAAGAATCTGATCATCCTCGCCAACGGTGAAAACGTATCGCCGGAAGAAATCGAAGGATTCATTTATCAGCAGATCAAAGCCGTTGCTGAGGTAGTCGTATATGACAAGAACGGTCATATCACCGCTCAGATATTCAAAAACGATGATTATATTCAGGAAAACGGCATAGAGGATGCGGAAAATTATATCCGTGACGCTATTTCAGCCCTTAACCTGAAGCTGGCAATCTATAAGAGAATTGCCGAAGTTGAATTCAGAGATACACCGTTTGACAAAACAACATCCAAAAAAATCAAGAGAATACTTTAAGAGCAAAATTATCTGCAAAGGAGTTATACGGAAAAAATGTATAAATTAACACAACCTCAGTTGGGCATTTTCCTGGAATGCGTCAGATTTCCGCAGTCCGCGCAATATTCCCTGCCGGCCTGCCTGGAGCTTGATAAGCTTGTCGATATAGACAGGCTTATTGATGCATGGAAAAAGCTGTTTGATCTTACGGCTGTTCTGCATATGCATTTTGGATATGACGAAAACGGCGTACCCATGCAATGGTATGATGAAAAAATTTCGCTCCCCATCAGCACACGCAGCTGCACTGAGTCGGAAGCGAGGGAATATATGAAGAACGGCTTTGTCCGTCCTTTTGATGTTCTGTCAGGCGAGCCGCTTATCCGCATAGAAATCCTGCAGACAGAGACGAAATCTTTCATGCTGATAGACGTCCACCATCTGCTCTGCGATGCGCTCAGCTATTCGACGCTGGTAACACGCCAGCTGGGCAAGGTCTATGCCGGCAACGACCTTCCACTTGACGACTATTTCTTTAATTACACCCAGGAAGAGGATGAGCGCTTCTCTTCGCCGCTCTATACCGAAGCCTATAATTATTTTACGGAAAGATTCAAAAACGAAGAGTTTGTCACCCTTTCAAACACCTCTGAGACCGAGGGCAGAATGATCTTTGCTTCGGCAAATCTCAACAAATCCGAATGTGATTCATGGAGCAGAGTCCACGGCGTCCGCACGGATATTCTTTTTCAGGCAGCATTCAGCCATGTAATGGGCGTTTTGTCAGGCAACGACAGCGTTGCATATTGCTCAGCCCACCACGGCAGAACCAGCCGTGCAATGATGAGATGCATGGGTATGTTTGTCAATAACGTGCCCGTCAAGGCGGATGTTTCCGCAGATGTCAGGGTGTGCGACCTGTTCTCTGCACTGCGCAGCGAAATGGATAAGGCTTATTCCTACGCAGTCGTTCCCATGAGCCATCTTTCCGAGAAGACCGGTCTCGTCCCTAAGGTATCGTTTAACTATCGTCCCGTAAATCTCGAAACCAGGATCGGCAGTTCGTGGTGCAAGGGATATCAGATCCCCCGTTCCCCGATCCATTCCGATATGAATATCCACATTGAGCTGGAGGGCGATGATTACGTTGTGTTCGCCGATTCCAGCGATGCGGTCAACAGCATAGAAACCCTTGAAATGGTGACCTCAGGTATCGTGTCCGTTGTCAAAAATATGATGAACGGCTATGAGGAGCCGCTGAAAAATATCCCTCTTGTAACCCCTGAGGAGCAGGCGGATATCGTGGCTGAATCCAAAGGAAGGACCCTGGATTATGACAAGACCGTGACGTGGGTGGATATGTTTACATCACACGCCGCAAAACAGCCCGACCATCCCGCCGTTACCGATGAATTCGGCACCTATACTTATTCCGAGCTTGATAGGATTTCGTCTTCGGTTGCCGCATACCTTATTGACAAGGGCGTCCAAAAGAACGATTTTGTTATCGTAAAAATGGACCGCTGCAAGGAATATCTTGCGGGAGTCATCGGCGTTAATAAGGCAGGAGCGGCGTTCATCCCTGTTGATCCCGAATATCCTAAGGACAGAATTGAATATATGACCGCCGACAGCGGCGCTTCAATAATGCTTACGGAGGAATCCGTCCGTGATGCCGCCAAAAACTTCTCCGATGCCGGAGAGATCAACTACAGCGAACCAAACGGCTATGCTTACATGATTTACACATCAGGTTCAACCGGAAAGCCAAAGGGTGTAATACAGCCCCACAAATCACTGCGCGTTTGACGCATCTCTTGACGATCTCGTTTGCCCGATTGCAGGCGGCGGCTCGGTCCATATTCTCTCAGACGCTCTGCGCCGGGATATGGACGGAATGTACAAATATATAAAGGAAAACCATATCAAGGGCTTTACGCTTCCTACACAGATGGGTATGGCAATGCTCTCACAGTATGGCGGCGATCTTCCCTGTGAATTCCTGATGATGGGCGGCGAAAAAATGTTGCCCGTATCGGCGGATCGTCTCAAGGTAATTAACGGCTACGGTCCGACAGAGTTTACGGTTTGTTCGTCGTTCCATATTGTCGATCCCGAAAAGGATAAGGATGTGCCAATCGGCAGACCTGTTCCAAACTCCTATTCGCTCATTATCGACAGACACGGGAATCTTCTGCCCCGACACGCAGTGGGTGAGCTTTGTCTTGCAGGTCCCCAGCTTGCCGTGGGATATCATAATATGCCCGAAATCACCAAAAAACGCTTTGCGCCTCTTCGTGACGGTGTGCTCCCGGACAATATGCCCGTTTATCATACCGGCGACCTTGCTTGCTACAATGAAAACTCCGACCTTATATATAAGGGCAGAATCGACTTCCAGGTTAAGCTCAACGGCTTCCGTATCGAGCTTGGCGAAATAGAAACAAGAGCAAAAGCTTTTGATGGCATCGAAGCAATCTGCGCACAGGTAAGGGGCAACAGACTCTGCCTGTACTATACCGAGAAAGCGCCTGTGGACCAGAGTGCTCTCAAGGCGTTCCTTGCCGAAACACTTACTGCATACATGGTTCCCTCAGTGTATGTGCGTCTTGACGTAATGCCGCAAACTTCCAACGGTAAGATTGACCTCAAAGCACTTCCGGAACCTGAGATCAAGGTAGACACCATTGTTGAGCCGGAAACCCCCACTGAGCGTGCAATTCTTGAGATTGCCGCCGCATTTGTCAAGACCGATAAGTTTGGCGTCACAAACGACCTTGTTTCTCTGGGTCTTAACTCTCTCGGTGCAATCAGGTTCTGTGCGGCTATACATAATAAACTCGGCGTCAGTGTTTCCGTTGCTGACGTAATGAAAAACCCGACTGTCAGGGCTATTTCTTCAGCGGCAGACTCCTCAGACGGTGCTCAGGGTGTGCACCATTGTGAAAAGCGCAAATACTATCCGCTTTCCCAGAACCAAAAGGGCGTTTACATCGACTGGGAGATCAACCACGAAGCAACACAGTATAACATTCCCGGTCTGTACGAATATCCCCAGGGCACAGCTCCCGAAGCGCTTGTTGCTGCGGTAAAGGCTGCGATTGAAGCCCACTCATACATCAAGACTCGCCTTGCCATGGTTGATGAGACTGTCGTGCAGGTGCCTCACGATGACGAAATGCCCGAAATTCCTGTCAGGGATCTCACCGGGCAGTCTGTTCATAAGTATGTTGCTGAGCGTATCAGGCCCTTCGATCTGTTTAATGAACCGCTTTACCGTTTTGAGGTTCTCACCGACAGCGGAAAGACATATCTTTTCTGCGACGTTCATCATATTGTTTATGACGGTGTTTCTGTCGGCGTTTTCATGCGTGACGTTCAGAGAGCCCTCGACGGCGAAAAGCTTGAGCCTGAAAAGCTGGATGCTTATGATCTCGCCGTATATGAAGAAGGACTTGCTGACACGGAGAAATATCAGAAAGCAGAGGCATTTTATACCGAAAAGCTTTCCGGCTCCAATGCGCTGATTTATCCGGACTCAACAGAGCCTGACGGAAATACTATGGTTCGGTCCATAAACAGATTCTCCGCTGAGGATATTTCCGAATACTGTACCGCTGCGGGAATCACTGTCAACGCATATCTGCAGGCAGCTTTCTCTGAGACCATGCATCGCCTTACCCGTGAAGAAAACTTCGTATATCTCACAGTAAACCACGGCAGAGGGGCTGCGGTGGAATTTGCGGATGCCGTAGGTATGTTTGTTAAAACTATCGCAGTGGGCGCAAGCTTCCCCGAGGAGGGACACGGCAGCGAAAAAACCTCAGACTTTATCAAGCGATTCTCCGATGAATTGACCGAGAATTATGCATCGGATATCTATCCGTACACTGCAATTGTAAATAAATTCAGGTTCCGTCCCGAGGTTATGTTCGTATATCAGGGCGGAATGGAGGGCATGAACCGGGAAATGGCGGCGGAATTCTCTCTCGGTGATGTCAAATTTCCCATTAATATAACCGTTTATCCCTCCGACGATGGAGAGATGATGATAGTAAGTGAGGCAGACGGAAAGAGATACAACAGCTCTGACCTGGAAATGCTCTCACAGGCATTTGCGTCTGTGGTCCGCAGTATGCTCACCGCAAAAACAATAAGCGACATCTCTCTGATGGACGAAGAAGCCCGCGAGGAGATGATCAACGGTCTTTGCAAAGGCGACACTCTGGAATTTGACCGTTCACTCACCTGGCTCTCTCTGTTCAATAAGTATGTAGCGGAGAAGCCGGACGGAATTGCCGTAGCTGACATTAACGGCAGCTTTACCTACCGTGAGCTCGATAAATGCGCTGACAGCGTTGCACAATACCTGATCCGCAACGGCGTTACACAGCATGATTTTGTCATTATCGAAATGGACAGAGTCAAGGAATTTGCTGCCGCCGTAATCGGTGTGCATAAGGCAGGGGCATGCTATGTTCCTATCGATCCGCTGTATCCCGCCGACAGAATCCGCTATATGCAGGAGGATTCCGAGGCAAAGGTTGTTCTGACCGAAAAGACCGTTGCCGATGCGCTGGCACTATATCCTGAGCCTGCTCACACCGACCTTGCAAAGCCCGAAAACAATGCGTATATGATCTACACCTCGGGTTCAACAGGAAGACCGAAGGGGGCAATGATCCCTCACAGTGCATTGATGAACTATGTTGTTTACTATATAGGCAGATTCGGCGTCACTTCCGATGACAGAATCAGCCACCATATCACATGGTCCTTTGACTCCCATATCCGTGATTTCTATCCTGCCCTTGGTGCAGGTGCGGCACTGTATATCATGCCTGAGGAAATCAGAAGAGATCCGGATGAGATTTACAAATTCCTGGATAAATATGAGATTACAGGAAGTGCATACGCAACTGCAATGGGTCAGCTTTTGCTCAGCTCCTATGACATCAAGCAGCGGTTCGTCTCCGTCGGCGGCGAGGCTCTCAGAGGTGTAAAGGGCGGCAAATGCAGAGTATTCAACGTTTGCGGCGCAACGGAGGTAACCGACGTTGTCTGCGATTATGAGTTGAAAGAGGGAGTTTTCTACGCTGACACGCCAATCGGTAAACCCCTTGCAAACTGCTATGCTTTCATTGTTGATAAATACGGCGCACTCATGCCCCAGGGTGCAGCGGGCGAAATCTGCTATGCAGGTCTTAATATCGGCAACGGTTATTGGAAGATGCCGGAGAAGACAAAGGCAGCCTTTACTCCCTGTCAGTTTGTTGAGGGAGAGACCATGTACCACACGGGAGACCTGGGAAGATATAATCCCGACGGCGACGTTGAATACATGGGCAGACTTGACTTCCAGGTCAAGCTGAGAGGCTTCCGTATTGAGCTTGGCGAAATTGAGAGTACCGCTATTCATTATCCGTCAATCAAGCAGGTCGCTGCGGCTGTTGTAAAGGATCACCTGTGCCTGTATTATGTTGCCGAAGGTGAAGTGGACAGCGAAAAGCTGCGTGCATTCCTTGCCGAAACCCTTACCGAATACATGGTGCCCACGGTTTATATGCCGCTTGATAATATGCCCATGACTCCCAGCGGAAAGGTAAACCGCAGAGCCTTGCCCGAGCCCGAGTTTGAAGCGGATTCAAACTACGAAGCTCCTGCTACGGCAACCGAAACAGCTATTGCCGAGTGTTTTGTCAAGGTGCTCCGTCTGGAGAACAAGGTCGGCGCACTGGATAACTTCTTTACCCTGGGCGGAGATTCCATCAAAGCGATCCGTCTGGTCAGCGCACTGCGCCAGGAGGGCATCGAAGTCAAGGTTGCCGACATCATGAAGGAAAAGACCGTCCGTGCTATCGCTGCCTGCGCAGTTGAAAGCAAAACGGAAGCGATTTCACAGCAGCCCTTTACAGGCAAGACAGAAAACCCACGCTGGCTGCCCGCAATTCTTGCCATGCCCGATCCGTCTTATTATCATCAGACAATGCTGCTGAAGAGCAGAGAAGTGCTTGACAGAGACGCTTTGCAGAAGGCATTTGATGCGATAGTTTATCAGCACGATATGCTGCGCACGGTTCTGCGTGATAATGAGTTGTTTGTGCGCAGTGCCGATGAGACAATCCCGGTAGAATATGTTGAGTGCGGATATGATGAAATCGGCAAGATCTGTGCGGATATCAAAGCCCATTTCGATATGGAAAAGGCGCTGATTCACATATGCCTGATTCATTCCGACGATGCCGACCGTCTGTTTATCGCAGCTCACCACTTGATCATCGACGGCGTTTCATGGAGAATTATCCTCTCCGATCTTGAAAATGCGTATTCGGCGGCTGTTGGCGGAAGTGAAATAACCCTTCCCTCAAAGACAAATACCTATAACGATTTTGCTCAGGCACTTCATAAATACAGAAACAGCTATCCCCTTTCTCTGGAGCTGCCCTACTGGAAAGAAGTCCAGCGTAAGATGGAAGCTCTTCCCCTTTCCGACTGCATGGACCACGAGAGAAGATTTGAGCGCATTGTCGTTAAGATGGCTCCGGAAGAAATCCGGCAGTTTATTCTCGCAGATAAGTCCTCACTGAACGTGGATATAAACGATACCATGCTTTGTGCGGTATGCCGCAGCTATTCCAAAAACTTCGGCGGCAGCGCACTTTCCGTACAGTTTGAGGGTCACGGAAGAGAGGATATCGGAGAGCCGCTTGTCATAGACAGAACCGTTGGTTGGTTTACATCTGTTTATCCGGTCATCGTAGAAAACATCGGCAAGGATATCCGTTCCGACCTGATTGCGGTCAAGGAATCACTTCACAGAGTCCCCAACAAGGGTATTGGCTATAATGTTCTCCGCTGCTTAGAGGGCGAGGAAAAGGCTGAATTCGCACAGGACAAGTCGGCAATGCTTTCCTTTAACTATCTGGGCGAAACAGATGTCGAACAGGGCAGCTCTCTCCTTACGGTGGATAATACGATTGACACAGGCTCCGACTGCGCTGAGCAGAACTATTTCGGACCCGATATTGCGATCGACAGCATCGTGACCAACGGAGAGTTTAAGCTCACCCTCACATATAATACCGCCCTTTACACGGCGGACAAGGCACAGACCTTTGCAGACGGTATTCTTGAGGAAATGCGCGGAATAGAGAGCTGTCTGGATTCCGGCACTGACCGTATCATCACTCCCACCGACCTGGGCGAAAACGAGTGGAGCGTTGCGGAGTTTGATTCCGTGATGCAGAAATTCAGCGAAAAGGGAGAAAAGATCAGCCGAATTTACCCGCTGACTCCCATGCAGGAAAGCATGCTGCTCAAGCATATTACAGAGCCGGATTCCTGGGCATATCGTCTTGCGAGTATCTGGCAGCTTGACGTGCTTCCCTCACAGGCTGTTCTTGAAAAAGTAATGGAACGTCTTGCAGAGCGCCACGAAGTGCTCCGCACGGCAATTATTCATAAAAACGTCAGCGTAAACCGCCAGGCAATTGTTGAACGCAAGCTGCCGGTAAACTATGTTGACATAAGCGCTGCAGAGAACAAGCAGGAGGCAGTCCTTGCACTTCGCAGAGATATCCTCACAAATGCCTTTGATCTTGAGGACCGTTCTCTCGTGCAGATCACCTGCGCAGCTACATCCGAAAACAGTTGTTATATTATTATTGCTACTCACCATATCATCGTAGACGGCTGGTGTATGCAGATATTCCTGTCCGAATTCATGCAGCTTCTGTCCGATGAGCTTTCCGGCAAAACCACCTTCAGCTCTCCTGCTCCGGAAAACGGCAGCTATGAGGCGGCGGTCAGGGAAATCCTTGCAAAAGACAAGAAAGCCGGTCTGCAATACTGGAAAGACCTGCTTGACGGTTATGAAAACCGTGCGGAAATCCCCTCTTACGGCGAGCTTAGCGAGGATGAGATGAGCCCTGAGGATGAGTTGATTCTCACCCTGCCCGTAGAGCTTTCCGCAAAGCTTGCAAAGCTTTGCACTGAGGAACAGGCTACGGTCAACAATGCAGTAGAGCTTCTCTGGGGACTGATTCTGTCCGTTTACAGCAGATCCCACGACGCTGTGTTTGCAAAGGTTGTATCCGGTCGTGACAATACAAAAACCGAGATCGGCAATGTGGTCGGTCTGTTTATCAACTCTGTTCCGGTTCGTGTAAGGTATAACACCGAGACTACCGCCCGTGAGATGCTCCGCACCCTGTCGTCCCAGGCAGCTGCTGGCAACAATCACGATTTTTGCCCGCTGTCGGAGATCGGCGCACAGACAGACCTTGGCGGAAGACTCGTTCAGTCCGTAATCGCTTTTGAAAACTATAACAGCGGCGGCGATGACACAGGCTTATCAGCCCTCTCCTTCGGCTGCTCTCCCGTACTCCTGAAGGAAGAAAACTTTGACGAGATCAACGTCAAGGCATTTGAAAACGATGACAGCAGCCTTGCCCTCTCCGTCACCTTTAACAACAGACATTACAGAAAAGTCGAGATCGAACGTATTCTGGAGCTGTTCAGAGTATTTGCTGTGGGCATTTCTGAAAACCCCGACGAACCGCTTTGCGCACTTTCCAGACTCAGCAGCGAAGGCATTACTGAAATGCTCGCAATCAGCCGCGGTATTGACATTGAATATGACAGGACTCGTACATGGGTGGATATGTTCATGGATCATGCCCGGGAGAATCCCGACAATATCGCAGTTGTGGACAGAAACGGCAGCCTGACATATTCACAGCTTGACCAGATATCCGAAAACATTGCTGCATATCTCGTCAGGAACAACGTCAACGTCAACGACTTTGTAGCGGTCAAGATGACCCGCAGAAAAGAGTTTGCTGCTGCTGTTATCGGCGTCAACAAAGCCGGCGCAGCTTATGTGCCCATTGACCCTGAATATCCCGAGGATCGTATCGCCTTCATGCTGGAGGACTGCGGGGCGAAAATGGTGCTTTCCGATGACAATATTGACGAAGCTTCTTCGCCGGCAGAAAATGCCCAGAGAATCGGAACGCTTGCCGATCCCGAAACTAATGCCTATATGATCTATACCTCCGGTTCCACAGGCAAGCCAAAGGGTGTGCTCCTCAAGCAGAGAGCAATCACCGCCTGCGCTGCGTGGAATATTCCGGAGTTCGGACTCGATTCAACCAAGCGCAACCTCCATCACCCGAGCTTCTCCTTCGACGCATCTACGTTTGATCTGTTCTATCCCCTGGCAGCAGGCGCACAGATTCACTTCCTTGATGAACAGCTCCGCCGTGACCTTGATAAGATCGCAGATTATATCCGCATAAACGAGATCACCGGTATGACCATCAGTACGGCTGTAGGTATGGCACTGCTCAACCAGCAGGAAATCAACCTTGATTATATTATGCTTGGCGGCGAAAAGTTTGTGCCCGTCAAGAAGAGCAATACAAGACTTTATAACGGCTACGGTCCCACAGAGTTTACGGTATGCTCATCCTTCCATATTATCGATCAGGAAAAGGATATCGATATCCCCATCGGACGTGCCGTCCCCAACTCCTATTCCATGATATGTGACTCCGACGGACACATCCTTCCCAAGGGCATAGCGGGCGAGCTTTGCCTTGCCGGCGTACAGATTTCTGAAGGATATCACAACCGTCCGGAGCAAACCGCAAAAGCATTCACTTACCTTTCGGATGACGCACTTGGCGGCAACAGGATCTATCGTACCGGCGACCTTGCACGTTATAATGAAGATAACGAGCTGGTTTATCTGGGCAGAATCGACTCCCAGGTCAAGCTCAGAGGCTTCAGAATTGAGCTGGGCGAGATTGAAAACCAGGCCTCCCTTTATGAGGGAATGCTTCAGACTGCGGCAGAGGTCCGTCACAATCAGCTGGTGCTGTATTATTCTGCAAAATCGGATATTGACAAGAATGAGCTTTCCTCGTTCCTTGCCGAATCTCTTACGGAGTATATGGTGCCGACAGTCTATATCCAGATGGATGTTCTACCGCTGACGCCCAACGGTAAAATCAACAGAAAGGCTCTGCCCGATCCCGTAATGAGCAGCAGCTCTGAGTATGTTGAGCCTGCAAACGAAACCGAGAAGAAGATTGCGGAAGCAATGCGCTCTATCCTCGGCTGTGATAACAAAATCGGCGCTCTCGACAGCTTCTTTGAGCTTGGCGGTGATTCCATCAAGGCTATCCGACTGGTTTCACTGCTCAGAACTATGGAAATCTCCTTGGCTGTGTCTGACGTGATGAAGAATAAGACCGTGCGGAAGATTGCCGCTTCCGTCAGCGGTGCCGCCGATGTTCTGCAAATCTCACAAGAGCCGTTTACCGGTGAGGTTGGCAATACGGCAATCTATTCCTTCTTCAATGACCTGGAGCTTCCGATTCCCGAACACTTCAACCAGTCGGCAATGTACCGCTGCAGAGAGCGTGTGGATAAGGACATCCTGCAGAAGGCAGTAAATGCGCTTACATATCAGCACGATATGCTCAGAGCTGTCATGAAAGACGGCAGACTGATTGTTCGTGACGCTGACTGCACAATCAATGTTGAAGAAGTTACCCTTGAAGGCAATGACAAAAACGATGTTACTTCGATGTGCGCATTTTTCCAGTCCCACATCGAGCTTGAATCATCTCTTATCCGCATAGTCCTCTTTAAGCTGGAAAAAGCTGACTATCTGTTTATAACGGCACACCATACGATTATTGACGGCGTGTCATGGCGCATTTTCTCCTCTGATCTGGAAATGGCTTATTCACAGCTTCTCTCAGGCAGCGAGACTGTAAAGCTCCCGGAAAAGACCCATACCTATCAGGATTATGCTAAGGCATCCGCCGCTTACCGAGACAGTTATGCTCTCAGCCTTGAGATTCCTTACTGGAAGAAGGTGCAAAAGCAGCTTGAGGCTCTCCCCCATTCAAAGGGAAGAGATCACGCCCGTGCTTTTGATATCCTGCGCATTGACCTCTCGGAAAAGGATACGGCGAAATTCACCTCCGCAGAGATTGCTGCGGCAGGTCTTGAGGTGAACGATCTGTTGATCGCCGCCGTAAGCCGCAGCTATAGAAAAGTATTTGGCGGAGAAAGCCTGTCCATTCAGTTTGAAGGACACGGCAGAGAGGATATCGGCTCAGGATTGGTAACTGACCGTACCATCGGTTGGTTCACGTCAATCTATCCTGTGATTATCAACGGTATCACCGGTGATACGGACGATGATCTCGCCGCTGTAAAAGAAGCAATGCATCGGGTTCCTTCAAAGGGCGTAGGCTATAATATAATCAGAATGTTGCCCGGCAAGGATAATGTGACTTTCTCGACAGATGACGTTGCCCTCATTGGCTTCAACTATATGGGTCAGATGGACAGCGGACCGGATGCCGGATTGTTCTTCAATCCTTCCAATGACATTGACACCGGCTATGATTTTGCTCCCGAAAATATCTTTGGTGCTGATCTTTCCATCAACTGTGCGGTAAGCTGCGGCAAGTTTGAGCTGAGCTTGTTCTTCAACAGCAGGATATGCGATAAAAAGCAGGCAGATAAGTTTGCCGGCGGAATCCTTAACGAATTGATGTATCTCTGCGGTTATCTTGCAGAGAACAAGTCGGAAATCGCAACCGCATCCGATCTGGGTGAAAACGAGTGGACGAAGGAAGAATTCGCCGCCATCACTGAAGATTTTGCTGAGAGAGATGAAAAGCTGCTGCGCATATATCCGCTGACACCTATGCAGGAGGGTATGCTGCTGAAGGCTATCAGCGAGCCCGAATCCCCTGCCTACAGACTGGTCAGCATCTTCGAACTGGACGTTCTGCCCACCCAGGAGCAGCTGCGTCATGCTATTGACCGTCTTGCAGCTAAGCACGAGGTACTGCGCACTGCGGTCATCTATGACGGAGTGACAATTCCCAGACAGGCAATCACTGACAGGCAGCTGCCTCTTGAGATGATAGATCTCAGCCAGTGCAGCGACCCGCGCATGGCTGCGGAAAATATTCGCAAGGAATTGCTTGTCAATGGTTTTGAGCTGCAGCGTAAGTCTCTTATGCAGTTCATCTGTGCAAAGAAAGATGATAACAGCTGCTATCTGATCATTTCCGTTCATCATATTATCGTTGACGGATGGTGTATGTCCCTTTATCTTTCCGACCTGCTGCGCAACCTCGACGACGAACTCAAACAAAGAACCGTACCCGCTGAGGACTGGTCAGACGAATACGGAAAGTATGAGGATGCGGTACGTGAGATTCTTCATAAAGACAGATTTGCAGCCCTGGATTATTGGAAGGGACTGCTGGGCGATTACGAAACCAAGGCTGAGATACCATCATTCGGTCCTATCCCCGAAGCAGAAATGAGTGCTGAGGATACCGTTTCCATAACGGTTGCAAAGGATATCACCGATAAGCTGACTGAGCTGTGCAAGTCTGAGCAGGCAACGGTTTCCAATATCGTCGAAATGATCTGGGGACTTGTGATCGGAGCATATTCCCGCAAGGACGACGTGATTTTTGCAAAGGTCGTATCCGGACGTGACAATACGGAAACAGAAGTCGGCAATGTTGTCGGTTTGTTTATCAACTCGATTCCTGTCAGAATAAAGACGGAAAAGGACAGCACTGCACGCACGTTACTCAGAGCACTTGCAAAGCAGTCCTCCGAAAGCAACGCATTTGATTTCTGTCCCCTTTCTGAAATAGAGCATCTTTCCAACCTGGGAAGTGAGCTGTTCCAGAGCGTAATGGCGTTTGAAAACTACAACAGCGGTTCTCAGACAGGCGGAATGGAGCTTAGCTTTGGCTTCTCACCGGTAAATACCCGTGAGGAAAGCTTCGCTGATCTTGATCTGACCGCTTACACAGACGACAAGGGCGAGCTTTTCCTGCAGATCACATTCGACAAGACCCGCTATCGTATGCACGAGATGCGTTCTGTGCTGGATTTGTTTGCCGTTCTTGCCCAGGGTATTGCCGAAACACCGGATAAGCTGCTCTCAGAGCAGCCGCTGCTCACCGACAGCGCAAAGAAGAAGGTCATCGAGCTTTCTACCGGCGAAAAGCTGCCCATCGATGACGGAACAAACTGGTTGGAGCTGTTTGAAGCTCAGTGCGCAAAAACTCCGGACAGCGTTGCAATTGTGGACAGCGCAGGATCCTATACTTATGCTCAGCTTGACGCACTCTCTGATGCGGCTGCGGCTTATCTTGAGGACAAGGGATTAAACAAGGACCCGTTCATAGCTATTCGCATCGGCAGATCCAAGGACTTTATGGTCGCTGTTGCCGCCGTGCACAAGGCCGGCTGCGCCTATGTCCCGATTGATTTGGATTATCCTGAGGACCGTGTTGCATATATCCTTGAAAACGCCGGAACTCAACTCCTGATTGATGACGATAAGATTGCCGAAATGGCAGCCTATCCCCGCAGGCTTGAAAAACGCCCGATCGACGGAGAATCCCTTGCCTACATGATCTTCACATCCGGATCCACAGGCAGACCCAAGGGCGTTGAGATCCGTCATAAGTCGCTGTATGCGTTTGTGCGCTTCATCCGCAGCTGTTGGGAGCTTACAGACAAGAGCCGTATTACCTGCCACAGTAACTTTGCGTTTGATGCGGCGGTAGAGGATCTCTATCCTGTGCTTACCGTGGGCGGCACCCTTTATATTGTTCCTGAGGAGGAACGCAAGGACGTTATGCTCATGAGAGAATACATTGAGCGCAACGGCATTACCGGCGGCTGCTATACCACGCAGTTTGCTCAGCTGATGAGCACGGAGGAGCCCATTAAACTTGACTACATCGTTCTCGGCGGTGAAAAGATGACTTCTGTGCCGAACATTACCGGCAGAGTTATCAACACCTACGGTCCCACCGAATTTACCGTTGATGCGACATACTATGATATCGACAAAACAAAAGTATACAACAATATTCCCATCGGCAGACCTCTCTATAACAGCATGGCACTGGTTGTGGATCCTGCGGGCAGACTCGTCCCGAATGGTATGATAGGCGAGCTGTGTATGTCAGGTCAGCAGATCTCCGCAGGCTATCACAACCTTCCCGAAAAGACCGAAGAGGTATTCAAAACACTTCGTCTTGATGGGGATAACGAGGTAGCGGTCTATCATACCGGCGACCTTGTACGCTACAACGACGACGGAGATCTTGAGTATTACGGCAGAATCGACCATCAGGTCAAGCTCAGAGGCTTCCGTATCGAGCTGGGCGAAATAGCCAATGCGGCTCTGAGATATGAGAGCATCGAGCAGTGTGCCGTACAGATCAGAAAAGAAAATATTTGTCTGTATTATACCGAAAAGGCACCCACTGATGAGGAGGCCCTGCGTGCCTTCATGGCAATCGGCCTTGCGGAATACATGGTTCCGACGGTATTCATAAAGCTTGACAAGATGCCCATGACCCCCAACGGCAAGCTGGATCTGAAGGCTCTGCCTGATCCGGTAATCGGCAGCACCACAGAGTATGTGGAGCCTGCCAACGAGACAGAAGAAGCCGTCGCCCTCGCAGTAGCCAAGGTGCTTTCTCCGGACGTGCCCATAGGTGCGCTCGATAACTTCTTCGCACTGGGCGGTGACTCGATCAAGGCGATCCGTCTTGTCAGCGCACTCAGAGAAGCCGGTCTGACCGTAACGGTTGCCGACGTGATGAAGGAAAAGACAGTACGCAATATTGCCGCAGCCGCAGATTCCGGCAAAAAGCAGACAATCAGTCAAAACGCTTATCAGGGCTATGTGAAGAACAGCGCAATAGTTAACTACTTTATGGACATAGACCTGCCCGTTCCCGCTTACTTCAACCAGTCCCAGGCACTCAAATGCCGTGACAAGATCCGCATTGATGCTCTGGAAGCTGCATTCCGTGCGGTTACCGAGCAGCATGATATGCTGAGAGCAGTGCTGACAGAGGACGGTCTTTATGTAAAGGACAGCGGCAAAACCGTAACACTTGAACAGTATACGGCACAATCCTATGAGCAGGCATCTGAAATCTGCAACAAGATTGAGTCTGGATTTGAAACCGACAAGCAGCTCTTCAGGGCAGCGGTCATTTCCATCGGCGAGGAGGATATCCTCTTCATCTGCGCACATCACCTGATTATTGACGGTGTATCCTGGCGTATCCTGCTTTCTGATCTGGAATTGGGTTATACCCAGGCACTCGCTGGCAAGAAGATCAAGCTTCCCGCAAAGACACACACCTATAATGACTATGCAAACGCACTGTATGAATATAGAGACAGCTATCGTCTCAGTCTGGAGATCCCCTACTGGGAGGCTGTCGAAAAACAGATGAGCTCTATGCGTATGTCGGATGTCAAGGATTATAACAGGCAGTTTGCCTTCATTGATACGTCCCTGGACGAGACCGCAACAAAGACGTTCCTGCATACGAACCTGACACGTTTTGGCGCAGATGTCAACGACTTGCTTCTTACTGCGGTATGCCGCAGCTATAAAAACGTCTTCGGTGAAAAAGCCGTCTCGGTACAGCTTGAGGGACACGGCAGAGAAAACATCGGTGCAGAGCTTGAGACTGACAGAACTATAGGTTGGTTCACGTCAATCTATCCGGTTGTGTTCACCGATATCACCGGCAAAATCGAGGACGATCTGCTCAACGTCAAGGAGACACTTCACAGGATCCCTGATAAGGGAATTGGCTACAATGTCCTTCGTTATCTCGAAGGAAAGCAAAGCGTAACGCTTTCAAAGGATAAGGCAGCAGCACTCAGCTTCAACTATCTGGGCGAAATGGACGGTGGACAGACAGACGGCTTGTTCACCATGACCAGAGATATTAAGGCAATCGACGCTGCTCCCAATAACAACACCGACTCCGATCTGGGAATCAATGCCCTTGTTATGAACGGCAAATTCATGCTGTTCATCGGATATAACGAGGGTGTATATACTGCCGAGCAGGCCAAGGCTTTTGCCGAGGGTATTCTTGAGCAGATAAAAGCTACCGTTGAATATATCTCTTCCGATACGAAGAGGGTTGTCACCGCTTCAGATCTCGGAGAAAACGAATGGACGAGGGCAGAATTTGACCGTGTTGTTGCGGAATTCGCAGCAAAGGGCGAAACCATCAGCCGTATTTATCCGCTGATCCCCATGCAGGAGGGTATGCTGCTCAAAGCGGTCAGCGAGCCGGATTCTTATGCCTACAGACTGGTAGATATTTATGAGCTCGGTGTTCTGGTCACGGAAGAAATGCTCGCCCGTGTGCTGGACAGACTTGCTAAAAAGCATGAAGTGCTCCGGACATCCATTATCCATAAGAATGTAAGTGTTGCAAGACAGGCGATCACCAGCAGAAAGCTTGGCATGGCGTATGTGGATATCAGCTCTGAGACTGATCAGGAGAACAAAGCCTATGAGATTCGTGAGGAGCTGCTCAAAAACGCCTTTGACCTCCAGAATAAGCCGCTGTTCCACATCACCTGTGCAAAGAAGAGCGAAAACAGCTGCTATCTGGTAATCGCTGTACACCACATCATCGTTGACGGCTGGTGCAACCAGCTCTATCTGGGTGATTTGTTCCGGTTCCTAATGGAAGAGGTAAGTGGCAATTACACTTCCGACGAGGGCGGCGCCCCTGACGGAAGCTATGAAGCAGCAGTCAGAGAGCTTCTCGCAAAGGATAAGCGTGCGGGTATGCAGTATTGGAAAGAGCTGCTTGACGGCTATAATACGAGAGCCGAAATCCCAAGCTTCGGTGAGGTTCCCGAAAATGAGCGCAGCGCTTCCGAGGAGGAGACGATCAAGCTCGACAGCAAGCTGACAGACGCATTTGCAAAGCTCTGTCTTGAAGAGCAGTCCACACTCGGAAAGGGCACCATGCTGGCATGGGGCATGGTTCTGCAGACCTACAGCCGCACAGACGATGCAGTCTTTGTCAATGTCGTTTCCGGACGTGACAACAATACCCAGGATGTAAATAATGTTTTGGGACTGTTTATCAACTCCGTACCAATCAGAGTGAAGACCAACAGCGACAGCACTGCCCGCACTATGCTGCGTGAGCTGTTTGCGCAGGATGCCAAGAGCAACGAATTTGACTTCTGCCCGCTTTCGGAGATCCAGGAGAATTCAGAGCTCGGCAGCAGACTCTTCCAGACTGTATTTGCATTTGAAAACTACAACAGCGGTGACGAGAATGCAGAATCGTTTGACGCTCTTCCCTTTGAGATCAAACCGCTTCTCATTAAGGAAGAGATCTTTGACGAAATCATTCCTGCCTGCTACATGGATGACGATAAGCTGTGCCTGAAGATAACCTATAATACACGTCTCTACCGCCGCAGTGAAATCCTGCGTGTACTGGAGCTGTTTGAAGTCCTGATCCGTGAGATGACGGAGAAGCCCGATGAACCGCTTACAAAGCTTGCCCGTCTCAGCCCCGAGGCGTCAGAACAGATTGAAAAGCTGTCAACGGGCGAGACCATGGAATATGACAGATCTCTTACATGGATTGATCTGTTCCAGAAAAATGCAGCGGCAAATCCCGATCATACCGCTGTGGTGGATGAATTTGGAAGCATCACATATCGTGAGCTTGATGAATATTCCGACCGGGTTGCGGCTGCACTGAAAGAAAAGGGCGTATGCGAGGGAGAATTCGTCGTAATCCGCATGGGCAGAGTAAAAGAATTTGTGGTTGCATCAATGGGTATACAGAAGGCCGGAGCTGCATATGTGCCGATTGCTCCCGAATATCCTGAGGAGCGAGTAAACTACATTGTAAACGACAGCGGCTCCAAGCTCATTATTGACGAGAAAACAGTCAGCGAAATGATTTCGGAAGACCGCGGAAAGATTGTTTCCGCAGCCAAACCCGACGGCACGGCGTATATGATTTATACGTCAGGCTCCACCGGCTTGCCCAAGGGCGTTATGATCCCGCACAGAGCACTCACTAACTTTGTACATTTCTACTGTGACTGCACCGGTCAGACAGAAAATACAAATGTGCTTCTGCACACTAACTTTGCGTTTGACGCATCTCTCAAGGATCTTGTTCCGATCTTCGCCGCCGGCGGAGCGCTGCATATCCTCTCTGAGGAGGTACGCCACGATCTGGATCTGGTTCGCAAATACATCATCGAAAACCACATTAACGGCTCCAACTTCGTAACTCAGATTGCTCACATCCTGACCGACGAGAAAAACCGTCTGCCCTATGACTATATGACTCTCGGCGGCGAAAAGATGGTGACCATCCCCAATATTACCGGTCAGGTCATCAACACCTACGGTCCTACAGAGTTTACGATAGACGCACTTTATCACAAGATTGACAAAAACCGCGTCTATACGGATATCCCGATTGGCAGACCGATTCCCAATCTGAGCGCATACATCGTTGACAAGCATGGAAATCTGGTTCCTCAGGGTGTCAGAGGCGAACTGTGCCTCGCAGGCGTTCAGATGGCACTTGGATACAAAAATCTGCCCGAAAAAACTGCTGAGGCATTCAATACCATAAAGCTCCACAACGGCGACCTCGTTGACGTTTACCACACAGGCGATCTTTGCCGCTATAATGAGGACGGAGAAATAGAATACTGCGGCAGAATCGACTTCCAGGTTAAGTTCAGAGGCTTCAGAATCGAGCTTGGCGAGATTGAAAGCAGGGCGGCTTCCTTCGAGGGCGTTAAGCAGACCATTGCACTCGTAAAGAGCGATAATATTTGTCTGTACTATACTGCGGATGACAGCTGCACTGAGGACGCACTTCTGAGGCACCTCAAGGAGACCCTTGCCGATTACATGGTGCCCGGAAAGCTTATTCGTCTTGAAAAAATGCCCATGACGTCCAACAGCAAGATCGACAGGAAGGCACTTCCGGATCCCATTGTCGCTTCCGGAACAGCCAATGTTCAGCCTGAAACCTATAACGAAAAGCTGTACTATGATGCGGCAAAGGCTCTTATGCCGGGAGTAGAATTCGGTGTTACTGACGATCTGTTAGCACTGGGCATGAGCTCCCTCACAGCAATGAAGTTCTCTGCTAAGCTGCAGACCTACAACCCACGCATCAGCGTATCTGATATCATGAGATACCGCAGTATCCGTGACATTGTAAACGGTATTTCGAGAATCATCTGGAAGTATGATACCTATGAGGTCGGCAAGCCGTTGCTGGTGTGCGTTTCCGGTATTATCCCGATCAATTCTCTCCTGCCAAAGCTCGACGCTGTCAGCGATAAGTATAACATCATAATTATCGAGCCGGTTTCGGAGTATTACGAAAAATTCCTGCGCAGTGATGATTTTGACGGTCTTATCAATTTCTATCTTGACGCTATGGATCTCAATTTCAACGAGCCTGATGTTTCTGTACTTCTCGGCTTCTCATGGGGCGGCGTTATTGCGGCGCACATGGCTGCAAAGCTGGAGGAGCGCGGTCAGAAGCCGCTGCTGATTCTCGGAGACAGCTATTTCCGTGACGAGCTGAACGAGGACGAAGAAACCCTTAAAGCAATGGCAGAGAATAACGATCAGTATTCGGAAGCTTTCGTTGAGGACTTCCTGTATCGCCACAAAATTATCAGCGAGTTAGGTCTGAGCACGGAAGTAATGCACTACAGCGGCGAAGTAATCTACCTGAACGCTATGAAGGAAACGGTTCAGGATGAAAACGATGCCGAAACCATGGAATTCAAGCTTGCACAGCTTAAACCACGTTTTGATAACGTAAAGATCATCAACATGGAAGGCAAGACTCATGAGGATCTCTTTACCGATCAGTCTCTGATACCTTTCTACAAAGATCTTTTGAACAATCCGAAAGAATAATTTGTTCCAGAAAACGTATAAGAGGGGACATATTCTCGTGTCCCCTCTGAATTTGGGGGAAAAAATGGCAAACCGAAATAATTATCTTGTAAATAGCAGTTTAAAAAAATATCTGCTTGCATCCATTATCACCATGGCTGTGATGAATCTTAATGGATTGATTGACGGAGTGCTGATGGGATGGATTCTTGGTTCGGACGCACTTGCTGCGATACAGAATTCTATGCCCGTCATCAGCGGAATTGCCGCAATCAACCAGCTTTTGACCGGCGGCGCTGCGGTCATTATTTCCAAGGCTCTTGGAAGACGTGATTATGGCGAGTCAAACCGCTCAATGACAATTGCGTTTGTTTGCAATCTTGTGGCGGGTGTGCTCATTGCACTGTTCTCAGGATTGCTGTCCCAGAGTCTGGCAAGCCTGCTAAGCATTGACAAATCTCTTGTAGATTACACACGACAATACATATTTATTTTGTTTATAGGCAGTGTTTTTCTTATGTTCCAAAACGGAATGTCTGTAATTGTTGATGTGTCCGGCGGGCCAAAAACTGTTACAGCGTCCATGATTACAAGCGTTGTCGCAAATCTGTTCTTTGATATCCTGCTCGTGAAGATCTTCTCTTTAGGGATTATGGGAGCAGCACTCGCTACTGTTTTGGGCGCATTCTTCAGCGTAATAATTTTCATTCTCTTCTTCATAAGGAAGAAAACAGAGCTAAAGCTGAAGGTGGATTTCTCGTTTTTCGGGAAAACTCTTCTGCAAAATATCATAAGGGGGATTCCGCCCCTTGTAAGTACCCTTGCAGTTACTATTATGACCCTTATTTGCAACCTCTTTGTGCAGTCCGCACTGGGAAAATCAGGTATGTTTACCATTACGATCGGCTTTAATATGATCAGTCTGGGCAGCATGATCGGCAGCGGTGTCGGCATGGCATTCCTGGGAATCGGCGGAATGCTTGTGGGAGAAAAGGACTATGCAGGACTCAGGATGCTGTTCAAACGAGGCATTATCATCTCTCTGTCCTCGGCAGTGGTGTTTAATTTGCTTGCATGGCTGATTCCGGATTCTTTGGCAATGCTTTTCGGCGCTAAGGATGACTCGCTGATTGCAATGACCCATTTTGCTCTTCCGATTATTTGCATATTCCTTTTTGCAATGACCTTCATCTCGCCCATTGCGTCGATTTATCAGATCACTGAGCATACAGCTTTTGCAACAATTGCAAGCCTTTCTTTGATTATCGCTCAGGCAACTGGTTTTGTAGTTGCAAGCGCATTCTTCCCTGCAGAGTGGATCTGGATTGCGTTCCCCATAAGCACAGTTCTCTCCCTTGGGTTTGTAGTGCTTGGTTCTGCCGTCATAAGACACAAAATCAATCCGAAACCCTCCCGCATTACACTGATCCCCTCGGAGCAGACAGATGTAAAACGTCTGGATATTTCCGTTGAATGTTCAAAGAAGGGAATAGATGAAAGCTCTGATGCTGTAGCGGCATTTCTGAGTGAAAATGTTTCCGGAGAACTGCTTAACAATATCCGGCACTGCGTGGATGAGCTGCTTTTAAATTATGTCGATCACAGCGGACGAAAGGCAAAACATTTTACGGATTTGTGCATTGCCGCAGACAAAAACGAGATCTGCGTTATTGTCAAGGACGACGGCGTACCCTTCGATCCCATCCATTGTGAAGAGGGTAAAACAAAGGCAGGATTAAAAATCTTTCAGACCTATGCACAAAATGCTGATTACCGCTATTCCTTCGGTCAAAACATCACGTCAATGAAGTTCCCGATTTCAGAAGATGTGGAAAACAAGCAGGAAGAAAAGGATTAATGCCTGTTGGTTAAAGTGATGCTTTTAGTCGGATGAAATGACTAAATGTGCTTTTGCTATGCGAAAGAGATAATAACAGCAGGCCCACAAATTGAAATGAATCATTAATACCAGAGAGGCATTGGTAATTAGTTATGGAAAGAGAAAGCTTTAAATCGAGACTTGGCTTTATTCTTGTCAGTGCGGGCTGCGCTATCGGTATCGGCAATGTGTGGAAATTTCCTTATGTTGCCGGACAAAACGGCGGAGGTTTGTTTGTAATCATTTATTTGCTGTTTCTGTTATTAATGGGCGTGCCTATTCTTGCTATGGAGCTTTCGATGGGTCGCGCAAGTCGAAAAAGCATTGTCGGCGCATATAAAACACTGGAAAAGAAAGGTCAAAAGTGGCATATACACGGCTGGTTTTGCACATTGGGGTGCTATATCCTGATGATGTATTACACCACGGTTTCGGGATGGATGATGGACTACTTCTGGAAGTTTTTAACAGGAGAGTTTGACGGAGTAAAGTCAGAGAGTGCGGGGGAAGTTTTTGACAAGATGCTGGCCAATCCCGCAGAAATGCTGCTGTTTATGGGAATTATCATAGTGGTTGGTTTCCTTGTGTGCAGCATTGGTCTCAAAAACGGCATTGAGCGTGTGACAAAGGTTATGATGATTTGTCTGCTGGCGTTGATCGGTGTGCTGGCAGTAAACAGCTTCATGCTTCCCGGGGCGGCGGAGGGCACTTCGTTCTTTTTGCTGCCCGATCTGGGCACTATAGAGCGCAATGGCCTGTATAACATTGTCAGCGCAGCTATGAGTCAGGCATTTTTCACTCTCAGCATTGGCATCGCTTCAATGGAAATTTTCGGCAGTTATATGTCAAAGGACAACACCTTGATAAGCGAATCCATTCGCATAACCGCACTGGACACCTTTGTTGCCTTGATGAGCGGCCTGATAATATTCCCGGCGTGCTTCAGCTTTGATGTTGCCCCGCAGGAAGGTCCGTCACTGATTTTTGTGGCACTTCCTAAAATTTTCATCAATATGCCGTTTGGAAGAATCTGGGGAGCCTTGTTCTTTTTGTTTATGAGCTTTGCCAGCTTCTCAACCATAACAGCAGTGTTTGAAAACCTGATTTCAAGCTGCATGGATAACTTCGGATGGTCACGAAAGCGCGCCACCGTTTTTAACGGCGTTTTAATATTTGTGCTTAGCCTGCCATGTATGTTAGGGTTTAATCTTCTTTCCGGATTTAACCTCTTTGGCATGAATATCCTTGGTATAGAGGACTTTATAGTGAGCAATCTGCTGCTGCCTGTGGGTGCCCTTATCTTCCTTCTGTTTTGCACCTTCCGCTTCGGCTGGGGCTTTGACAATTTTCTTGCTGAGGCTAACACCGGCAAAGGCATAAAGCTGAAACACGGTTTAGTTTTCTACTTCAAATTTATTCTTCCGATTCTTCTCGCATTTATTCTTGTCAACGGTCTTATCCCAAAGTGATAACGATCTCAGCATAGCGGCTTTCGCCATTAACACCATAAACTGTTATGGAGTGACAGTTCAGCTATTCAAAAAAGTCTGCCCAGAAGGGTAGGCTTTTTTTGATTTATAGAACAAAGTCTCGCATATCAAGACACAGCCCTGACCGGACAGGCGGACTAAGTGAGAGGCTTTTGTACTTGTATTATTACTTCACACATGGTAAAATGTAACTGATATTATATATTCTCACAATTGTTATTGTGAGGTATTCAGAAGGAGTTATATTATGGTATATTGCCCAACCTGCGGTGCAGAGCTGAGATTCGATATCGTCTCTCAGACAATGGTTTGCGGTTCGTGCAAAAACAGCTTTGACCCCGGTGTGCTGAGCGACGACAGTTCACATGACGCTAAAACCGAAGAATACTTTGACAGCTATGCCTTTGACGAGATTGATCAGGCAAGGCTGAAGCGCAAGGAGTTGTTTGAGTTTGACAGCGCCTGCATTTTTGCAATCAATATGAATGTTCGTAAGATAACCATACAGTCCTATGGCAAGATAAACGAATCAATCACGGATTCATACGCCCGCTCTATTACCGACAACGTAAAGAATTATGCCACCGCCGGAAATTACTTCAACTGCGCCAGTGCGGCCTTCTCACAGATGCTTGACGTCTGCGAAAACCGCAGTATAAGCTAGCCACTAAAGGTCAGCGGCTATATTATCATCTCGTTAATGCTGGGCTTCATAATAGCCATAGGCATAGCCTTCTCCAAAAAGCACAATCCAATGCTGCAGTCATGGATGTTTGAAGACAACTCTCGTTACAAGGCTGTGGGCGGGCTGAAAAGCGAGATAGAAGCATATCTCATAAAAGAGACCACCGTTTATCGACCGCCATCAGATTCCGGTTCAAGCGGCGGCGGGGGCTGTTCCAGCTGTTCAAGCGGCGGAGGCTGCGGAAGCGGAGGCAGTGCATCGTTTTGAACATGGACACCTTCAACTACACAGATTTCATACTCCAGTGGCACATCACGCATCGCTGCAATCTGCGCTGCAAGCACTGCTATCAGGAGGACTACAGTACCTTTGAGGATTTTGACCAGGCACTGCGCATACTCGACCAATACTGTGAGCTGCTAAAAGCCTACGGCTGCAGCGGGCAATTGAATATTACCGGCGGAGAACCTCTCACCCATCCGCATCTGTTTGAGCTGCTGCGTCTTGCCCGTTCAAGAAGGATAAAGACAGGCGTGCTCACAAACGGCACCCTCATAGGTGAATGGGAAGCAAAAAAACTCAAGGCTTGCGGCGTAGACTATGTTCAGGTAAGCCTTGACGGGATAAAAAAATCACATGAAGCCATTCGTGGCCCGGGCAGCTTTGACCGTGCACTTAGCGGCATCTGCGCCTTAAAATCTAAGGGGATTTTTACAAGCGTGTCATTTACCGCTCAAAGGGGAAACTATAAAGATCTGAAAAAGCTTGCCAACCTCTGCGAGGATATAGGCGCAGACAAGCTTTGGTTCGACAGGGTGATAATACCTGCGGCGGAGGACAGTGAGAACCTTACGCTGTCTCTGGACAGCTTCCGGCAGCTTTGCAATACCGCCGCACGTCTCAACAGAAACGGTAAGGTGTTCTGCGGCAGAGCCCTGCAGTTCATTCCCTGCAAGAAAAAGCTGATATATCATTGTTCAGCAGGCCATAACCTGCTTGTAGTGCTTGCTAACGGTGACGTAATGCCATGCAGACGCCTTCCCCTGGTCATCGGAAATGTTAAGCAGACCAACCTTCTGACACTGCACCGCACAAGCCCCGTTATGAAAAATCTGAGGGCTGTGGGGATACCGGAGGGCTGTAAGCAGTGCTCCTATGCAGAACTATGCAGAGGCGGCCCAAAGTGTGTCGCATACGCCAAAACCGGCCGGTTTGACATTCCCGACCCGGATTGCTTTTTACTCCCTGACAAGAAAAATAATTAGAGAAAGGGGACGATATGATGCCAATGAAAAACTGCGAAACACTCAATGAACAGTATGCCCGGGAAGTCAGACAGCGCTGGGGCAGCACAGACGCCTACAAAGAAAGCGTACAGCGGACAGCGCCATATTCCAAAACGGATTGGGACAACGCCTACTCTGCATTGGACGATGTTATCATCGGATTTGCCGAGCTGAAAAACGGCGGCACTGACCCTGACCAACAAGCGGCAAGGCTTCAGGTCGAGAAGCTGCAGCAATGTATCAGCGAGAATTATTACACCTGCACCAAAGAGATCCTTGCCGGACTTGGACAGATGTATGTTGCCGATCAGCGTTTCAGAAGCAATATTGACAAGCACGGCACAGGTACGGCGGAATATATTTCCCTGTGCATAGAAAAATATTGCCGGTAAGCTATGAAATCCCCCTACGAGTCATTGACCCGAAGGGGGATTTTTTTGCATAATCTTAACGCAATAATCAAGTTTATCCTCTGATTGATGACTATGCGAACAAGCACTGTCTACGGTGTTACGCCGGGATTTGCACAACGGAGCGATCTGAGGGAGCGTTTAACACGAAAGCTCTCCAGCCCCATTGTATAAAAACGAGAGACAGAATTCCACATACATTCCTAAAACATTCCATTGATATTCCAACAAGGTATTATATTATTAGTTCAGCAAAGAAAACAACAATATATCCGGAGGAATTGAAAATGAGTAATAATATATCATCAAATAAAACTGATATCTTTGACAAGGAATACTGCGAAAGCCTCAACAGTCTTTACAATGATAATGCCGAGCTAACGGAAATCAGATGGTTCTTTAACAAGACTTATGACTGGGCTTATGAAACTGAGAATCTCTCTCCCGATGTGGTACTGCTCGGGACGGCTATCCCTGAAGAAATGGTTATTGCTGCAGGTGCAAAGCCTCATTGGATCATAGGCGGAAGCCTTGGTTCTGTCGCATGGTCTGATGACCTTGTCCCAAGAGATACGGATCCTGTAAGCCGTTCCATTGCAGGATATATAAACAGACCGGAAGGGGCTGATTTTTCCGATTCCCTGTTTATCATTCCGCTGATAAATGACAGCATGAGAAAGATTGCTTATGATCTCAAAAGTGAGGGGCATAAGGTCTGCCTTATTGATGTGCCGCCTGACAGCAAGGACAAGTATGCAGCAGAAAAATATGCCGGTCAGCTTACGTCAATGTGCGAGGCGGTTTCCGAAAAAACGAAAGCAAGAATTTCCAGAAGCTCTGTTGTTTCCGCTATGAAAACGGTTTCCGCCGCAAGGAGCGTAATGCACAGATTTCTTGAGATCACCCGAGGCCATACAGATATCATAACTGATGCTGCAAGAATGTTTGTACAGAATTCCTACTATATGTCACCCTCAATTGATGAATGGATATTCCATGTGGAAAGTCTTATCCGTGAAATAGAAAACAGGATCGGTCAGTCGAAAAACAAAAAAACAGAACATCCGGCGGTAATGCTTTTAGGTTCGCCGGTTTTTTTCCCGAATTATAAGATACCCTTCCTTGTAAGCAAGTGCGGCCTGGAAATAAGCGAAGCTGTAGATTATCTGTCAATGAAGTCATTTATCACCTATAACAAAAAGACTCTTTGGGGCAGTCGTGACAGGCTTATCAGGAATATTGCCTCCACATGGCTGCGTTATGATTCCAGCCCCGCATATGTAAAAAATGATGCAATGTATGATTATGTTTCATGGTTCGTACAGAATCACAAAATAGAGGGTGTTGTCTATCATGTGCTTAAAGGCCAGATAGAGTATGATTTTGAGCTGGAGCGATTTGAAGCAATGCTGTCAAAGCAAGGCGTTCCGGTTTTCAGACTGGAAACGGATTATCAGTATCAGGACGTTGAACAGCTGAGGATTCGTATGGAAACATTCTCAGAAATGCTCACCCAGAGAAGATATCGTGAGGTGAAAAAAGCGTCATGAAAATCAAAAGAATTGTTATTACCTCCGCCATTTGCGCAGGCATTGCGGCAATTGCATATTTTGCCTTTGTGTTCCCTTTCTATGAGCCGGAAACCAGCAATTTTGAGGTAAGCATCGACAGACTCATGTCCTTTGACTATCTTACAGCACTGATACCTCTGCTGATCATAATCGGAATGACAACAGCCGGTATCGTACTTGTGGTTTTACTCAGAAGAATACTTGCAAAGACGGATAAAAAGGATTCCCGGTTTGCCCATGTCCGCACCGGCAGACAAAAGGGCGCCGCTCCAAAGCAAAAGCCGGTATGGTTCATGATAATGCGATGGATAATAATGATCGCCTTTACCTTTATTGCGATATGGGGCGGTCTGATCTTTGGCATGGGAATATCAAGTCTGAGTGTCCCGGTGCTTTCATGTCCCTGGAACACGGAGGAAATGACCTCCTCAAGCTGCTATTATCTTTCCCATCTGAATGAGCTCTTTGAGCTGCCATGGCATAGCATAGTGATATTCTTTGCAAGCACCATAGGCTTTATCCTGCTGTTAGGCAGAGCAATATGCGGTTTTCTCTGTCCGGTAGGACTGATGCAGGATATCATGGACAAGATTCGCCGCAAAACAAAGACCGAAGGCATAAAAATGAACGACAAGATGTACAAAGCAGTAACCCCCATTAAATGGTGCCTGGTGCTGATCCTTATAGGTCTGTGCTTTGCGGGAGGCAACTTCTGCAACTTCTGTCCGGCAGTGGCCGTGTCTCCGGTACTCGCCGGAATAAGCACAAGTCTTTATGTCAGCGGATTTCTTATGGTTCTGGTGCTGATGGCAGGCTTCTTCAAGCGCAGGTCATTCTGCATGGTGTGCCCCATAGGAGCAATCTTGGGGTTCTTTCATAAGATATCCCTTTTCCGCATCAAAAAGGACACCCAGTCCTGTACGGAATGCGGTGCCTGCTATGAGGCCTGCCCCATGGGCATCAAGATGATCTACACCGAGAGAGAAAAGGTCGATGTTACCTCTGCAAACTGCATCATGTGCGGCGAATGTATCCGCTGCTGTCCGGAGGATAAAGCCCTTTCTATGACCTGCGCAGGAATAAAGCTCTATTCCTCGTCAAGAAAGAAAATCATGTCCGGATATGAGCCTGATAAAAACGGAGGACTGCCAAATGACAATGATAAATAAAGCCGAATCACTAAAGCAAAGACAGGACAGGCGTTTTATAAATAAAGAAACACAGACAGCGGCAAAATATCTCCGTCGGATGAAGGAGCTTCCGGGAGCACCGGAGGGTATGGAACCCTTTTACCGTACACTGGAACGGATCTATGTCAATATGGATCATATAGAAAAGGCTCCCGGTCAGAAGACTGTCGGAACATACTGTGTCATGACTCCGCCGGAGTTGATCTATGCAGCCGGGGCAGTGCCCGTTAAGCTGTGCAGCGGAAACTATACGGCTTTTTCGGTGGGTGACAGCGTTGCACCCAGAGATGCCTGTCCTCTGGTCAAGGCTGTTGCAGGCTTCAAGCAGACAGGGCTGATGCCCATATATGAGGACTGCTCCATGATGGTCATTCCCATAACCTGCGACTGCAAAAAGAAAATAGCCGGAATGCTCTCGGAGCAATGTGACGTAATGACAATGCATATTCCCGCCTCACGAGAGGACGATGACATAGATGAATATGTCAGGCAGCTCTATCAGCTGATGGAAAGGCTTGAAAACGTCACCGGAAACCGTATCACCTATGAAACCCTTGCGGAAGGCTTCCGGAAGGTAGGCTATGCTCAGTATGAGCTGTCGGAATTTATCAGGCTGAAAAAGCAGATGCCCTATCTCATAAGAGGCAGTCATGCTATGGCTATACTCAACAGCTCCTCCTATATGCCGGCGGATGTGTGGGGCAAGGCTCTGCATAACGTCAATGTCTCACTGAAAAAGAGCATCTCAGAAAAGAAGGCGGTCACGTCTAAAAAGCTGCCGAGAATACTTCTGACAGGCTCACCTATAGTATTCCCGAATGTAAAAATACCCCTGCTGATAGAAGAGATGGGCGGTATCGTGGCAGGTGACGAAACCTGCATGGGAGAGCGTGGACTGTGGGATCCAGCAGTCATCACCGACGACAGCTTTGACGGGATGATTAGAGCTCTTGCCAACCGCTCTCTTCGCCCGTGTCCCTGCCCCACCTTTGCAGACAACTCACAGCGTATATACCGGATAAAACAGCTCATAAAGGAAAACCAGATACAGGGAGTCATCTATCATGTTCTGAGGGGCTGTCTTGTGTATGATTTTGAATACAGACGCATTGAAAATGAGCTGGGGCAGATGGGGATTCCGGTGATACGGTTAGAGAGCGACTATAATGAAGAGGACATTGAACAGCTCAGGATACGAATAGAAGCGTTCATCGAGCTGATTAAGCTCAGGCAGGTGCCGGAAAAAGCCACAGCCGTGCGAAAGAGCTTCTAAAAAACAGAGAAAAGCACATTAAGGTTCCGGCTGCTTGCCGGCGAGGAGGATCATCATGGAAAAATATTATATAGGACTTGACGGAGGCTCTACCTATCTGAAGGCAGCACTGATCGGTCACGGCCGTGTGATAGATACAATGGTACGCAGTACAGGCATCGACAACAACGGCACTGCAAAAAAGATAGCCTCAGAGCTTTGCAAAAGAAACAATCTCAAACCGTCAGATATCGGATATATCATGGCTACCGGTTACAGCAGAAAGATACTTGAGGTCGCAGATGACGACATATCCGAAATAACCGCCCACGCTTATGGAGTGAGGCTTACTGCACCAAAGGAGTACCGTCCCGGAATGATAATTGATATCGGCGGACAGGATTCAAAGATAATCTATCTTGACGGGAGCTATGGCGTAAAGAATTTCAGCATGAATGATAAATGCGCCGCCGGTACAGGGAAATTCATGGAGGTCATCGCACAGATTCTTGAGACCACCATCGACAATGTGGGACCGCTTTCTCTGAAGGCAACCAATCCCTGTGACATCAACAGCACCTGTGTTGTATTTGCCCAATCTGAGGTAATCTCCCTTGTGGCAAGGAAATATGACCGCTGTGACATCCTCGCAGGAATGCATCAGTCTATGGCAAAGCGCATCATAAAGATGATGAAAAAAACAGAAAAGGGCGGGGACATTCTGATGACAGGCGGAGGAGCACTCAATACAGGACTGCACCATGCCTTTGAGGAGGAGCTTATGCGTGATGTATATGTGGCTCAGCACCCGCAGTTCAATGGTGCCATAGGCGCCGCTCTTATTGCAAGCGAGAGGGGTTGAAGTAATGGTTTTATCAGTGTTTACGGAAAGCCTGACAGCTGCTGCATCCGTGGGAATGGGCTGCGGAACCTGCTGCGGAACGGGGATCAGCACTGCCCTGTACAGCTATCTGACAACCCACATGAAAAACATGAAGCAGTCGCTTCTGGGCTTTTGTGAGTTCTTCTTGGGGAAGTTCCTTGCGGTCATAACCCTTTGCTGCATAGCTTCTGTGGTGGGGAGCAATATCATTGACGAAAACGGATGTATCTTCGGGATCAAAACAGGACTGATAGCCGACAGCGTTATGCTTATCATGGGGATATGGCTGCTCATAGGCTGGTTCAGGGAATATACGGGCCATAAAAGCTGCAAGACCTGCAAGGGGTGCAGGGATGACAACCACAAAAAGCCCGAATATAATAAATCTAACCATGCGGCTCTTATCGGAATGGGAATAAGCTATGGAGCCACCCCCTGTGCACCGCTGATACTTATGACAGGATATGCGGCGTCTCTGCCCTTGGGATATGCGGCGATTTCCGGAGCGGTATTTGCTATAGCGAGCACCGTTTCCCCAATGCTTTTCATGCTGTTCATATCGGGAGTCCTTGCCGGAAAGATGTATAAGGAAATACCCAACTATCTGAAATGGTTCAGACTTGGGTGCTACATTCTGCTGATAGTGCTGTTTGCTGTCAGCCTGCTGCGAGAGGTGAATATATTATGAGAAAAAAGAGTATCACACTGCTTATATGCGTTTATGCTGCTTTGTGTATTTCTTACAGTGTTATTGCAAGCGCAATGGCTCCGGGTAACGACGATTTTTCATTTACCGTCAGTCAGGATGCCGCCAAAGAAACATCTCAAAACAGCTCGTCAGCTAAAAGCTCTGTCTCCGTAAAAGAAAAGTCTTCCCTATCAGAAGATGAGAGCAGCACTTCCGGATCAAAAAGCGTCAGCAGCGAGGCAGTTTCAGATAATACCGTATCTGATGAGCAAAGCACTGAAACCGAGAGTAGTATTGCAGTCGAGAGCAGCGCAGCATCTGAGAGCAGTATTGTATCTGAGAGCAGTATTGAACCAAGTGAAAGCTATACTGTCGATGAAGACTCCTATTACGAGGATGAATACTCGGAGATAAGCTCACAGCCGGAGCCGTCAGAGGAAGAGATATCCTCATACGATAGCGAAGAGGAGAGCACAGAGCAGATCGAGGATGAGGACGAGTATGAAGAGGAGAAGCCGTCGCTGGTTGAATATCTCAGCGGGCTGAGGTGCAGCGGTTGCCGGCATAACTGTTCATTGCTTTCACCGAGATGCATGAACGGTTCAAGAAAGGCAAGTCAGGCTGAGAGCGCATACTATCAAACCTATGGTGCATAAGATATAAGCTGAATCCCACCCTTCTGTGACGAAAGGTGTACAGGATAATCGACTCATGCGGCACCCCAAGGGCACTCTTAACGGTCAGATAAAGAGATTTACATTGCTTTCTTCCGCATTGCCTAAGTAGGTTCCGACGCCGCCGATCTCAACCCTCGATCAGTATTTCGAGACGTCTTCCCATCACGTCCATACTCATGGGGCAGTCAATGATATTTCCTGTTGCAGAAAATGGCAAAAATTATATAGATTCTGCTTGATTAGTTGTGAGCTTTCAGCTATAATCAACATAAGGTATTTTTACTTAATGCTGATAACACAGACAAGGAGAACAATATGGAAGCTATATTTAACACCATCGATGATATCATGTATTATCCTATACTTATCATCGTCCTGGCAGCTGCAGGATTGTATTTTACCATAAGGACGCGATTTGTGCAGATACGTCTTCTCGGAACAGCCTGCAAGCTCATAATGGAAAAACCAAAAGGAAAACAGAATGTATCCTCCTTTCAGGCGTTGATGGTATCTACCGCTTCACGTGTAGGAACGGGAAACATAGTCGGCGTTTCCACCGCAATATGTCTCGGCGGGCCGGGTGCCTGCTTCTGGATGTGGCTGATGTGCATTATCGGTGCGTCATCCGCATTTATGGAAAGTACACTTGCTCAGATTTTCAAGCAAAAGGGTAAAAACGGACAAAGCTACGGCGGTCCGGCATACTATATAGAAAAGGCTCTGAAGCTGCCTGTCATAGCTGCCATATTCTGCGTATTTCTTATCCTGACCTACGCCTTCGGATTTAATCTTCTTTGCTCCTATAATTTGCAGTCATCCTTCCAGATATACGATTTTTATGACAGCACATGGACACCGGTTATAATAGGAGGTATCCTTGCAGCCCTGACCGCATTATGCGTTTTGGGCGGAGGCACCCGCATCGTCAGGCTTACTGAGAAGGTCGTCCCTATAATGGGCATTGCTTATGTGCTTATTTCACTTATAATAATATTTGCACATATTCCTCTTATTCCTGAGGCTTTTGGTTCTATTTTCCGTGACGCCTTTGATTTCAGGGCTATTTTCGGAGGGCTAAGCGGTTCTTGTATGGTTTATGGAATAAAAAGAGGTCTCTATTCCAACGAAGCCGGCGTAGGCTCTGCACCGAATGCCTCGGCTTCCGCAGACGTTACTCACCCGGTTAAGCAGGGTCTTGTGCAGACCGTTTCGGTATACATAGATACTATGATCCTTTGCACAGCGACCGCCCTTATGTGTATAACCTCAGGCGTCGAAGCAAATGCTGAGGTCTCAGGTGCCCCCTATGTGCAGCAGGCAGTATCAACGGTTTTTGGAAGTGTCGGACCCATATTCATAACTGTTTCAATGGCTCTGTTTGCATTTACTACTCTGATAGGCAACCTGTATTATGTGGACAACGCCCTTGCCTATCTGAATAAGAAAAGACTTCCCTCAAAGAAATTTATGACTGTTTTCTACATTGTCTGTATAATAATCATATTCGTTGGCGCCCTTGTGCCGATGAATTTTGCATGGACAATGGCAGACATAACAATGGGCGGTATGACGCTTATCAACATTCCCTGCTGCTTTATCCTTTCAGGGCTGGTCATCAAAGCCCTGAAGGATTTTGAAAAACAGAAAAGAGCAAAAACCGATCCTGTGTTTAAGGGCAAGGATATAGGCATTGATTCCTCTGAATTATCGTTTTGGAAATAGTAGGACAAAAACAGGACTACCGTCAGTCAAGTCGGGAGTCCTGCTTTTTTTGATTTTTTTGTCAGATTGCCCTGAGGATTCTTAGTGCCTCCTGCACATTTTCATTATCAAGACCGCTGCGCCATCCACTTATTGCACAAGCGTCCCTTCTTCGTGTATACACAACATGGTCACTGAGCCACCCCCAATGCCACTCCATGTCGTCCAAAATGACAAAACGCTCCACATCAGGCTTATCCAACAGCCAACAACGTATTTCCAAAGGTCGTGACTTCTTATCAATGCCTATTTCATCAGTCGCACCAGATATCGTCAGGTCAAATTTTTCAAAAGCATCCATCAATCTCTTAAAATGCTCGTTCATGGGTTTGCCGGCATTATAGTCAAAATAATACATTCTCCAAGAGGATGTCAGAATGATTTTTGCACCGCTTATTTCGGCTATTTTTTTAAGCCGTGAGACCATATTTTCATCAATCAGCTCACGGTTTTTCCTGCGGTCATCAAAATCATTCAAAACGCCGTCAATGTCCAAAAATATTACGCTGGTATACTTCCCGCTGTTTTCCATTGCGGAATCCACCAAAGCTTCCCTATCTACCACCTGGTCTTTGATAGCCGACATATTGCCCTGTTCTTCAAAAAATTCTCCATCGGTTCTATGGCTTTTCAAATCACAGCCCACCTCCCGGATGCTATTATACGGATTTCTGATATTCGTACATCCTGTATATGCTTTTTGAGAAGCTGCCCCCAAACAGTCTTTTAAAAACGAAATGCTCTGCGCCCCGCAGCTCGTCTATCATTTCATCGGGGGTCATATTATGCTCCCGCACAAAACAAAAGCCTGTTCCCTTTTCAAACACCTTCGGGTCGTCTGTCCCGTATGTAATGGTCACGCCAACATCATTGACAGGGTTTTTGTATTTTGTTGCCCTTGACCCTCTCTCAGTATAGCAGTCCATAAGAAGGGATATCTTTTGGAAGCGCCGGCCTGCTGTGCGCATAAATTCCTGAAGCTCCTCGGCTTTCAGGTACATACTGATTCCTTCAAGAACGATAACAGCGTTTCTGTTTTCCGGAATTTCACTGAGCCATTCGGGATCCCGCAGATCTCCTGCAAGCATTCTGTAATGCTCATCATCGCAAAAATACTTCCTGCGAAGCCTTATGACATCCTCAAAATCTATATCATACCACAGATGGCCCATTGCACCAACACGCTGGATACGGCTGTCCATTCCGCAGCCGATATGCACGACCACCGCATTATTATCCTTTGTAATCTCATCCTTCAGCCAGCGATCGAATACAGCCGCCCGCATTGCCATAAAATATGCCAGCCACTTTGACCGGGACTTCCCCTTTAATCTGAATCCTTCCTCTGACCAAATCTGCTCGGCTTTTTTATCTGACAGGATTATGCCCTTTTTGCTGACCAGGGCTTTGCCGTATAAAGGTATGTACAGCGTTTTGTTGACATTATCCACAAGCGGACACCCCCTGTTTTCTCAGAAATATACTAAGGGTTCTATCCTCGACACAGTCCCCAGATTCTCACTCTGACAACGCATCAGTTCATCATCGGGTCAGGATCCTTTATCATGATACCGCCGCAGACCCCCTCTTCACTGCAATTATACATGAAAGAAATAGTGCCGCCGTCATCGTATATACTACCCTCCTTGACCAGGCCGTCAGTTTCCAGCGTATGCAGCAGCTTCAGAATTGTGGTGCGCCTTGCTTCTGTATCCGCCTTCTGATAGGAATAGCCGGTGGTGACCTCCTTGATTCGGTCACTGGCCTCACTCATCCTGTGTATCCATTCATCATACTTCTTTTTCCATTCAGGAAAGCGATCCTCGATCTCATTCAAAACAGTCTGCAAGGCTGTGTAGCCCTCGATATCATAGCGTTTGCCGTCTTTTACAAGCCCGCCGTGTTCAAAGTCTATGCGACCGGACTTGCGGTCAGCCGTATACAGAATGACCGTGCTGTCATCCGTTACACGTTCTTCGCTCTCCTTGATGACCCTTATGCCTTTCAGCGCCGACCTGAGCTTGTCCAGCATTTCCTTATCGTCTGTACGGATGAAATCCGATGCACCGCCTTCCCCTATCCAATGGAAGGATATTTCAAGAAGCTCACCGTTATTATCATCCCAGGCAGTCACAGGTGCGGCTGTATCATCCCCGTCAGGTGCAGAGCTGTCTATCAGCACTGCGCTGCTGCTGTCATCTCCATAAACCGGCGGCAGCGGCGGGGATTCAGGCGTACAGGCTGCCCCTGTCATCATGCCGCACATTATCAGAAGCAACAAAACAAACATCTTTTTCATCTGACATCCTCCTTGTCTTTCGGAAATATCTGTAATAATAATACTCATGTCCGCCGGTGGGTTACAGGATCCGAAGAATTTTTTCGGACAGACTTCAAACATGGGACATCGGACACGGACCCAGAACATTCGCTGTAAACAGGTGCCTGTTTTGCGCTGTCGGTTTTTCTTAAATTTTACCATACAGAGGATTTTTTATCAAGCTATGGCAAAATGACTGCCACAAGGCAAAACGTCCTGTGACAGTCATTTTCATTTATCAGTCTGTGACTTCAAGAGCAAATTCCTTTGTCATTACTGTGCCGTCCTCATCCCTGACCTTTATCTGCAGGAGATAGCTGCCTGTCAGTTCGGGAGTGAAGGTGCATTGCTTATCGGCGCTGTAGCTCTTGACAAGGAGCCATTCATCCTCCGGAGTTTTTGCCACAAAGGCAAACTGATGAGCACCTGTTCCGCCTGTGGCAGAGCCTGTGAGAGTCACGCTGCCGCCAAGCTTCATGTTGTCTGCGGAAAGCGTTGATGTGTTTTCAAGGCCCGGAGTCACGTTGAGAGCAAACTCCTTGATCCTTACTGTGCCGCTGCTGTCCTTCGCCTTTACCTGAACAGCATACCTGCCTGTAGCTGACGGTGCGAAATCGCATACCGTATCAGCACTGTAGTTCTTGATAACGGTCCACTTGCCGGAGGGATCCTTTGCGACATAAGCGAACTGGTAGGGAGCTGTGCCGCCTGTTGCTGCGGCCAGGATGCTTACGCTGCCGCCCTGAGGAACAGTCGTATCCGAAATCATTGACCTGTTAGCAAGAGGCGGAGTCACTGTAAGCTCAAACTCTCTTACCCTTACTGTACCCTTTGTGTCCCTTGCCTTGATCCGGATGGTGTAGCTGCCTGTCATTGCAGGTGCAAAAACAAACTCTGTATCACTGCTGTAGTTCCTGAGAATATACCATTTGCCTTCGGGGTTCTTAGCCACATAAGCAAACTGATAGGGTGCTATGCCGCCGGTTGCAGCTCCATTAAGTGTCACGCTTCTGCCGTTTACCACTGTATCTGCGGAAACGACTGAGCTATTTTCAAGCTCCGGCATAACCGAAAGCGCAAATTCTTTGATCTTGACAGTACCTGCGCTGTCCTTTGCCTTGACCTGGAGAGTGTATGTGCCGACTGTGGAAGGCGTATATCCGCAGCTTGCCGCATCGCTGTAGTTCTTGATGACCGACCATTTGCCGCTGGTATCCTTTACCACATAAGCATACTGAACGGGAGCTATTCCTCCGGAGGAAACCGCCGTAAGCTCTATGCTGCTGCCGATGGTGATGATCTCATCGGATATCAACGAATTATTTGCAAGAGGCTCTACCACTGTGAGCTGGAATTCCTTGATCTTGACAGTGCCCTCGCTGTCCTTTGCCTTGACCTGGAGCAGATAGCTGCCCGTAACGGAAGGAGTATAGGAACAGCTTTCCGCATCGCTGTAGTTCTTGATGACTGACCACTTGCCGCTGGTGTCCTTGACCACATAAGCATACTGAACGGGAGCAAGTCCGCCTGTTGACGCACCTGTCAGAGTAACACTGCTGCCCTTTACTATGACTTCTGCCGAACAGGATGAAGTGTTTTCAAGCACCGACATCACTGAGAGCGCAAATTCCTTGACCTTGACTGTGCCCTTTGTATCCTTTGCCTTGATCTGGACAGTGTATACTCCTGTCATGGCAGGCGTGAATTTATAACTTGTTTCATTGCTGTAGTCCTTGAGAGTATAAACCTTGCCCTCCGGGCTCTTTGCCACATAAGCAAACTGATAGGGTGCTATGCCGCCCTCTGCTGCTCCTGTAAGGGTTGCGCTCTTGCCCTTGACGATGGTTTCAGCGGAAACAGAAGAGGTGTTTGAAAGCTCAGGCATTACCGTGAGTACAAACTCCTTGATAACGACAGTTCCGGCGCTGTCCCTTGCCTTGACCTGGAGAGTATAGCTGCCGACTGTGGGTGGAGTATATGTGCAGGCTGCAGCATCGCTGTAGTTCTTTATTACCGACCAGCTGCCCTTGGTATTCTTCACCACATAAGCGTACTGAACGGGTGCTATTCCTCCGGCGGAGATCGCTGTAAGCTCTACGCTGTTACCGATGGTGATGATCTCCTCGGATATTACTGAGCTGTTGGTAAGAGGCTCCACTACCGTGAGGGTATGCTCCTTGATGGAGACGGTGCCCATAGCGTCCTTTGCCTTGACCTGGAACAAATAGCTGCCTGTTGCTGCAGGAGTGTATGAGCAGCTCTCTGCATCGCTGTAGTTCTTTATGACTGTCCACTTGCCGCTGTTATCCTTTACTACATAGGCATACTGAACAGGGGAGAGGCCGCCTGTTGAAACAGCTGTAAGTGTCACTGAGTTGCCTATCACAATTTTCTGTGCGGATATTGTGGAGGAATTGGTAAGAGGATCAACCACCTTTAAGGCAAATTCCTTATCGGATACCGCGCCTCTCTTATCCTTTGCCCTGACCATTATTGTGTAATCGCCGGAAACAGGAGGCTCGTAGGTGCAGGAGGTATCAGCGCTGTAGTCCTTGATGACTGTCCAGTTGCCTGCGGTGTCCTTTACGGAGAAAGCATACTGTGAGGGCTCCACACCGCCGGTAGATGAAGCAGTGATAGTAACGCTCTCGCCTAATATAATTGTGTCTTTTGATACAGTTGATGTATTTGCAATGGGTTCCACTACTGTAAGCCGGAAGCTGCTGATAACCACAGTGCCCCTGCTGTCCTTTGCCTTGATCTGCAGTGTGTAATTTCCTACAGCGGCAGGCGTATAGCCGCAGGTGGTGTCAGAGCTGTAGTTCTTGAGCACAGACCACTTGCCCTTTGTATCCTGGACCACAAAGGCATACTGAATGGGTTCAAGTCCGCCCTCCGAAGCAGCTGTCAGTGTGACGGAGCTGCCAAGGGATATCATTGTTTCGGAGATAGTGGAGTTGTTTGCAAGAGGCTTGTTGACGGTTACTTCAAAGGTCCTGTTGACCACTACATCTCTTGCGTCTTTTACTCCTACAGTCACACTGTAGCTTCCTGCGCTCTCAGGAGCAAAGCTGACCTTTGCGTTTGTGCTGTAATCCTGTACTGTTACGGTCTGTTCGGAGCCTGAGAGCTTGTATGTGACCTTGTAGGAATAGGGTGCGATGCCGCCTTCGGCCGCTGCGTTAACAGTCAGTGATTCGCCCTTGACGATAACGCTCTCGGATATGGTTGAGAGATTTTCAAGATGCTTGTTTACAGTCAGTGCAAGGTCCTTGCCGACAATGTTGTCTTCACTATCCTTTGCATTGACGTGTATGGTATACTCTCCGACCTTGTCGGGAACGAACTTTACAACAGAATTTCCTTCATAGCTCTGTAGAACGGTGCAGCTCTGGTCGCCTGAGTGCTTTGAGCTTACCTCAAACTGATAGGGTGCCTTGCCGCCGCTTGCAAGAGCCTCGATCACTGCGGTGTCATCAAGGACGATAGTTGACTTTGCAAGGGCAGAGTCGTTTGACATTGCGTCCTGGAGCACCGGGAAGGTGGTGCCTGCGTTGCTGGCTGCGACCATGAAGTCCACGCCCTCGCAGGGAGGAGACTCAATATTGTCGCCGTCGATCATGATGACGCCTGCGGCTGTGATGACCACTGTATCGCCGTATTTTGCGCCGTTGACAGTGCCGTCTTCAAATATCTGCTCCTCGTCGTCGCCCAGGAGACCCACGAAGAACCTTACAGCGGGCTTTTCTCCGCCCAGCTCGAACCATGCGTCGTGTCCTACGGGAGCACCCTCAAAGTAGGTGCCGCTCTGACCGTCGGGAGAGATGATGGTCATTGTGAAGCGGTTGGAATTGACAATGTTGTCGTCCCACTCTACGAGGATCTTTGCGTTTGTATCGGAGCCAAAGCTGCCGTAATCATTATAGGGGATATCGACAGATGTGACCGTCAGACCTGTGGGGATCGTCCAGCCGTAGGTTATGTAAGAGTAAAGCGTCACAGGCTCGCTGTCACGGTGGAGATAGTCACCCGCGATCTTGCATTCGATAGTATGCTTGCCGGCAGCTGCGGCTGTGGGAACCTCTGTGCTCCATGCGCCGCCGTCTGTTCTGTACCAGAATGTGCCGTCGTCTGTTTCGCCGGGAATGATAAGCTGATGCTGGACAGGAAGTATAGCGGTCTCGTCCTCATCGGTGTCGGGATTATGGACTGTGGTCTCTTCCTCTGCGTAAATAAAGGTTTTTCCTACGGGCATCAGGTTGAATGTGGCTCTGGGCATGGTGGGGTTTCCGTCCGCCCAATAGCCTGTCTCATAGAGAGCGGCAAGTCCGTTTTCGTCGGAGATGCCCTGGGTGTTGGTGGTCTAGCCTGTTTCCTCGTCAACGGGGATGATGCTCAGAATGCTCTGGCCGAAGAAGGTGTTTTCGATGGTGGACTTGCCTTCTACATAGTTGCCCATAATGGTAAAGTTTCTGTCGGAAACTTTGATGTCTTCACAAGTAGGATTGACATAGCAGTCCTTGACAAGGAAGTCCGTGCCGCTCTGCCAGAAGTCATTCATATTTGTAAGTCCTGCAAAGGTTATGTCGCCGCCGGAAGCGGAGAACTTGCCGCCCACCTTGCAGTTAAAGAAGTGTACACCGCCGGATAGGCTGCCGGTATTCACGATACCGGACACACTCCGATCGCCGCCTGCATTGCCATTGACAATGGTCATATTGCTGATGATGTTTGAAACTGTTGCGTTGTGCGTGATCTCATAGGCTATGGGAGAGTTTTCACCGCCGCCGCTGTACATCACACCGTTAACGATCAGGTTCTTGATACAGACCGGTTTATAGGATGAAGTGTCATAGCTCCATATTCCGATCAACTTGCCGAACAGGCTGTCGGAGGTACCGCGGCTGACATAATAGAGGGTGATGGTGTGTCCATCGCCGTCAAAGAAACCGTTGAACTCGAGAGGATGGTTGGGACCTCGTTTGGATTGTCTGTTCTCGCTGACAACGATGTCATTTACAAGCTTGAAGTATTTTCCGTCGGTGTCTCGCATATCGCAGAAGATACTCCACTCCAGATCGTTGGAAATGGTGTAGGGGTCTGCAGGAGTACCGCTGCCGGGGAGAGTATTCTCGTCTTCAATTGTGACCTGTATGCTCTGAATGTTGCTGTCCCGGTGACAAGCGTCGCCTGCCACACGGTAGTAAACGGTGTATTCACCCACCTCGGTAGCAAGGGGCGGTGTTGCCGACCAGTCGCCGTCATTCACTTTGTAATATGCGACGCCGTTGTGGGCATAGCCGGGCATATAAGGGAAGCTGTCTCCTGCGATGATGCACTGGCTTGATAGATAGTGGTAGGCGTCAGCCTGCAGATCCATGAATATGCGGTGCTCGCCGCCGGTATAGGCAAAGCGCCTTGTGCCGGGGTTCGCCTGAGCTGTTGCCTTGGGCATGGTGAGCTGTCCGTTGTCCCAGAACTCGGTTTCATTCAGGGAGTCAATGCCCTCAGCGTCGGAGGCGCCCTGGTCAAGGCCACCCATATTGTCGCCGTTCAGCTTTAAGGCTTCGGCATTGTAGTAGTTGTTCTCAATTTCTACAAAGCCGCACCAGCCGGCATAGCTGCCGTAATAGGGACGGTAGAGGATGCAGCTGCCTTCGCTGCTCACGCTGATCTGTGAGGGGGCAAAGTAGCAGTTTTTCAGCGT
>CACXMR010000014.1 GCA_902768825.1 uncultured Ruminococcus sp.
TACCTCTATACTATACCTGCAAATATTCACCTGTTATGTCTTTAAGACACTATTTGAGCCATGTCATCTTCGCTGTTTCCGGCTTCTTTCTGAACAACAGGTTTTCTTTTTAGTGAATAAAGAATAGTGAATAGTGAATAACGAATAATACTGAAACGCCCTCGATGCATTACTATAAACTATTCACTATTCACCATTCACTATTCACTGAGCCCCCGAACAAAGTGAGGGGGCGTTTCAGAGCCCCCGAACAAAGCGAGGGGCGTTTCAGCGGATGACGAGGCTCGAACTCGCTACCTCAACCTTGGCAAGGTTGCGCTCTACCAGATGAGCTACATCCGCATATATTCGATTAGCCATACCCACGGACAGGAAATCAACTAAACATAATGCAAACCGGGAGCGGCGGCTTGCCGCTGGAGCGGATGACGAGGCTCGAACTCGCTACCTCAACCTTGGCAAGGTTGCGCTCTACCAGATGAGCTACATCCGCATATCATTTCCGACAGCTTCATTATTATAACCCAAGGCGAATGGTTTGTCAAGAGTTTTTTACACGATTTTTGAAAAATAATCCCCGGCCATACACTATTGAAAATGACGTAAAAATAATATATAATATGTCAGAACGACAAATAATTACACATTGCAGCTTTTTTCTTGGAATATTCTATAAATTTGCCCTTATCCCTTTATTTTTCCCTCGGCTTGTAATATAATAGTATGGTATGTATTTCACTGCTTGCATAAGCACAAGCACAGGCATTGACCTGTTAATATTCAGATTGGAAGTGTTGTTTATGTCTGACAAGTACACTCATCTGCTGGACAACGTAAAAAGGATACATTTTGTCGGCATCGGCGGCTCAGGAATGTGCCCTCTTGCCGAGATACTCCACAACGAGGGCTATGAAATAACCGGCTCCGATACCGCCGAATCAGATACGCTTGCAAGGATCCGCTCCTATGGCATCCCCGTCACAATGGGGCATTTTCCTGAGAACGTGATCGGCGCCGATCTGGTGGTCTACACCGCAGCGGTAAAGCTTGACAATCCGGAGCTGGTTTCCGCAAAGACCCACAATATCCCCGCCATCGAACGCTGCATCATGCTGGGCGCCGTCGTTGAAAAATACAGCCGCTCAATAGCTGTCAGCGGCACCCACGGCAAAACCACCACTACCTCTATGATAACTCAGATCATGACCATGTCCTCTATGGACCCCACAGCTATCATCGGCGCAAAGCTGCCCTTCATCGGCGGCAACAGCCGTGTGGGCAAGTCTGACTATATCGTGTGCGAGGCCTGCGAATATGTGGATACCTTCCTGCACATCTACCCTGCTATGGCTGTCATACTCAATGTAGACGAGGATCATCTTGACTATTTCGGCACCCTTGACAGGATAAAGCAGTCCTTCAGGCAGTTTATCAACCAGACCTCATCCTGCATTGTGATAAACGGCGATGACCGCAATTCCATGGAATGTGTGAGCGACATCATAAAGGAAGGCAGCAAGCAGGTGGTCACCTTCGGCTTCGGCAACAAGAACGATTTCAGAGCCGAGATCACCGGCGAATCCTCAGTCTGCGACAGCTTTGACCTCTATCACAAGGGAGAAAAGATCTGCTCGGTGTCACTGAAGGTGCCGGGTAAGTTTAACGTCATGAACGCTCTTGCGGCAAGTGCGGCAGCCATCACCCTGGGCGTGTCACCTGAGGACTGCGCTAAGGCATTGGGTGAATTCAGCGGTGCGCACAGACGCTTTGAGATATTGGGCAAGCCCTGCGGAATCACCGTCGCAGACGATTTTGCCCACCACCCCACAGAGCTGAGGGCAACTCTCACAACCGCCATGAGCATGGGCTTCCGTCAGGTCTGGGCAGTATTCCAGCCCCACACCTTCTCAAGGACATACACCTTCCTCAACGAATTTGCAGAGGTGCTCTCCATCCCTGACCATGCAGTGCTGTCTGAGATACTTCCAGTCAGAGAGACCAACACCTACAACATCTACTCAAAGGATCTGGCAGATAAGATACCCGGCTGTGTGTGGTTCAAGACCTTTGAAGAGATCGCAGATTATGTTACAAAGAAGGCAAAGCCGGGAGATCTCATAATCACCATCGGCGGCGGAAACGTCTATATGTGCGCCGGCATGATTCTCGACAAGCTCAGCGGCAAAAATTAACGGAAATATTTATCATAATATAAGGTTGTGAGAATTAAATTGGAAAAAAGATTAAAGCTGTACGGATTTAACAATCTGACAAAGACACTCAGCTTCAACATCTATGATGTGTGCTATGCAAAGACCGAGCGTGAGCAGAAGGACTATATCGCATACATTGACGAACAGTATAACTCGGAGCGACTCACCAACATTCTTTGTCAGGTCACGGAAATGATCGGTGCTTCGGTGCTGAATATTTCAAAGCAGGACTATGACCCTCAGGGTGCCAGCGTCACACTGCTGATCTCGGAGAAGGGTCTGCCGGAAAAGATCGACGAGTCCTGCAACTGCGGTAAATTCGCCACCGGCTATGCAAGGGAGACTATTGCTGCTCACCTTGACAAAAGCCATGTCACGGTGCACACCTATCCCGAATATCATCCTGACAACGCCATTGCCACTTTCCGTGTGGACATTGACGTTTCCACCTGCGGCACCATCTCCCCTCTTAACACGCTGGATTTCCTTATCGACAGCTTTGATTCCGATATTATCACCATTGACTACCGTGTAAGGGGCTTCACAAGGGACACCGAAGGAAAAAAGCTTTTTATTGACCACAAGATCACCTCCATTCAGGACTATATCAAGGACGAAACCCTCAAACGCTATGACACCGTGGACATAAATGTTTATCAGGCAAACATCTTCCACACCCAGCTTCTCATAAAGGAGCTGGAGCTGCAGAACTATCTCTTCAAAACTGACGTTTATGAGATACCTCCCAAGGAGAGGCTGGCTATCTCAAACAGTCTCAGGCGTGAAATGATAGAGATTTTCAGTGGGTCAAACGTGTATGAATGAATAATCCCTGTTTCCCGCCGGGAGCAGGCAGGGGTCACTTATAAATCTTTACCATCGCAATAATTACTCGCATCACGCAGACATTGAATTTTCCTGTCCGGGTAACTTTCATCGCGAAATCGGGAGCGCCAGCGTGACGCCAGCGTGGCGCTGGACCCCTGTTTGCGGGGTGCGCTGCACTGCGTTCCGCTTTGTGTACGAACCAAAATTACCCTGATCGCGGTTGATAGTTTCATGGTAGTATCAGCCGCCAGCAGCCAACTAAGAAATCAGGCGTTCTGCCAGCGCGCCCGGCGAGCCGCTGAAAAAGCCTGAGCAAAACTTTTGTGTTTTAGTTTTAGAATGACTATCAACCGCCGGGGTGATGTGAAATGAAGCTTGATCAGAGTCGTGCCCCTGTTTTTGAGGCACTGAAGCAATACAGAGAAAACAGAATAGTCTCATTCGACGTGCCGGGTCATAAACAAGGCAAGGGAAACCCTGAACTCACCGAGTTTCTCGGTCAGCAGTGCATGAGCGTGGACGTTAATTCCATGAAGCCCCTTGATAACCTCTGCCACCCGGTCAGCGTGATCAAGGAAGCTGAGGAGCTTATGGCTGACGCCTTCGGTGCTGAACACGCTTTCTTTATGGTGAACGGCACCTCCAGCTCCGTGCAGGCTATGGTTATGAGCGTGTGCAAAAGGGGCGATAAAATAATCATGCCAAGGAACGTGCACCGCAGCAGCATTAACGCCCTCATCGTCTGCGGCGCTGTTCCCGTGTATGTAAATCCCGGAGTAAACAAGCAGCTGGGCATCCCCCTGGGAATGTCTGTGGAGTCAGTGAAAAGAGCCATAAAGCTCAACCCGGACGCCAAGGCTATCATCGTGAATAATCCCACCTATTATGGCGTCTGCTCTAACCTTCGTGAGATAGTAAAGGTAGCACACGAGGCAGGCATGAAGGTGCTGGTGGATGAAGCCCACGGCACACACTTCTATTTCGGGGACTATATGCCGCTGTCGGCTATGAGCGTGGGAGCCGATATGTCGGCGGTGAGTATGCACAAGACCGGCGGTTCCCTCACCCAAAGCTCGGCGCTCCTGCTGGGCAAGGGTATCTCAGAGGGCTATGTGAGGCAGATCATAAACCTCACCCAGACCACAAGCGCCTCCTATCTCCTCATGTCATCCCTTGACATATCAAGAAAGAATCTTGCACTCAACGGCAGGCGGATATTTGAGAGGGTCACGGAGCTTGCCTCCTACGGCATTAAGGAGATAAACAAGCTGGGCGGTCTATACGCCTTTTCAAGAGAGCTGATAAACGGCGACGATATATTTGATTTTGACCCCACAAAGATATCCGTTCACACAAGAGATATCGGTCTTGCGGGCATCGAGGTCTATGATATACTGAGGGACAGATACGACATTCAGATAGAGTTTGGTGACATCGGCAATATCCTTGCCATAGTTTCTGTGGGCGACAAGGTGCTCAAGATAGAGAGACTCATCTCCGCACTCTATGAGGTCAAGCGGCTTTATTCAAAGGACTCTGCCGGAATGCTCGACCATGAATATATAGAGCCTGTGGTCATGTGCTCGCCCCAGGACGCTTTTTATGCAAAAAAGAAACAGCTTCCGCTAAGGGAGACTCTCGGCAAGATATGTGCTGAGTTTGTGATGTGCTATCCCCCGGGCATACCGATACTTGCCCCCGGCGAGCTTATCACAAAGGACGCTATCGAATACATAACCTACGCCAAGGCAAAGGGCTGTAACCTTACCGGAGCGGAGGACATCAACACCGAGAAGATTAATATTATGATTTAAGGGAGGTATGATCGTATGGAAATGTGGTACACCGAGGAACAGACCAACAATGTCCGGTTTTCTATCAGGTGTGACAAGCAAAAATATTCCGCTCAGTCGGATTATCAGAGGATAGAGATATTCAGCACACCGGAGTTTGGTGACGTGCTGGTGCTGGATGACAGGATAATGCTCACCCAGAAGGACGAGTTTATTTATCACGAGATGATAACCCATGTGCCCATGGCGGTTAATCCCGACATAAAGCGGGTGCTTGTCATCGGAGCGGGTGACGGCGGCACCGTCAGGGAGCTGGTCAAATACAAGACCATTGAAAAGATCGACATGGTGGAAATAGACCGCATGGTGGTTGACGCCTGCAAGGAATTTTTGCCCACTGTCGCCTGCAAGCTTGACGAACCCAGGGTCCATGTGTACATCGATGACGGTCTGCGCTTTGTCCGCAAGGTGGAAAACGAGTATGATCTGATAATAGTCGATTCCACTGACCCCTTCGGGCCGGGTGAGGGACTCTTTACCACTGAGTTTTACGGCAACTGCTTCAAGGCCCTCACGGCTGAGGGTATCCTCGTCAACCAGCACGAAAGCCCCTTCTACAACGGCTATGCCAAGGCAATGAAGCAGGCCCACAGGAAGATTCTGCAGTTCTTCCCCTTCTGCAAGGTCTATCAGGCGCATATCCCCACCTATCCTTCGGGACACTGGCTCTTTGGCTTTGCGTCTAAGAAGTTCCACCCCACCAACGACCTGGACGAGGGCAGATGGAACAGGCTCTCCATAGACACTGACTATTATAACACACGTCTCCATAAGGGGGCCTTTGCCCTGCCGACTTATGTGACAAAGCAGCTCAGAGAGGGCGAGATCACAGAATAATGCTAATTGCACTGCCCGAATACGACAACAACGTTTTCGGGGCAGAGGTGTCCAGTGGACACCTCTGCAAGCAGAAGCACCGGCCGAACCGACCCCTCTGACATCTCAGGCGTTCTGCCTATCCTTGACAGAGGACAGGCTAATGAATCTACTTGTTGACATGATAATAGAACAAACCGGAAAACCGTTTGCATAAAAAAATATAAATCTGGAGGAATGTAAAATGGGAAAGGCATTGATCATCGGCGCAGGCGGAGTAGCAAGCGTCTGCATACACAAGTGCTGTCAGAATCCTGACGTATTCGAGGAGATCTGCATAGCCAGCCGCACAAAGTCAAAGTGCGACGCACTCAAGGAGAAGCTTGACGGCGGCAAAACAAAGATCTCTACCGCTCAGGTAAACGCCGATAACGTGGATGAGCTCATCGCTCTCATCAACAGCTTTAAGCCTGATGTGGTGGTCAACCTTGCACTGCCCTATCAGGATCTCACCATCATGGACGCCTGCCTTGCCACAAAGGTAAACTATGTTGACACGGCAAACTATGAGCCTCTTGATACCGCTAAGTTTGAATATAAGTGGCAGTGGGCATATCGTGAGCGCTTTGAAAAGGCAGGAATAACTGCTCTTCTGGGCAGCGGCTTTGACCCCGGTGTTACGGGTGTGTTCTCCGCATACGCCATGAAGCACCAGTTTGACGAGATAAACTACATTGACATCCTGGACTGCAACGCAGGAGATCACGGCTATCCCTTTGCTACCAACTTTAACCCCGAGATCAACATCCGTGAGGTTTCCGCTAAGGGAAGCTATATAGAGGACGGCAAGTGGGTAGAAACAGAGCCTATGGAGATCAAGCGTGTATACAACTTCCCGGAGATCGGTGAAAAGGATATGTACCTCCTCCACCATGAGGAGCTGGAGTCTCTGGCACTCAACATCAAGGGCATCAAGCGCATCCGCTTCTTTATGACCTTTGGACAGAGCTATCTTACACACCTGAAGTGCCTTGAAAATGTGGGCATGACCTCCATCGTTCCCATCGAATTTGAGGGCAAGCAGATAGTTCCCCTGCAGTTCCTCAAGGCAGTCCTTCCCGACCCTGCTTCTCTCGGCCCCAGAACTGTCGGAAAAACAAACATCGGCTGTATCTTCATCGGCAAGAAGGACGGCAAGGACAAGACCTATTATCTCTACAACGTCTGCGACCATCAGGAATGCTATAAGGAGGTTGGTTCTCAGGCCATCTCCTACACCACAGGTGTGCCTGCTATGATCGGTGCGGCAATGCTCCTGACCGGCAAGTGGAACAAGCCCGGCGTTCACAACATTGAGGAGTTTGATCCCGATCCCTTTATGGAGGAGCTGAACAGGTTCGGTCTGCCCTGGAAGGAAAGCTTTGACCCTGAGCTGGTGGACTAAGCCGTGCCTTTACTGCGGATGAGCGCTCCCCTGTCCTGACGCACTGTTAGAGACCGGTTTTCAGGATCCGCATCAATTATCGGAACAATAATATCTTCGTTTTTGTATCCCGCACTGATAAGCTCCATGAGAGTCCGGTGCGGGATGCTTTGTTTTATAATGCTGTCATCGCAGAGCAGACTTATCTCCTCGCTTGTGTATCCATAGTCCCCGATAGCACTAATCAGGGTGCTTTGGGCTGCTCCCGATGTGACAAATATTCCCGCAGTCTTGGGCATATCGTTGGAGCCGGTGAGAGCCGAAAGAGTGTCCGCTCCCTGCTGTGATGCGCTTTCATTGAGCATAACAAAAAGGCACTGCTCAAGAAGAATTCTTTTTGCATTGGCGGCCTCCGCTTTGGAAATAGCTTCGTCTACGGTAATGCCCTGGGAGCTTAACAGGCTTACGGAGTTATCCTGCTCAGGATGATCGGTATTGAGTGTGATAAGGGTCAGAGTGTAGCCGTTCTCCACTCGGTCAATGCCAATGCCCTGTATGATGAGTCTCCTGTTGAGCTGCAAAGGGCTGCAGGCGCAAAGATTGACTATAGTGGCTGCTATGAGAAAAAGGGAGATTATGCCGGCAGGAGGGCGATGATTTTTCCGGCGGCGCCAGAGGATGAAGGTGATGGGCTTTGACACAAGAACGGCTGACGGAATGAGGGTAAGAAAGCACAGGGTCAGCAATGCAAGGGGAAGCTTTTGTTGTACTATAATGCTCATAATCTCCTTTGGGATTAGCAGCACCGCTGCAGTGAGTATTGCCCCGATCCACAGGGATGAGCTAAGGGCGCCGGTTCTTTTCAGGCACCTGTCAACGGACACTGATGCCGACAGCATAAAAAGATAAATCCCGATAAAGCTGCTGCACATGGTCGCAGCAATGAAAAGTGGCTCTGACTTCTGGAGTATCCACGAACCGTCTATCACCCTGAAAACCTGGAAGCTCTTGGTGCTGAGATAATCTCCCACAGTGCCGGAAAAGAGTATTATCAGCAGTCCCAGCACAACGGAGGACAGAGTCAGCCAGATTATCCCGCCTTTTATCAGCCTGCCCCTGATGCTCTCTGACAGGAGCAGAACGCCGGCAAACCCTCCCAGCCGTGATATCAGAAACACAATCCCCTCACCCACAGAAGCCGGCGCAAGCTCACCGATTTCCGGAAGCCTTTCGGGTGAATAATCCTGATACAAAAAGCAAAACACAAGAAGCACCGACAGGACAATAAGCACCATAACAATAAGGGACGTGCGGGCACCTGCCTCAATGCCCTTGGAAGAAGCGTAGGTGCAGCCGATGACAAGCAGCACAATAATGACCTGGGGGCTTACACCCTCAGGCAGAGCATCAAGAAGGAACACATAGAGTGAAGCTATATAATAAAGCGCCGAAAGTAAGAAAAAGCCTGCATAAGCCATAAACAACAGCCTGACACCCGGTGATGGGGCTGCTGAGCCAGTGGAACGAAGAGGACAGAAGCTTTTGCGGCAAAGACAGGCTGCCGGCAGCATCAGCACAATCCCTAATGGAACCATGATGAGCAGCGGCAGCAAAAAGCCCGAAAGAGACCCCAGCCCGGACATCTCAGCGCTGTAGATCATGGTAAGCCCCGCCCTTGCCACAAAAAGCAGTGTGAAGAATTGTCCCGTTGTGATAAGGTGTCTGTTAGCTGTCATTTTTGGCCTCGCTTTCTGCTCCGGGAAGATCGCTGACGTTTTCGGTCCTGCGGGACAGCACCCGCCAGCCTGCACGGACAAGCACATCTCTGAACATAACCGGACTGAAGGGACTGACCGGCGCCGTATATGGCACGCCGAAGCTTGATTTGCCGCATAGATTTACAAGGACAATGCACAGCACTGCCGAAATCCCCCACAGACCTGTCATTCCGCCGACTATGGTAAAGCCCATCCTCAGTATAGCGGACGGAGCGTAAAGATCGGGCACCACATAGGAGCTGATGGCGCTGATCGCTATGACCATCAGTGTGGGCGCACCGATTAGTCCGGCATTTACCGCAGTGTCGCCTACCACAAGACCTCCCACGATGCTCACGGCGTAACCGAGAGGTCTTGGCATACGAAGCCCCGCCTCACGCATTATCTCATAGATGAAAAGTATAAGGATGGTTTCGGCTGTCAGTGAAAGGGGCGTTGAGGCAATGGATGCGGCTATTTTATTGAGCATAAGGGTGGGGAACATTTCCGGCTCAAAGGTTCCGAGGGCAACGAAAAGCCCCGGCAGCATAACCGAAATAAAAAACGCACAGTATTTCAGCAATCGGGTAAAGGTGGCAAAATAGGCACGGTTAGAATAGTCGTCAAGGGACTGGAAATACTCCGCAAAAATATAGGGAACAATGAGAGCCGAGGGCACTCCGTCCACAAGAATGGCGATCCTTCCTTCGGTGAGCTTGCCGCAGACGGTGTCGGGTCTCTCAGAAATGCCCACTCCGCTGAACAGCGACCTGTCCTTTTTTTCCTCAAGAAATGGCACAAGATAGCCCGCCGTGAGCACCGTTTCAAGAGGGATCTCCGACAGCCGTTTTTTTAGTCTTGTCAGGATGTCAGGCGACACTCTGTCCGAGAGATAGCACAGGGCTATGCCTGTCCGGCTGAGGGTGCCCGCCCTCAGCGTCTCAAATCTCAGCCGGGGATCCTTCAGTCGCCTGCGGATAAGTGTCATGTTTACCCTCAGGGATTCCACTAACCCTTCCTTTGACCCTCTCTGCACTATGTCCGATTCAGGCTCCGAAATGCTCCTTGCGGCATAGCCCTGCAGACCCAATGCAATGGCTGTATTGCTTCCGTCTACGGCAGTCACCGCAAAGCCTGACATTATCATATCCTCAAGCTCCTCAAAGGTTGCTGTTTCCACAAGATCAGGAGTGCAAAAAACCCTTTGTCTGAGCCTGTCCATCAGCTCCTCCACACTCCCCTCGCAGGAACACCCGGTCAGCGGAAGCATTACCGCCTCGGCAAGCACCTGCTTGTCTGTCATGTTGTCAATAGTGATGACCGCAACCTTTTTTCCGTCTATGACAAGCTCCCTTATGGTCAGGTCCGCACTGTCCCCAAAGTCAGACCTGAGCTTAGATTTCAACTCATCGACAGAGACCGGCAGAGGTGTGCAGGTCTCAGCCTCCCTGTGCCTGCGCCCACTGCCGTACATTTTTATCATGTTTTCAACAAAACGATACACCCGGATCTCCCCCCGCAATTCAATACGAATATTCGACAAAATGATTAAGAAGCAGAAAAAATAAAGTTTCGCTCAAGCCCCGGCATGATGCCGGCCCTGTCTTTGCATCGGTAGATCATTTGCAGTTTATTATCGATTCACGGAAACAAAAGCAGCATACCCAAAAGACTATCAATGCGAAATTGGGTGCGACGGCTCGCCGCTTCATAATTATCTTGTTCGTTTTTTGTATGATTATGCATAGAAAAAACGCCGTCCGGAAAAGCTAACAGAAAAACGACAGGAGCACTGATATGATCGTTTCAATTATCAGAACAATGCTGCTTTACGGCCTGATACTGTTTTCGGTAAGGCTTATGGGCAAGCGTCAGATAGCACAGATGCAGACCAGCGAGCTGGTTGTCACTCTGCTTATGTCAAATATCGCCACAATACCCATGCAGGACATGGAGCAGTCACTGCTCAGCGGCATGATGCCCATAATGGTTCTGCTGGTGTGCGAGATATTGCTGTCCTACCTGATGCTGCGGGGCTCAGGCTTCAGAAGGGTGATCTGCGGCAAGCCGGTGATCGTCATAGACAACGGCACCATCGACCAGAAGGCAATGAAGGAGCTGCGGCTGAGCACCGAAGACCTTTTTGAGCAGCTCAGGCAAAAGGATATTTTTGATCTGAGTGAGGTTGCCTTTGCGATAGTTGAGACGAACGGCACAATGAGCGTGATGAAAAAGGCAGGATACTCTCCCCTGTGCCCTGAGGCTCTCAAATCGGGAAGCAAGGAAAAGGAGCTGATGGTCGCAGTGATCAGTGACGGCGAGAGCGCAAAGGGGTCAATGAGCTACTGTGGGTTAAGCAGGAAAAAGCTTGACAGCATACTCAAAAAGGAGGGCGTTGACATCAGGGAAGTATTCATAATGACTGCTGACAAAAGCGGAAATTACACCCTGATAAGAAAGGACAAGTGATTATGTACAGGCTATTCGGAGCGGTGGGGGTACTTATCCTGATAATAGTAATAGGGACAGCCTCGTTTGTTGAAAGCACAAAGGCGTCTGAAGAAATACTTGATAAGCTGGAGTCGGCATACAGCCTTGCTGACAGCGGAAAAATAAAAGCCGCCTCTATTGCTATGAAAGAGGCGGCAAATCGTATGAATGAGCACAGCGAGATATTGTGCCTGACACATTCGCATCAGGTATTTGACGAAATAAGCCTTGAGACAGAGAAGGCCATCGGACTATTGGAACACGGAGAGCGGGAACAGTTTATCGCATCCTGCAGAAGCATTGTTTTTCGCATAAGGGACTTTAAGGAACTGGAATTTCCTACGCTGAAAAATATTCTTTAGCAATTCCGTAGCGGTGCGTTGATAGTAAGAGCCGCAAGCAGTCAACTGTGAAATCAGACGTTCTGCCGCCTGTCGGCTCGGTCGGTGCTTCTGCCCGGCTTGAAGCATAGAGTGTTTCCCTCTCTGCGGAGAGCGAGTCAGGAGAGACTTTTGCGAAAGAGTCCCTCCTGACAACCACCGAAAACGCTGTTCGCATGGCAGATAATACGACTTATTACTGCACCCGCACGGTTCATGGTTTATTATCAAACCGCTGACACGGAATTTTATGCTCAGAGCGGCTATCAGTGCGAAAAAGGGAGCGGCAGACTGTCGCTTCAGGGTAATGCAATGCTGTTTTCTATAGCCTGACGGATCTGATCTATCCCGCTGCCGTCGTTTGACGAGCATGGGAACAGCCTTACTCCGGGATAATCCTTCAGCTCCTCGCCCAGCTCCTCAAGACGCTTCACCTGCTGGGTCTTTTTCAGCTTATCCATCTTTGTAAGTGCTATTATAAAGCTGATACCGCTGTTGTAGATATAATCTATCATGGTCATGTCGTTCTCCGTGGGAGGATGACGCATATCGCAAATCTGTATAACAAGGGCAATATTTCTCTCCTGAGCAAAATAACCCTCCACAAGCTCCGCCCAACGCTTTTTCTCCGCCTGGCTCACCTGTGCATAGCCGTATCCCGGAAGGTCAACAAGCTCCGCCTCCTTCAGGGAAAAGAAATTGATGGTAGCTGTCTTGCCCGGCTTGGCACTGACCCTCGCCATCGCCTTGCGGTTGAGAAGCTTATTGATCAGCGAGGACTTTCCCACATTAGACTTGCCGGAAAAAACGATCTCAGGCTTGTCAGACGGGGGTATCTGGGAGGAACGCCCGTATGCGCCCCTGAACTCTGCTATGTTGAAATTCATGATCCACCTCTTATTGCGAAAAAAGCCCTTGCCCGATGCAAGAGCCCTTCCGTCATTGAAATTATTGTTGTGAAGCAAGTGCAGTGTCAAGCACGTTGCCTATGTTGTCAGCAAAAACAAACTGCACCGAATTTTTGACAATATCGTCAACCTCATCAAGATCAGACTTGTTTTCCCTTGGGATGATAATGGTCTTGATGCCGATGCGATAGGCAGCCATTGTCTTTTCCTTTAGACCGCCGATGGGCAGCACCCTGCCTCTTATGGTTATCTCGCCGGTCATTGCCACATCACGCTTGACAGGAATGCCCGTCAGAGCCGAGGTGATGGCTGTGGCCATAGTAATGCCCGCTGAAGGTCCGTCCTTGGGAACAGCACCCTCCGGCACATGGATGTGTATATCCTTGTTTTTGTAAAACTCCGAGTCGATATGCAGCTTGTCAGCCATAGTCCGCACACAGGTATAGGCAGCCTGAGCGCTTTCCTTCATCACATCGCCAAGGGAGCCTGTCAGCTCGATCTTTCCGCTGCCGGACATTACAGCAACCTCTATGGGCAGGGTCTCGCCCCCCACTGATGTCCATGCAAGACCTGTGGCAAGCCCTACCTCGTCCTCCTTGTTCATATCCTCAAGCTTATACTTTCTGGAGCCGAGGTATTCCTCTATGTTTTCAAGGGTTACCTTAACGCTCTTTACGTCGCCTGCAACGATCTTTACAGCCACCTTGTTCATAATGCGGGAAATCGCTCTCTCCAGTGATCTCACTCCCGCCTCTCGGGTATAGCTGTCTATAATATCATAAAGCACCTCATCGCTTATCTTCATCTGATGGCCGCTAAGACCGTGACGCCTGAGCTGCTTTGTCACCAGATGCAGTCGTGCGATCTGGAACTTTTCCTCACGGGTATAGCTGTCAAGATTGATTATGTCCATCCTGTCCAGGAGCGGCGCCGGTATCAGAGACTGATCGTTTGCCGTAGTAATGAACATCACCTTGCTGAGGTCAAAGGGCAGATCAATATAGTGGTCATAGAAGGTGGAGTTTTGCTCACCGTCAAGCACCTCCAGCAGTGCCGATGTGGGGTCGCCGTGGAAATCCTTGCCCAGCTTGTCAACCTCGTCAAGGAGTATCAGCGGGTTAGCAGAGCCGGCAAGCTTCACAGCATTCATCACACGACCCATCATAGAACCGATATAGGTCCTTCTGTGACCTCTGATCTCCGCCTCGTCATGTATGCCGCCCAATGCAATACGCTGATACTTTCTGCCGGTAGACTCAGCGATGGACTTTGCGATAGAGGTCTTGCCCACACCGGGTGGTCCCACAAGGCAGAGTATCTGACCGTTGATGTCAGGGTTGAGCTTCCTCACCGCAAGAGCCTCCACAACGGTCTCCTTTACCTTTTTGAGTCCGTAATGGTTCTTTTCCAGGTGAGCATTGATCTTTTTGATGTCGGTCTTTTCCTTTGTATAAATTCCCCAGGGAAGCTCAAGGCAGGCGTCGAGATAATTCCTGACCACGTTTGCCTCGGCAGAGCTTGACATCATCTTTTCAAGCTTCTGAAGCTCCTTCATAAGGCGTTCCTTGTTTTCGTCAGTAGTGCAGAGCGCCTGGATCTTATCCTTATACTCCAAAACCTCGGAGTCAGTCTCCTCGCCCTCTCCCAGCTCATCACGGATAGCCTTTATGCGTTCTCTGAGGTAATACTCTTTCTGGTTATCGTCCATGCCCATCTTGGTCTTTTCGGAGATCTTCTCCTCCATCATGAGCAGGTCATTCTCATAGCCGAGCATTTCCGTCACCTTGTCAAGGCGCTCGGTCTCATCAAGCATTTCAAGTATCTCCTGCTTTTTGCGGTAGTCCCTGATAATATTGTCAGCCACAAAATCCGCAAGCTTGCCTGCGTCCTTCATCTCGTAGACTGTAAGGTACATATCCTGTGGGACGTGGCCGTTGATAATGGAATACTCGTTAAACATTTCCTTTATGAGGTTGATCTTTGCCTCAGTCTCAAGACCTTCAGCCGCACGAATCGTTTCCGGTTTATACACCTTTGCGGTGGTATAGAGCCTGCCGTTGATAAATTCCTTTGCCTCGGCTCTGTAGGCACCCTTTACAACCACACGCATCACATTATCGGATATCTTTGCTATCTGGAGGATCCTTGCAAAGACGCCGATACTGTAATAATCATCCGTATCAGGTTCGTTTTCGGAGGAATCCTTCTGAGCGGTTATCAGTATGCTTTGGTTATAGTTATCCATAGCCGCAGTCAGCGCATTGATGGACTTTTTCCTTGCTACGTCGAAATGCAGTATTGATCCGGGAAATATCACGAGCCCCCGAAGTGGGAGAACAGGAACGTTTACTATCTCGTTTTTTTCATTTTCCATCGTGTGCCACATCCTCTACTAAGTCATTACACAATATTATATCACACTTTTCTTCCTATATCAAGCAACCAATAGTATTATTTATAGTACACCAATTGTAATATTTTCCCCACAACGCCCCCGAGAACGCTGTTCGCGCTGAAAGTTGCTCTGAGCATATAATTCAGTGTCCGCGTAAAGAAAGTTACATCTGCGAGGGTGCAGTAACAAGTCTGTTTAACTGCCCCCGCGCCCGGCGAGCCGCCGGTGCCAATTCGCAATGAAAGTTACTCGGGCGATAAACTTTTGTTTCCGCGAGACGATAGTGTTATCCGCGAGCGGTCAACTAAGAAATCAGGCGTTCTGCCAACGCGAACAGGGGAGCGGCAGCTTGCCGCCGTCACGCTGGCGCCGGATTACATGAAGGTGAGCTGGCTGGTTTCGGGGAGACCGGAAAAGGCGTTTATTTCTCTGAGCATCTCGATTATTGTTTTGGAGACCTTCGCCCTCTGACGGAAATCCTCAATGGAAGTAAACTCTCCTTCCTCCCTTGCCTGGGCAAGACCGATGGCAGCAGCTTCGCCTACTCCTGAGAGGGAAGAAAAAGGCAGCCTGATCTTGTCGCCCTCTACAAGGAACTTCCTTGCATCTGACTTGTAAATATCAACCGGCAATACACCGATACCCCTTGCAAGCATCTCGTTTACTATCTGGAGAGTCGCATAGGAGGATACCTCCTTAGCGGTGGCTTCCTTCCTTGCGATCCTTGAATTGATGTCCTGCATCTTGCTCCTGACGGCGCTCCTGCCCTTGCAGACCAGAAGTGCATCAAAATCATCGCTTCTCACCGTAAAGTATGCGGCATAGTATTCCTTTGCCCTGTGAACCTTGTACCAGCCAAGTCTCAGGGTGGCTATCATGTATGCCGCCGCATGAGCCTTCGGGAACATATACTTGATCTTCATGCAGGAGTCGATATACCACTGGGGCACATCGTGCTCCTTCATAGCCTTGATGTGATCCTCGGTCAGAAGCTTGGTGGCCTTGCCCTTTCGGACGATCTCCATGATCTTGAATGCCATGTCAGGCTCCAGACCCTTGTGCATCAGATAGACCATGATGTTGTCTCTCGTGCCTATGACCTCAGATATGGTGCAGATATTCTTGGCGATAAGCTCAGAAGCATTGCCGATCCATACGTCAGTGCCGTGGGACAGACCCGAAACCTGCAGCAGGTCCGAAAAGGTCTTTGGCTGGGTGTCAATGAGCATCTGGCGCACAAAGGATGTGCCCACCTCAGGCAGTGAAAACGTGCCCGTCAGGGAATCTATATCATCCGGCTCAACGCCGAGAGCCTTGGTAGAGGTAAAGAGGGACATTACCTCAGGGTCGCTCATGGAAATATTCATAACGTCAATGCCGGTGTATTCCTCAAGATAGCGGTAGATGGTCGGCACATCGTGACCAAGCTCGTCCAGCTTGCACACCGTATCGTGGATGGAATGGAAGTCAAAATGGGTGGTCAGGTTGTCGGTTTTCTGGTCATTTGCGGGATGCTGTATGGGGCAAAACTCGTAAACATCGTTCATTCTGGGGATGACAACCATTCCTCCGGGATGCTGGCCTGTGGTTCTGCGCACACCGGTACAGCCGGTGGCAAGCCGCATTTCCTCGGCCTTATTTATGGTAACGCCTGTCTTTTCGGCGTATTTGCGCACATATCCTATGGCTGTCTTTTCCGCAACCGTAGCTATGGTGCCTGCCTTGAACACGTTTTCCTTTCCGAAAAGGACCTCCGTGTATCTGTGGGAGCGGTTCTGGTACTCTCCGGCAAAATTCAGGTCGATATCAGGGGTCTTGTCTCCCTTGAATCCAAGGAAGGTCTCAAAGGGAATGTCGTGCCCGTCACGAAGATACTCTGTGCCGCAGTTGGGACAGTTTTTGGGCGGCAGGTCAAAGCCCGACCCGTAGCTGCCGTCGGTGAAAAACTCGGAATTGCAGCACTTGGGGCAAACATAGTGGGGACAAAGTGGGTTTACCTCAGAGATACCCGACATTGTGGCAACAAAGGATGAGCCGACAGAGCCTCGTGAGCCGACAAGATATCCATGCTCATTGGAATTTGCCACAAGCTTCTGAGCGGTCATATACAGCACCGAGAATCCGTTGGAGATAATGGAGTTAAGCTCCTTCTCTATCCTTGCCCGCACTATGTCCGGCAGCGGGTCGCCGTATTGCTTCTTAGCCCTCTCCCATGTGATGCTGGTAAGCTCCTCCTCGGCTCCGGGAATAAACGGCGGGAAGTTACCCTTTGGCACTGCTCTGATGCTCTCCACCATGTCGGCAATATAATTGGTGTTAGTCACCACTATCTCATAGGCCTTTTCCTTGCCGAGATATTCAAACTCCCTGAGCATCTCCGCCGTGTTGCGGAAATAAAGGGGCGGCTGCTGGTCGGCGTCACTAAAGTCCTGAGCCGTCAGCAGCAGCTTTCTGTATTCGCTCTGGTACGGGTCCATAAAATGCACGTCACAGGTCGCCACTACCGGCATCTGCAGCTCATCTCCGATATCGACTATCAGGCGGTTGATGTCCTGCAGGGCAGCGACGTCCTTCACCTTACCCTCTCTTACCAGGTGCATATTGTTGCCGACAGGCTGTATCTCAAGGTAATCATAAAAGGCGGCAATGCTTTTCAGCTCCTCACGGCTCTTTCCGTCAAGTATAGCCCTGTAAAGCTCTCCCGCTTCACACGCACTGCCTATTATCAGACCGTTCCTTAGCTTCACAAGCTCGGATTTTGGAATCAGCGGCCGCTTGTAAAAGTAATCAAGATGGGACTTCGATATGAGCTTGTAGAGATTTTTCAGTCCAAGCTGGTTTTTTACAAGGAGAATCTGATGGTAATACTTATAGGTCTTGTAGCTGGGCTTTGGCAGGAATTTGGCAATATCAGCGGTATTCTCTATCCGGAACTCCTCGCTCAGCTTCTTTATCATCTGCTGGAATATCTTTGCAAGCATCATTGCATCATCGCAGGCTCTGTGGTGGTTAAAGTCCCCAAGCTTGAGGTGCTTTGCCACCACGTCAAGCTTGTGCTTGGCAAGCTGGGGATAGAGTCCCCTGGATATTGCCAGTGTATCTATGTGCGAAACCTCATAAGGTATGGAGCATCGTTCGCAGACAGCCTTGATAAATGAGGTATCAAAGGATGCGTTATGGGCTACCACCATGGGCTTGTCTCCGCAGAATTTAAGGAACATCCTCACGGCCTCGGACTCTCTCGGAGCGCCCTTTACCATAGAATCATCAATGCCCGTCAGCTCGGTTATTTTGGGCGGTATCGGCTTTTCCGGATCGACAAAGGTGGAAAAGGTGTCCCTGATTTCACCGTTTATCATGCGCACGGCGCCGATCTCGGTTATCCTCTCCTTCAGCGGAGAAAGGCCGGTGGTCTCTATGTCAAAAACGATAAATTCCCCGTCAAGTGGTCTGTGATAGTCGCCCACTACGGAATCCGATGAACCGTCGTTTATGAAATATGCTTCAACTCCGTAGATCACCTTAAAATCCCCGCCCTTGCGGTGGATATCGTCGCAGGCGTTCATAGCGTCCGGGAATGCCTGGGCAACACCGTGATCGGTTATAGCTATAGCCGGCATACCCCAGGAATAGGCTCTCTTTACCAGATCGCCTGCACTGGTGACAGCATCCATAGCCGACATATTGGTGTGCAGATGAAGCTCCACCCTCTTGACCGGAGCCTTGTCCACGATCTTTGCGGCAGACACACGACATACCGCCGAAGCCATTACGGTAACGTCATGGTCATATTTGTCAAGCTGTGCCTCGCCCTTTACAAGTATGCAGTCTCCCTTTTTCAGCTCAAGTATACCCTTGCATTTTTCGTTTGCATCGATTATCTTTACAGTGACTGAGCCTGTAAAGTCCGTCACACTTACAGAAATTATCTTCTTTTTTCCGTCCCTTGTGTCCCGCACCTCTATAGCAAATATCTCTCCCCAGAAGATCATCCTGCCCGAATCAGGTGAGAGCTGTCTGAGGGGTGTAATCTCCCCCTTGATGCTGCCGCCGTAGATCGCCGAGGCGGTGGAAGGTATGCAGCAGGGACTGAGGGTCGGCCCCTCCCTTATCTCTATCTCGGAAGAAACATCAGCCACAGGCTGGGTCTTCTTAGCCGATTTTTCCTTACGCTCTGCGCCGGACTGCATCATACTCTCATACTGCGCCTGCTCCTCGATGAGCTTTTCACGCAATACCTTTTCCTCGTTGATCTTCTGCTGCTCTATGTAGGTCTGGCTGTCGGAGTCAATGTTCACCACGCCCTCAAAGCCAATGCTGAGGTTCAGTGAAAACTCCTCCCTGATAAGCGAGGAAAGCTTCTTGTCCATATCCTGAGAAAGCATCAGGTCCCTGCCGCCGTGGGTCAGGTTGATTATCAGTTCAGAGCCGCTGAGCCTGGCAGTCGAACCGTTGAGGGTGCCGTTGAGAATTGCATAGCGCCTTTTCAGCTCCTTTGCAAGCTCCGGGAAGTAGCTCTCGTCAAACAATTCAGGGGCATACTGGGGATGGATATGGCACTGGGTCAGATCAAGTACACTGGAACAGAGCAGCCTTTCCGCTTCGTAAAGCTGCTCCTTTGGGAGAATTGAAGGCAGCTTCACATGGACGTCCAATGATCGGCTGCCTGAATCTATCCTTACATTTGTAATGTCGTTGTCCCTCAGCTCCTGAGGGATCTTGCTGATATCAACGTATCTTCCGAAAAAGTCTGAAAATCTGTTCATTCTATTACGCTCATAGCTCCTTTTTTGCCAAGGAAAACTGTTACATCAGGTCTATCTCCCTGATAAGCTCGTCCAAAAGCGACTCCTCCGGCACCTTGCGGAGTATCTCGCCCTTTTTGAAGATAAGGCCCGCTCCGTCTCCGCCGGCAATGCCTATATCCGCCTCCCTCGCTTCTCCGGGACCGTTTACTACGCAGCCCATGATGGCTACTGTAATGTTCTTTTTGCAGTCTCTCAGCCGCTCCTCAGCCTGTTTTGCTATGCTGATAAGGTCTATCCTTGTCCTTCCGCAGGTGGGGCAGGAAACAAACCTTATCCCATCACCTCCAAGACCAATGGCCTTGAGTATATCCTTTGCAGCATAGACCTCCTTCACCGGCTCATCGGTCAGGGACACACGGATAGTATCTCCTATGCCCTCAAGTAGCAGGCTGCCGATACCGGCGGCGGATTTGATAAGTCCCATGCGCTCTGTGCCAGCCTCTGTCACTCCCAAATGGAGCGGATAGCTGCACTGCTCTGCCGCAAGCTCATAGGCCTCCTTCATAAATGCCACGTTTGAGGATTTCATGGACAGGACTATATTGTCAAAATCGAATTTTTCCAGAAGTGACGCATGGAAAAGCGCACTGTCACACAGCGCCTGGGGCGTTGGTTTGCCATACTTTTGCAGGATGTGCTTTTCAAGAGAGCCTGAATTCACCCCTATGCGGATGGGGATGTTTCTTCTCCTGCACTCGTCGGCAACCTGCTTTACCCTGTCCTCGGAGCCGATATTGCCGGGGTTTATCCTGATCTTGTCAACCCCTGCTGCGGCTGACTCCAGAGCTATCCTATAGTCGAAATGGATATCCGCAACGATAGGCGCCGAGACCTCTTTTTTGATGGCAGGGATGAGCCTTACGGCCCCGATATCCGGCACTGCAATGCGGATAATGTCGCAGCCTGCCTTTTCGAGGGCAACAGCCTGCCTGACGCTGCCCTCTATGTCCGTAGACGGGACATTCAGCATAGACTGCACTGTGATGTCGGAATCCCCGCCGATAAAGGTTTTGCCGACTGCTATTTTTTTAGTTTTGCGCCTTTCCATATTCATCTCTCCTACCCGTTGAACAATTTTATTATATCGTTAATGGAGATAACCACCATGAACAGCAGCAGCGCAATCATGCCGATGAGGTGCACCCAGCCTTCATGCTCAGGCTTGACAGGCTTCCTGCGGATGGCTTCGATAATCAGGAAAACAAGTCTGCCCCCGTCCAGCGCCGGCAGAGGAAGCAGATTGACCACTCCGAGGTTGACGGTAATGACCATCATAATAAAAATCAGGTTTGTCAGACCGTCCCAGAAGCTGCTTTTCAGACCCTCAGCCGTCACCTGGGTAACTGCCGAGGTCATGCCGATGGGACCCGCCATTTCGTTGAAGCCAAACTGACCGGTTATCAAACCAAACAGGCTTGCCCAGACCATTCTGACCGTTGAGCAGGTCTGTAAAAAGGTCTGCTGCATCAGGGTCCCGAAATTGTTATGCACCCCCAGCCTTATGATGTCGGGGTGGATGATCTCTTTGCCATCATCGTTTTTCGTCGTGGGGAACTTCACATGGTCAAAAGTGAGGGTCTCTCCGTCTCTCCTGACAGTGATCTTCATGTCGTTTGACTTAGCGGTGGCAAGGGCAAAATTATAGTCCATTGAGGTATAGATGTCATAGCCGTTGATGGACTTTATCTCGTCGCCCACCTTCAGATATTCGGAGCTGGTGTTTACCTCGGCAAACCTTGCGATGGTACTGGTGGCAAAAAGCTGTGTGGGAATCAGCGTTATCATCATCAGCAGGAAGCCCAGCAGAATGTTCATCACAGCACCTGCAACGACTATTATCATCCTCTGCCAGACCTTTTTCTTCCCGAAGGAGCGGCTGTCCTCGCTTTCGCCGTCCTCGCCCTCCATGGAGCAGAAGCCGCCTATGGGAAAGAGCCTGAGAGAATAGAGGGTCTCGCCCTTTTGGAATTTGACTATCTTAGGGCCCATGCCAAGGGCAAACTCATTTACCTTCACGCCAAATTTCTTTGCCGTGAGGAAATGCCCCAGCTCATGCAAAAAGATAATCAGCTCAAACAAAAGTATTCCGATTATTACAAGTAATACGCCTTCTATATGGATCATCTCCTAAAAAATTTGCAGATCAAGTGAGTATCCTTGCCCTGGTCTCTCTGTCGGCAGTGAGGATATCCTCAAGGTCAAAGTCCTCTTTATTGTCGCTAAAGCTCTCCACAGCATTGCCTACATATTCGGGTATCTGCAAAAAGCCTATTCTGCCATCCAGGAAGAGGGCTACAGCGGCCTCGTTGGCGGCGTTTGCCACAGTGGGATAAAGCCCGCCAAGGCGAAGAGCTTTACGGCAAATCCCAAGGCACTCAAAGGTTTCGTTGTCAGGGCGGCCAAAGGTAAGGGTCGCTATTTCTGACAAGTCAAGCTCCTTTACAGGCGATTCCAGCCTTTGAGGGTATGTAAGGGCATACTGAATGGGTATCCTCATGTCGGGAACGCCAAGCTGAGCGATGACCGAGTTATCCTTCAGCTGTATCATGGAGTGGATTATGCTTTCACGGTGGATAAGCACATCTATTTGTTCGTCAGGCACCTCAAAGAGCCACGAAGCCTCGATGACCTCCAGACCCTTGTTCATCATTGTTGCAGAATCCACGGTTATTTTTCTGCCCATGCTCCAGTTGGGGTGCTTGAGGGCATCTTCGACGGTCACATTCCTGAGCTGGTCTCTGGTTTTGCCATAAAACGAACCCCCGGAAGCGGTAAGAATGACCTTTTTGAGTGCACCCTCAGGGCATCCCTGCAGGCACTGGAAAATCGCCGAATGTTCGCTGTCAACGGGATAGAGCTTAGTGCCGTGTTTTTTCATAGCCTCCCGGACCACCTTTCCGCCAGCCACGAGAGTTTCCTTATTGGCAAGGGCAAGGTTTTTTCCGGCAGAGACCGCCTCCAGTGTGGGCATCAGGCCTGCGATGCCGACGATAGCGTTCACGACAGTATCAGCCTGAGCACACCTTGCGGCTTCACGTATGCCCTCCTCGCCGCCGTAAACGGCGATATCCGTATCCGAAAGAGCTATCTTTAGTTTTTTGGCGCTGTCCTCATCCAGCACCGCCACCATCTGTGGTCTGAATTCTCTTGCCTGTTGCTCTATCAGGTCAATGCTGGTATTTGCCGTAAGTGCGCTGACCCTTATCCCGTGCATCCTTGCAACGTCAAGAGTCTGGACGCCTATTGACCCGGTAGAACCGAGAACTGATATATTTTTTGTCATAAAATATCGCCTCCCAAAAGACGCAGAGCACCCCAAGGGCACTTGTTTCACTGCGCCTGCGCGATTCATAGTTTATTATCAACACGCGGACACTGAATTATATGCTCAGAGCAACTTTCATTGCGAACAGGGGCACGGCGCAGAGCCTGCGCTCCCCTGTTCGCGTTGGCAGAACGCCTGATTTCTTAGTTGACCGCTCGCGGATAACACTATCGTCTCGCAGAAACAAAAGTTTATCGCCCGAGCAACTTTCACCGCGAACAGGGGTCCAGCGTCACGCTGGCGGCTTGCCGGGCGAGAGCGGTGAACTTTTTCGTAAAACTCCCCCTGATGCTCAGACCTTAACAATCGACGGAAAGTAGGTCACGAAAACAAACATAAACGGAGCCACAAAGATCACGCTGTCGAAGCGGTCAAGGAACCCTCCATGGCCAGGAAGGACAGAGCCGTAATCCTTTATCCCGAAGTTGCGCTTTATCATAGAAAAGCTCAGGTCGCCTACTATTGACAGGAACGAGCCGATAAACGCCATGCTGCCGATGTGGAGATAGTCTACCCTTGCAGTGTCACGGTAACCGATAAGAAAGATCAGCCATGCCACAAGACAGGTAGCTCCTATGCAAAAGATAACGCCGCCCACAGCGCCCTCTACGGTCTTTTTCGGGCTTATCTCAGGGCAAAGCTTGTGCCTGCCAAGGAAGGTGCCTGCAAAGAATGCACCGATATCCGCCATCCAGGGCAGACCGAGAGTAATAAGAAAGTAAAACGCCGCATAGTCGGGGTACATATTCTTTATCATAACAATGGTGGACAAAGCAATGGTGATTATCGTTGTCATGGAATAAGTATATGCAAGCTCCTTGTAGGTTATTTTCCTGTGGAAGAAAACCAGCATTGAGAGCATAATGCCCGAATAAACAAAGCAGGCGGGCATGGCATAGCCATAGGTGAGCAGTATGGGATATGAAGCCGCAAAGAGCAGTGAAGGTATGCTTAGCTGAAAGATCCTGAGAGACTTAACAGCATTTGCAAACTCACCCACTGACACTGCGCAGATTATTGCAACGGCGATGTCAAAAAGCACGGGCGCATAAACTCCGAAAAACACCACTGCAAATATCAGAGGTACGAAAATCGCAGCAGCAAGAAACCGTTTAGCCATTCACACACCCCCGAAACGTCTGCTTCTCTTGTTGAATTCAAGAACAGCCTTGTCAAACTCATCGTTATCAAAGTCAGGCCAGAGGGTGTCGGTGGAATAGAATTCTGCGTAGGCAGCCTGATAGAGCATGAAGTTGCTGAGTCTGTGCTCGCCGCCTGTCCTGATTATGAGGTCAGGGTCGGGCTGACCTGAGGTATAGAGCCTGCGGGAGATATCCTCCTCGGTGATGGAAGAAATATCAAGGCCGCTATCTCTTGCCTCTGTGCAAAGAGCCTTAACCGCTGTCAGGATCTCATCCCTGCCGCCGTAATTCATGGCGATATTGAGCTGCATACCCTTTCTATCCTTGGCAACCTCCTCGGTCTCGTTGATGAGGTCGATGATATCCTTGGCAAAGGCCGATCTGTCGCCTATGAAGTTTACCTTGATATCGTCCTCTCTGAAATCCGTCAGGGAGTCGATAAGGTACTGGCGGAAAATCTTCATCAGCGCATTGACCTCTTCCAGAGGACGCTTCCAGTTTTCAGTAGAAAAAGCGTAAAGGGTAAGATATTTCACACCGCACCTGCTGATATATCTTGTGATGCTCTTGAAGGTCTTTGCACCGTAGGTATGACCGACTGATCTCGGCAGACCCCTTTTCTTTGCCCACCTGCCGTTGCCATCCATTATTATGCCCACGTGCTGAGGAATATAAAGCTGCTTCTTATTTTCCATTGTACCACCCCATTCAATAATAACTGAGAAATAACGCAGAGCCTCCCCTGTGCCATTTCTCAGATCATTACCGTTTTTCCTTATGCTAAACCACTGAACAAATCAGCGCTTCCCTACACCTGTCCTGCGCCGTTCCATTATGGTGCAGGACAGATGCTGCGCTTTGTTTTTAGCAGAGGATCAGATCTCCATGATCTGCTTCTGCTTCTTTTCTGTGAGACTATCGATGGTCTTGATGTTCTTGTCGGTGAGATCCTGGATCTTCTTTTCACCGATCTTCTGGTCATCCTCCGTGATCTCGCTCTTTTTCTTCATAGCCTTGAGCTTTTCCATAGATTCACGTCTAATGGAACGGACTGCCACCTTAGCGTCCTCTCCCATCTTGGATATATCCTTGACTATCTCCTTACGTCTGTCCTCCGTCAGCGGCGGGAAAATCATTCTGATGATCTTTCCGTCGTTCTGGGGATTGATGCCGATGTCAGAGGTCTGGATTGCCTTCTCGATCTTGCGAAGAACAGAAGCGTCCCAGGGCTGTATCACGAGAGTCCTTGCCTCAGTTACGGAGACAGCCGCAACCTGATTGATAGCAGTGGGAGTGCCGTAATAATCTATCCTTACCTTATCAAGAACTGCAGGATTTGCTCTGCCCGCCCTGATCTCGGAATACTCCGTCTCCAGGTGCTGCACTGTTTTATCCATTTTGTCCCCTGTGTGTTTTATAAGCGTGTCCATTAAAATTACCTCCGTGTGATTATTTGTTGATTTATCAGATCATGCTCTGACAGCCGGATATCCTTGATCAGTCCTGCTCCACCAGTGTGCCCACATTTTCGCCGCAGACCGCAGCCACTATATTGTCGGGATTATCAAGGCTGAATACCATGATAGGAAGATGATTGTCCTTGCAGATAGCGGCAGCAGTGCTGTCCATTACCTTCAGATCGTTATTAAGCACCTCCTGGAAGGAGATACGGTCATATTTCTTTGCATTGGGGTTGGTCTTGGGATCGCTGTCATATACACCGTCCACCATAGTAGCCTTGAGGATGATGTCTGCCTCGATCTCCGCAGCCCTGAGAGATGCGGCTGTGTCGGTTGAGAAGAAGGGGTTGCCGGTACCGCAGCCAAAAACGAGTATCCTGCCCTTTTCGAGATGACGGATTGCTCTGTTTCTTATGTAAGGCTCGGCCACCTGCTGCATGGAAATGGCGGTCTGGACTCTTACCTCAAGTCCAAGCTGCTCCAGTGCGTCACATACTCCGAGAGCGTTGATGGCAGTTGCCAGCATTCCCATATGGTCGGCTCTTGTCCTGTCCATCTTTCCGCTGGAACGGCCACGCCAGAAGTTTCCGCCGCCGACGACGATTGCCACCTCAACACCCATTTCATTGAGCTTCTTTATCGGTTCACAAAAACGAAGCACAGTATCAAAGTCTATGCCGTGCTTTTCCGATCCCGCAAGGGATTCTCCGCTGAGCTTCAGCAGTACTCTTTTGTATTTAGGCGTCATAATATCCACACACTCCTGTAGTATAGGAAACACTGAATTAATCGGTTGCCTATATCAAGGCATGACAATTTCAGCGGTTCCCTTATATTATTTATTATATTTTACTATATCCGACTCCCAAAGTAAAGCATTATTCCGATTTTTTATTTTTTCTTGACCCGGACCGGCGACATCCAGACAAAAAAACAGAGGATGGCCGTTTTTGGTCATCCTCCGGATAATACATAATCAACCGATGAGCAAAAGCTTACCCGTCAATTATTTTACCATGCTTGCAACCTCTGCTGCAAAGTCATCGGAACGCTTCTCAAGGCCCTCGCCCTTCTCAAAACGTACAAAGTCAACGATCTCGATCTTGCCGCCCAGTGCCTTAGCTGTCTGAGCTGTATAGTCCTTAACCTTGAGCTTGTTGTCCTTGACGAAGATCTGGTCAACAAGGCAGTTTTCCTCATAGTACTTGCCGATCTTGCCCATAACGATCTTCTGAGCGATAGCCTCAGGCTTGCCCTCGTTCATAACCTGCTCTGTCATGATCTTCTTCTCGTGCTCAAGCACCTCTGCAGGAACCTTGTCCTTGTTGAGGTATGCAGGAGCAACGGCAGCGATCTGCATAGCAACATCCTTAGCGTAGGTCATGAATGCATCGCTGAGCTCTACATCTGTGTCAAACTTAACCATAACAGCGATCTTGCCGCCCATGTGGATATAAGTAGCAACTCTGCCCTCAAAAGAAACGAAACGACGGATAACGATGTTTTCACCGATAGTCTGGATCTTCTCCTGGAGCAGCTCTGCAACTGTCATCTCCATGCCGTCAGCCTTAACTGTAAGGAGCTCCTCAACAGTAGCGGGCTTCTGGTTCATAACCGTAAGAGCTACAGTCTTTACAAATGCCTGGAACTCAGCGTTCTTTGCAACGAAGTCTGTCTCTGCGTTAACCTCTATAGCAACACCTGCTGTGCAGTCATCATTTGTGAGTGCATAAGCTACGCCCTCAGCAGCGATCCTTGAAGCCTTCTTTGCAGCCTTAGCGAGACCCTGCTCTCTGAGCACGTCGATTGCCTTCTCCATATCTCCGTCTGCCTGTGTGAGAGCCTTTTTGCAGTCCATCATACCGCAGCCTGTTCTCTCTCTGAGTGTCTTAACATCCTGTGCTGTAAAAGCCATGATACTTACCTCCGTAGATTTATATTTTTTCTTGAAAAATACCCGCAGTGAATGCGGGTATTCTGTTATGCTATATTATTCAGCAGCCTCTTCCTCGTTTTCCTTTTCCTCTGCGGCAGCTGCACCCATCTTGCCCTCATTGCCTTCGATGATAGCGCTTGCGATAGCACCGGAGATGAGCTTTACGGCACGGATAGCGTCGTCATTGCCGGGGATAACATAGTCGATCTCGTCAGGGTCGCAGTTGGTGTCTACGATAGCAACGATCGGAATACCAAGCTTCTTAGCCTCAGCTACAGCGATTCTTTCCTTTCTGGGGTCAACGATGAACAGTGCGCCGGGGATCTCCTTCATATCCTTGATACCGCCGAGGAACTTCTCGAGCTTTTCGATCTCAAGGTTAAGCTTGATTACTTCCTTCTTGGGGAGAAGATCGAAGGTACCGTCAGTCTCCATTGTACGGAGCTGTCTGAGTCTCTCGATTCTGCGGCGGATTGTGGTGAAGTTTGTAAGCATACCGCCGAGCCATCTTGCGTTTACATAGTAAGCGCCTGCTCTGAGAGCCTCTTCCTTAACGGAATCCTGAGCCTGCTTCTTTGTGCCTACGAAGAGAACCGACTTGCCCTCTGTAGAAAGCTCACGAACGAAGTTGTAAGCCTCCTCAAGCTTCTTAACGGTCTTCTGCAGGTCGATGATGTAGATACCGTTTCTCTCTGTGAAGATGTAGGGAGCCATTTTAGGGTTCCATCTTCTTGTCTGGTGTCCGAAGTGGACGCCTGCTTCCAAAAGCTGTTTCATTGATACTACTGATGCCATTTTTATTGTCCTCCTTAGGTTTTTATCCTCCGCCGGTCCGATCATTAACGCACCATGATGCGCACCTAACGAATATGACCGACGTGCGATTTGCGAAAAGAATTATACCACACCCGCAAGAAAAAAGCAAGTGTTTTTTATTGTCAGGGAAAAAATTTTTGTTCCAGAGACGACAACACAAAAGTTTTGCTCAAGCTCCGAAAGACGACAGCACAAAAGTTTTGCTCAAGCTTTTTCAAAAGCTTGCAGGGTCGAGGGGCGGCGCCCCTCGTGGGTAGTTCGGAGGGCAAAGCCCTCTGATTCATATGATTACAGCCTGATTCCGGAAGGAATCAGGCAAAATGCAGCTCTGACGTTCTAAAAATGACCCAAAAAATGACCCAAAGACAAAAACCTGGACTGATTCCGAATGGAACCAGTCCTTATCTGTCGCTCTCTATTCTGTCGCTCTCTATTCTGTTGCTCTCTATGATAAAGCGAATTCTTTTGTTCAGTACGGGAAGTTCGTCTGCAAGCCTTTCGGCTTGGAATACCTGGTTCTCAACCGCAAGTAGGGGGAGCCCTTAAGCGCAGGGCTCCCCCTCTTGAAAAAACCGTCCACCGGACGCTTTTTTCAATTCATCCCCCTTCGGGGCGCTTGTGCATAGAGCTTTTCGCTGTCTGCGGACAGCGACCAAGGGCTCTGCCCTTGGAACCCGCAAGCTTTTGAAAAAGCTTGAGCAAAACTTTTATGTTGTCGTTCTTTGATAGACTATCAGATGCGAGGGTGCATTTTCAGCTCTTACACAGAGCGAAACCCAGTGAAGCGCACCCCGCTTTACTGTCTCGGTGCGTTCTGGTTGAGCGTTGCCTGCGCCCTTGCTCTCAGATCAGCCTGTGCGTTTACCGGCTGCGAAACTCCGGCATTGCTCACAAAACCTGTGCCAATGTTGCCACCCACTGAGGGCACACCCTGGCTCACGGCTTTAGCTGACATCTTGGGTACACCTGTGACAGAACCTGATTTTGTTTCTTCGTTCTTGTTCTTGGGCGTGGTGTTTACGTTGCCGTCAATCACCAGCTCCTTGAGTACGGTGGCAAGACCTGCCATATTCTGAAGGTCTGAGGGAATGATGATCTTTGTTGCTCTGCCGTCAGCCACCTGTGCAAAGGTTTCGAGGCTCTTCAGGGCGATAACTCTGTCTGAGGGAGCTGCTTCGTTCAACATTCTGAGAGAATCTGCAAATGCCGTCTGCACTGCGATGATAGCCTCAGCTTCACCCTGTGCCTCACGGATCTTTGTTTCCTTGATAGCCTCAGCTCTCAGGATAGCGGCTTCCTTGTGACCCTCTGCTACGAGGATCTGGCTTGTCTTTTCACCCTCTGCGTCAAGGATTCTTGCACGTCTCTCACGCTCTGCCTTCATCTGCTTCTCCATGGCGATCTGGATCTCACGGGGAGGAAGGATATTCTTCAGCTCAACACGCTTTACCTTGATGCCCCATGCATCGGTAGCTTCGTCAAGGATTTCTCTTATACGCTCGTTGATCTTGTCACGGGAAGTGAGTGTGTTATCAAGCTCCAGCTCACCGATGATGTTTCTGAGAGTGGTAGCACAAAGAGTCTCGATAGCCATGATCGGACGCTCAACACCATAAGCATAGAGCTTGGAATCAGTGATCTGATAGTAAACAACCGTGTCGATCTGCATAGACACGTTATCTCTTGTGATAACCGACTGAGGCTCAAAGTCTACAACCTGCTCCTTGAGGGAGACCTTGCGGGCAATTCTGTCCATAAAGGGGACCTTCATGTGAATGCCCGTGTGCCAGGTGGTGTAGTAAACGCCGAAGCGCTCGATAACAAAGGCGTTAGCCTGGGGAACGATCTTGATGTTTGCGATGAGTATAAGAATTATCAGCGCAAGGACGATGATGAATCCGATAAGAAACGGTGACATAAATAATTACCTCTTTTCATTTGTTTGTTCCGCCGCCATCCGGCGGCACCTGTTTTTGATGACCGACAGCTATCACACAGCCTTGTCATCGCCTGTCTTTGCAGGGGCCTCAACTGCCTTGACTATCAGCTTTACTCCCTCGATCCTCAGAACCGTTATTTCAGAGCCTACCGCAGGGATAGTCCTGTCCTCAGTTACAGCCGACCAGTCGTTGTTTTCTACCCGCACTCTGAAAATGCCAAGCTCCGGGTCAACTACCTTTGTGACCTTGCCAAGCTTGCCGATATTCATGTCGGCATTGGTGGCGCTCTTTTTGAAACTTGTCATCTTTTTTGCAAAGGGACGGGTCAGGATAATGAGCAGTATTGTCACCACAAAGAATACCACTATCTGTATCGTCATGTCAACCCCGCAAAGCTCCAGGATCAGTGCGACGACTGCTCCGGCGCCCGCCCAGATAGAGGTAAGCTGCAAAGGCGACATTGCCTCCAGCAGCACGGAAATAACTATTACTACACACCATATCCAAAGCATTGTTGTCATAGCTCTCACCTCCTTCAGATAAGTGTGATATTGCGCAGGAGCTATTTCCTGCCTCGTTTTTTATTATTCTTTTTAACGGCGCTCTTTCTTTCGGCTTCCTGTATCATATCGTATTTTTCAAAGGATATCCCGTATTTCCTTTCGGCATCCGTAAGGGGCTTCTTTGGCTTTACCTGCGAAGCATCGTTTTTGTTTCTCGGGCGGATAAGGCAGTTTTTGCCAAAGCCGATTAGATCAGTGCGGTGAGCCTTCACCAGAGCCTCATGCACAAGGTCATAGTTTTTAGGCTCCTTGTATTGTATCAGTGCCCTTTGCATTGCCTTCTCATGGGGATCGTGGGCTACATATACCGGCTGCATGGTTCTGGGATCGACGCCGGTATAATACATACAGGTCGAAATGGTGGATGGCGTCGGGTAGAAATCCTGCACCTGCTCCGGACTGCAGCCTATATCCCTGAGATACTCCGCAAGGGCAATTGCCTCCTTTATGGTGGAGCCGGGATGGGACGACATAAGATATGGCACGAGATACTGGGGCTTGCCAAGAGACTTGTTTATCTGTGCATATTTCTTGCAAAAGGCACGATAAACGCTGTTTTCAGGCTTGCCCATCTTTGAGAGCACTGCATCGGCAACGTGCTCCGGGGCGACCTTCAGCTGACCGCTGATGTGATATTTGCACATCTCACGGAAAAATGTATCGTCCGGGTCAGCCATGATATAGTCAAATCGAATGCCCGAACGGATAAATACCTTCTTTACTCCCGGAAGCTCCCGAAGCTTTCTCAGAAGTGACAGGTAATCGGAGTGGTCCACCCTGAGATTTGCGCAGGGCTTGGGAAAAAGGCACTGCTTGTTGGGACAGACTCCGTATTTAAGCTGTTTTTCACATGATGTGTGGCGGAAGTTTGCCGTAGGTCCTCCCACGTCATGGATATAGCCCTTGAAATCAGGGTCTTTGATAAGCTCCTTTGCTTCGCTGATGATAGACTCGTGACTGCGGGTCTGTATGATCCTCCCCTGATGGAAGGTAAGGGCACAGAAGCTACACCCGCCGAAGCATCCCCTGTTGCTGATAAGGCTGAATTTGACCTCCTTGATGGCATCTATACCTCCCGCCTGCTCATAGCAGGGGTGATATGTCCTCATGTAGGGCAGGGCATACACCCTGTCCATCTCCTCCTGAGTGAGCGGCTCGGACATAGGGTTTTGTATAACATAGACGTCATCGTAGGGCTCGCACAGCACTTTGCCGGAGAAGGGGTCGGTGTTCGTATACTGGATATAGAAGCTCCGTGCATAGTTGAGCTTGTCCTTCTGCAGATCGGCAAATGACGGAAGGACGATATGATCCCCGGAAAGTCTGTCAAGGTTTTTGGCTTTATAGACCGTACCCTTTACGAAAGTAATATCACTGACGGGAATACCGCTGTCAAGTGCATCAGCTATACAGACAATGGAGCGCTCCCCCATGCCAAAGGAAAGTATATCCGCCTGAGAATCAAGCAAAACGGAGCGCCTGAGCTTATCGTCCCAGTAATCATAATGAGCCATGCGCCTGAGACTTGCCTCAATTCCGCCGATGATTATTGGTTTGGTCTTGTAGGTGCGGCGGATAAGATTGCCATAGACCACTGTAGCATGATCCGGACGCTTGCCCATGACGCCGCTGGGAGTAAAAAAGTCCTTTGCACGGCGTTTTTTTGACACACTGTAGTGGTTTACCATAGAATCCATGTTTCCGGCACTTATCAGGAAGCCAAGTCTGGGTTCGCCCAACACATCTATGCTTCCCGGGTCCTTCCAGTCGGGCTGTGCAATTATGCCCACTCTGTAGCCTGCCGCTTCAAGCACACGGCTGACTATGGCAGGTCCAAAGGACGGATGGTCAACATAGGCGTCGCCTATGACATAGACAAAATCAACCTGATCCCACCCTCGTGCCTGCATATCCGCCTTAGTTATAGGCAAGAAATCCTTCATAGCATTTCCCCCTTGGATCAAATGAGGGCTTTTTCCCATTCGTCGGCTTTAAACCCGACAAGCACCCTGTCCTCTGTAACGATTATAGGTCTTTTGACAAGCATACCATCCGAGGCAAGGAGACTCAGCTGCTCATCCTCATTCATCCCCGGAAGCTTGTCCTTGAGCTGCATTTCCTTGTAAAGCACCCCGCTGGTGTTGAAGAACCGTTTCAGCGGCAGACCGCTTTTTTCAAGCCACAGCCTGAGCTCCTCAACAGACGGGTTCTGTTCCTTGATATTTCTTTCGGTGTATTCAATGTTGTTTTCCCTCAGCCACGCCCCTGCCTTTTTGCAGGTCGTGCATTTAGGGTAATGGATGAAAAGCATTTGTGGCACCTCTTTTCCTGATACAACAGGTGAATAACATGATCTGTGAGCATTCCATACTTGTATCAATAATGTATGAATCAATTTATAGCCTGCCCTTTCCAAGGTCAGGAAAACCGCCTAAGATGTCATGGACGAAGCCCCCTGACCCCCAAAGAGTTTCGCTGTCTGCGGACAGCGACCAGGGGCTCTGCCCCATGGACCTCGCAAGCCTTTGAAAAGGCTTGAGCGAAACTTTATTGTTGAGCGAAGCTTTATTGTTTTATGCATTTACTTGATTATCAGGATCACTCAAAAAATCCACCTGTACACGCTTAATATTATAGCATATACAGGTGATATTGAAAATATATAATTACTGACTTTTTTGGAAAAATTATCGGATCAGGTCGTATTTTCTTTTTATGCGTTCAAGCCTTCTGAGGATAGGCATAGCCCCCACCGACAGAAAAACCGCAGTGGCAAGGGCATGGACGGTATCAAGCGGCAGACCCAGGGCATAGACCGAGGCGAGGGTTTCGGGTGTGACGGGAACCCCCGACATGATCAGAGAAGATGGGTTCATAATTCCGCCATAGACCAGCATTGCCATAAGGAACCCCCACAGGGCAAGGGACATCCTGTTTGCAGGAAGCAGGCGCCGATGGAAGATAATCCCTGACAGATAGCCTATCAGTCCCATAGTGAACATCTGCCAGGGGGTCCAGATGCCCTGACCGAAGAATATATTTGAGGCAAGCATAGAGACAGAGCCCACCATAAAGCCGGATTCACACCCCAGTGCCGCCCCCGAAAGAATGACTATGGCAGTGACGGGCTTACATTCCGGCAGCATATAGAATACTGCTCTTCCGGCTACGGTCAGCGCACAGATCACTGCTATGAGGACAAGCTCACGGGCACGGATGCTTCGCTTTTCAAACATAATGTAAAAGGGCACTATGCTCTCCAGCAAAACCAGAAGGGAAATAAACAGATATCTGGTATCGTCAAGGATATATACCCCGAATAGCACCGTCAGCGGCACTAATATGAAAATACACCCGGCGGAGATCAACCGGCTTTTAAGGCTTTCACGCACAGGTGCGACGGCAATGCCCTTGACACTTCCGAGAGTGAACATAAAGCCGCAGGCGGATATAAACAGGGCGGCAAAGCCCCATAGCTTCTGCTGATCAAGAAAAGGGATCTTCAGCGTCTCAGAAGAGACAAACAGCGAAAACACAAAGATCCCAAGAAAAGCGGATGACAATACTTTCCTCATGGGCGTGACTGACGAAGGAGGAGGCTTGTCGTCAGGCTTTGGTGGTTTGTCATCAGACTCCATGCGGCGCTTTTTCAGATCGTCATACAGCTCCCGGTCACGGTCATTTATATCAAGGACTGCAAGAAGCTCCGGAACGGTCGTTGCCGTGGTGATTATGCCTCTTGACATCTTTGAAACGCAGGTGGTGTAGATGCCGTTATTGGAAAAAAACCTGCGGGGAGTGTCGGCACTGACTATCACACCGTCAAAAAGCAGTGCACAGCGCTTTGCATGGGCGGCACAGAATTCAAGGTCATGGCTGACGGCTATGACGGTGGTGCCGCTTTTTGTCAGTGAATCGATTATCTCTGCAAGCCTCATCCTGAAAAAGCAGTCAAGTCCCTTTGTCGGCTCGTCAAGGAGAAGTATTTCAGGCTCCGTGAGCAGGAGCTTGGCAAGAGCCGCCTTCTGCTGCTCTCCGCCGGAAAGATCAAAGGGGTGCATATCGAGCAGCTTTTTGAGTCCGCAAAGGGATACTACCCTGTTTATTTTCTCCTGCTGCTCATCCTTTGACCTGTTCCTCCCCACAAAGGCGTCATAAAGCTCCTCCCTCAGCGTGGAACGGACAAAAAGAGACTGAGGCTCCTGCGGCAAAAGGGCTATGCGGTGGGCTACCGGATCAACAGCATTGATTTTCTTTCCGTCAATGGATATCCTGCCAAGCTTCGGCCTTGACTCGCCGCAAAGCAGTGAAAGCAGGGTGGTCTTGCCGGCTCCGTTGCCGCCAAGCACCGCAAGGAACTCTCCCCTGTTTATGTCAAGGCTCAGCCCCTTGAGCACATCAGGGGCGCCCTTTTCGTATCTGTAATGGATATCACGAAGGCTTATAAAGGGCTTTTTTACCGAAGAAGGTGCTTCCTCCGGCAGTGGCTTTATTTCTCCGGACTTTGAAAACTCAGACAGCCACCTTTTGCCCTGGGATGAGGACAAGGGCACCTGTTTATCCGAACCGTCAGCATACTCAAATACCCTTGCCGGGGCGGGCATGGAGAGAAATACCGGATCTCCCGTGCCATAGAGACAGCGGACAGCATCCCCAGGAGTGCTGTCGCTGACGATCCTTCCCTCAGAAAGCACGATCAGCCTGTCACTGACGGGAAGCACCTCCTCAAGGCTGTGCTCGCTGATAATAACAGTGGTGGAAAACTCAGTGTTTATGCGTTTGAGCAGAGAGATGAACTCGTATGAAGCCACAGGGTCAAGCTGGGCTGTGGGTTCGTCAAGAACCAGCACAGAGGGCTGCATAACCATTGCGCCCGCAAGAGCAAGTATCTGCCGCTGGCCCCCCGAAAGCTCCTCAACATCAGACTCAAACCATTTTTCCATGCCGAAGAATGCCGCCATTTCCGCAGTCCTTCTCCTGATGAGGCTCTGGTCAAGTCCCAGGCTCTCAAGCCCGAAGGCAAGCTCGTGCCACACCTTGTCGGTAACGCACTGGTGCTCCGGCGACTGAAAAACAAAGCCAATGGAAGCCGCCTGTGTCTTAGTGTCTGTCTGATCAAGAGGTCTGCCCTGAAAGAGCACTTCCCCCGATGCTTCACCTGAGGGGCGCAGGCAGGTCTTGAGCTGACGGAGCAGGGTACTCTTGCCACAGCCCGACAGACCGCAGACAGTTACAAATTCGCCCTCCCTCACTGTAAAGGAAATATCCTTTAATGCCATATCCTTTGCGTCAGGATAACGGAAGTTGAGTCCGTTTATTTTGTAGCAGTCCATTTTCTGCCCTCCCTCAGATCAATTATGAGTGGACACAGGCATAAGCCTGCAAAGCTCACATAGGTCATAATGTCCCTAAATCCCCATTCAACCGGGCTGATGCACGGGAAATAGTAATACTCCCCCGTTCCCGTTATGCAGCCCCACAACACACAGCATGAAAGTAAAAGCATAGCCGTGAGTATCAGCCCGTCACGCCG
>CACXMR010000015.1 GCA_902768825.1 uncultured Ruminococcus sp.
TTCACTCCTTCCAAAAAAATACACATAGATTATATCACAGCGTGGAATAATATGCAATATGGTCTTGTTGAGGGTAAAAAGGTGTTGCTGACAAAAAATGTATTCGTCTTTTTTATGCTTGCTGTGATAATTCATGTAATATGATGAATACTAAAAGGGGAGATGAGTGAAATGAAGAAATATGTTTACTTATTGTTGTCAACTCTCCTGATAGTGGGTGTGATAACAATGTCGGGCTATATGATAAAGGGAACAAGTGCGGATGTGGAGGTCACTATCCTGTCAAAGCGCAGCGTGGACAACACTATCACCGCCGGCGGCAGGCTGCAGTATCGCAGCGGTAAGCAGGTGAGGTCAAAGGCTGCGGGCATCATGGGGACTGTCAATGTCAGCAACGGTGATGCCGTCAAAAAAGGCGATGAGCTTTATTCCTTCTACAAGATAGATGAAGCATATACGGCAATGCTCTCTCAGTATTCGGGTCTTGGGGGCTTGGAAGCGGTTTTTGGCGCTGCGTCGATGTACGCATCCCCCTCGGAGCTTGTGACTGAGCTGAAAAAGCACTGCTCGCTGGAAACCGTGGTCTCAGAGGCAGAGGGCCGTGTCACGGATATAAGCTTCGGAGCTGATGAGATCTTTGAAAAAAACGCCCTGATAATGAAGATAAGTGAGGAAAACTCTCTTGAGGTGCCTGTGAATATCAGTGAAAACTACATCGGCAGCATAAGCATAGGGCAAAAGGCTGAGGTGAAGTTTAATGCTATACCTGACAGGGTATTCGGCGGGAAGGTCACAAAAATAGCGGATGAAGCCGCAGTGACAAGCGGTCTTACCGGAAAGGAGACCACTGTGGAGGTCACTGTGACTCTTGACAAGGGGGACAAGGAGCTGAAAGCAGGCTACAGTGCCTCATGCACCATAAAGCTGTCTACGGATGAAAACGTGATTGTTCTGCCCTATGAGCTGCTGCGCTCCGACGATGGGGGAGATTATGTTTATCTTGCAATAAAGAACAAGGCTCATAAAAGATATGTCACCATCGGAAAGGAATACAAAAACGGTGCGGGTATTTCTGAGGGGCTTTCTCAGGGTGATGCTGTCATAAACAACAGCGAGGGACTGACGGATGGCAATAAGGTCACAATAACCAGACGGACGGTGCAGGAAAATGATTGACATGATTCTCAACTCAATCCGGATACTATTCAGGAAAAGAACAAGGACTCTGCTGACTCTCTTTGGCATTATGGTGGGAGTCGCTTCGGTAATAATAATCAATAATATCAGCCAGTGCGGCAGCAGCGCTCTCTCCTCGGAGATCGACCAGCTTGGAATGGGCGGTCTTTCGATAATGCAAAAAAACCAGTCCGCTCCTCTTGCTCAGGAGGAGCTGGAGGCAATCAGCGGGCTTCCCTGTGTGGAATACGCAATGCCGCTGATGTTTGAGTCCACGGACGCATATATCCGTCAGGAAAAAAACGCCGTATATCTGTGGGGCATTGACAAAAGCGCAAAGGATATGATAAATCTCAGCCTTATTCACGGGAGATTTATCAATTCTGCGGACATATCATCATATTCAAAATGCTGTCTCATCGACAGGAAGCTCGCTCAAAACTGCTTTGGCAGCGATAACGTTGCCGGCAGGAAAATAATCATAAACAGCGGCGGCACCGGCAGTGAATATGAGATCGTGGGTGTGGTCAAAACCGGCGGCGGCATACTTGAAAACATGATGGGAAGCTATATACCTGTCTTTTTGTATGTGCCCTACACCACTCTCCAGGCAAGTCTCGGCACCGGAAACTTTTCACAGATAGCAGTAAAGGTAAAGCCGGGCTTTGACAGTGATGAGGCAGGGACGAGTGTTATCAGGACCATCGAGAGGACGACAGGTCTGAAGGGCGCTTATATGGTGACCAATCTGTCCCGCCAGAAGGAAAACATAGACAGCATTATTGACATATTCACCATAGTGCTCACCTGTGTGGGAATAGTCTCGCTGTTTGTGGCTGGGCTGAGTATTATGAATGTGATGCTTGCCTCTGTTACGGAGCGCACCCGTGAGATAGGAATAAAAAAGGCTCTCGGTGCTTCAAAAAAAATGATAATCACCGAGTTTCTGTGGGAGTCTCTTGTGATGACGCTGATTGGAGCTGCTGCCGGAATAGTCCTGGGGACTGCGCTGTCCCTTGTGGGAGCGGGTCTTATCGGCTTGACGTTGATACCCGAAATTGGTATAATCCTTACAACGGTACTGTTTTCACTGGCTGTAGGGGTGATTTTTGGCATCTATCCTGCGCTGAAGGCTGCGTCCCTGCATCCGGTGGAGGCTCTGAGAAGCTACTGACTGGAGGGTTAGGTGTGGAGGAGGTTTTTACAAGGCAGCCAAACATTCCTTTTGGGAGGGTCAGCCTTGTTATCATGTCGGGCATAAAAAAGTGCGTCAGCGAGGAGCTTTCAAGGCTGGGGGTCAGGCGGATCGACCCTTGGAGTCTGGAGGGAATTTCCGGCGCTGAATCAAGCCATGCGGATATGAGCTTTTGCCATACGGGAGGCAGGAGGATCTTTTGTGCCGGTAACGGGGACGCTTCGGCATGGAGGTTATTGGAGGAAGAGGGCTTTGAGCTGATTAAGACCTGTGCCCCAGTATCATCCGCTGTCCCGTCTCTGAATGTGTGCATAATAGGGGATAAGGTGCTATGCGATACAAAAAGGACTGACAAAGATCTTATGTCAGCCCTCGAAGCGGAAAAATACACTCTCCTTCATACTAACCAACGCTATGCAAGGTGTTCGGCGGCTGTTATCGGCAAGGACGCACTGATAACCGCCGACCCGTCGATTTATGAGCTTTGCAGGAATAATCTTATTGATGTGCTCAGGATATCACCCGGCGGTATAGAGCTTGACGGCTACAGCTACGGGTTCATCGGAGGCTGCTGCGGTCTGCTGTCTCCGGATATTCTTTGCTTCAGCGGGAATGCTGCGATGCATCCCGACTATCTTAACATAAAGTCCTTTGCAAGGGATCACGGTGTCAGTCTGTTGTGCCTGTCGGATGAGCCGCTTTATGATATCGGCGGGATTTTGCCGATAAAGGAGCATAGGTAATTCCCATTTTGATAAATGACAGCGTTTTGGTATGTCACTTTTAACCCCATCTCTAACTCAAAACTCAGCGGTTTGAATAAAGTTACTCATATCTCCATCTCTAATTCAAAACTCAGCGGCTTGAATAAAGTTACTAATATCCCCATCTCTATTTCAAAACTCAGCGGTTTGAATAAAGTTACTCATATCTCCATTTCCACCCCAAAACTCAGCGGTTTTAGGAAAGGGGTTTGGGGAATAACCCTTTTTCCGCCGGAAAAGGGTTTTCCCCAAAGAGCTCCAAAGAGCCCCAAAGGACCCCCAAGAAACAGTGTTTTTTGTGAATCGGATAGAATGTTCTTTACGAGGAGGTGCTTTTGTGGTATAATCCTTTTGTAAGGAATAGGGCTGTTTGGGAGTGATATTTATATGCTTAATGCGGGCGAAAGGTTAGAGCCTCTTGGGAGCGGGATCAGGGTCATAGTGTCAAGGGAACACGGGTTTGGCACAGACACGGTGCTGCTTGCAAATTTTTCGTCTCCGGGAAGGAAGGATAAGGCCTGCGAGCTTGGCACGGGCTGCGGTGCAATACCTCTTATCTGGAGCCGTGACGGAGTGCCTGCCCATGTTACCGCTGTGGATATCCAGGAATCAGCCTGTTCGATGCTGAAAAGAAGCGTTGAGCTTAACTGCCTTGAGGACAGGATAAGTGTGCTTCATTCGGACCTGCTGGATCTCAGGGGCAAGGTGGAGCTTTCATCCTACGACCTTGTGGTGTGCAACCCGCCATACAAGGCAGCGGGCACAGGGATCGTTAACCCTGAGGAGGCCCACAAGATCGCAAGGCATGAGTTTACTTGCACCATGGATGATATTATCAGGGTCGCAGCGGGATTGCTGAATTATTCGGGAAGGCTGTGCCTTTGCCAGCGCCCGGAGAGACTGTGCGATATTATTTGCTCAATGCGCCAGCACGGCATTGAACCCAAAAGGCTGCGCTTTGTCCAGCAGAGGACAACAAAGGAACCAAAGCTCTTCCTCATCGAGGGCAGACGCGGAGGCCGCCCCAATGGTCTGAGGACCGAGCCTGTATTGCTTATCGAAAACCCTGCAGGGGATCTTTCGGATGAGATGATAGCAATCTACGGGGCGTATAAGGAGGATTATCTTTAAATGTCAGGAAAGCTGTATGTAGTAGGTACGCCTATAGGCAATCTTTCGGATTTTTCGCCGAGAGCCATTGAGACACTTTCACAGGTGGATTTTATTGCCGCAGAGGACACGAGAGTGACTATCAAGCTGCTTAACAAATTCGGTATCAATACACCGATGGTCAGCTATCATAAGTATAATACTCAGGAAAGAGGAGACGAGATATGCAGCCGCATAGAGCAGGGTGAGGACTGCGCTATCGTCACGGATGCGGGAATGCCCTGTATCTCTGACCCCGGAGAACAGCTTGTCAGGCTTTGCGCCGACAGAGGCATAACCGTCTGTGCAGTGCCCGGACCTACTGCTCTTGCATCGGCACTTGCCATATCCGGACTGCCCACCGGAAGGTTTGCCTTTGAGGGCTTTCTGAGCGTAAACAAGCCCGGCAGGAGGGATCATCTGATTTCTCTGATACACGAAAAGCGCACCATGGTGTTTTACGAGGCACCTCATAAGCTTTCGGCAACGCTGAGGGATATGCTGCAATATTTTGGCGACAGAAGGATATCCATAGTCAGGGAGCTGACGAAGATACACGAGGAAGTGATCCGCACCACACTTGCAGAGGCTGTAGAGAAATACGGCGATGACAGCCTGAAGGGTGAGATAGTGCTTGTCATAGAGGGAAGCACCGAACCGGAAAGGTCGGACAGTACCCTTGATGATGCTGTCGCTACTGCTAAAGAGCTTGCTAAGACCGGATTGTCATCTTCGGACGCCGCAAAGGAAAGCGCAAGGCTGACGGGCTTCAAAAAAGGTGACATATACAAGAGACTGCTCAGTGAAAAATAAATGTTCTGGGATCAAATACATAAGGGAGATGGTTTTATGGATATCATACTTGCTTCGGCTTCCCCAAGAAGAAAGGGTCTGCTCAGCCTGATCTACAATGAGTTCAGGATCATTCCCTCGGATATCAGAGAGCTGGTGCCAAGAGATCTTCCGGTTGACAGGTGCCCGGAATACCTTGCCTGCATGAAGGCGGAGAATATTTCAAGGGGCCGTGAGAGTGCTCTTATCATCGGCTGTGACACCTCTGTGATTATCGAAGGAAAGATACTCAACAAACCAAGAAGCACCAATGACGCCCGTGCAATGATGCAGCTGCTCTCAGGCAAGACCCATCAGGTGATTACAGGCTGCTGCCTCTATCATTTAGGACGCTTCAAAAGCTTCTCAGAGGTAACGGATGTGGAGTTCTATCCTTTGTCAGAGGAGGAGATCGAGCAGTACATAAAGACCTCCGAGCCCTATGACAAAGCCGGAGGCTATGGCATACAAAACAAGGGCGCACTGTTTATCAAGGGTATAAAGGGAGATTACTACAATGTGGTGGGTCTGCCCGTTGCGAGACTGAAACGTGAGATACAGGCATTCCTTGCACAGGAGGACGCACCGGAGGAGCCGCCCGAGCCAAGAAAAAAAAGATAAAAAACTAAAATATACCGCACTTTTCCGGCATATAATCTATCAGATATGTCGGGAGGTGCGGTATGAATTATTTAAGGACTATTTCTGTTGTGTTGACATTATCTCTCATTGTCTCGCTGCTGAGTTTTTCCGGTATGCGTGTAATCGCCGTTACTGAGGATGATCTAAGCGCACCATCTGCGGTGCTGATGGAAGCCTCTACAGGTAAGGTGCTCTTTGAGAAGGACTCACACGGCATAAGACCCTGCGCTTCCATAACCAAGGTAATGACGCTGATCCTTGTGATGGAGGCAATCGACAGCGGCGCTCTGAGCTATGATGAAATGGTGACTGCTTCCGCTCATGCGGCGTCCATGGGCGGCTCGGATATCTGGCTGGAGCCCGGAGAAACCATGACAGTGGAGGATATGATAAAGGCTACGGTGGTGGCAAGTGCAAATGATGCTGCTGTTGCACTGGCAGAAGCTGTCAGCGGCACTGAGGAGGAATTTGTCCGTCAGATGAACGAAAAGGCCGCTTCCCTGGGGATGAAGGATACGGTATTCAAAAACTGCAACGGACTTGACGAGGAGGGTCATGTTACCAGCGCATACGATGTTGCACTGATGTCAAGAGAACTGCTAAAGCACGACAGAATCCTTGATTTTACAGGGATATGGATGGACGAGCTGAGAGGCGGCAAGACCCAGATAGTGAATACCAACAAGCTGCTCAAGAGCTATAACGGCATCACAGGTCTCAAAACAGGGACTACCTCCCAGGCGGGAAGCTGTATCACAGCTACTGCAAAGCGTGACGGTCTGGAGCTAATAGCGGTAGTTTTGGGCTGCAGCACCGGAAACGACAGGTTTAGTGATGCCCGCAAGCTTCTTGACAGCGGCTTTGCGGGTTACATGATGTTTACACCGGAAATACCCGATGAAGCAATGACCACACTCACGGTCAGGAAGGGCATGACCGATTCTGTGGGGACCGTTACCGGAGAAGTAGGTTCACTGCTGCTGCAAAAGGGCAAGGGTAGCACCGCTCAGGCAAAGGTCTATCTTCCCGCCGAGGTAGAAGCCCCCATCAGCAAAGGCGACGTCATAGGCAAGCTGGTATACGAAAGCGACGGCAAGCAGATAGCAGAGTATCCGATTGCCGCCGCCGAGGACGTCAAGGAAATAAACTTTTCTGATGTGTCGGGACTTGTTTTTTCAAGTCTTTCTGGTAGCGGCTGATAGTTCTTCAGTATCTTCATGCGGACATTGAAGCATATCTCCTCAATGACATACATTGCGAAGTCGGGAACGGCGAGCCGATAGGGGAGCCTCCCTTATTGCGTCCCCTGGATGAATTATCCTGCTGACGAAAGTAAGCACAAAGCGGGCAGCTTTGCGCCATGAAAATTGCCTGATTCCTGCCGGAATCAGGCTTTTATCTTATACATTGGTGAGCTTCGCTCCCCAAACCCCTTAGCAGGGACGCCGTCCCTGCACCCTGCAAGCCTTTGAAAAGGCTTGAGCGAAACTTTTGTGTTGTCGTTCTTGGTTAGACTATCAGCCGCGAGCAGCCAACTTAGAAATCAGATTTTCTGCCCCCGCGAACAAGGGAGCGGCAGCTTGCCGCCGCCGGCGAGCCGCCGGAGCCAATTTCGCGATGAAACTCACTCTGACCATACAATTTAGTGTCCGCGTGAAGATAGTAACAACCGCGAGGGTGCAGTTTTGGTCTGTACACAAAGCGGAGCGCAGTGAAGCGCACCCTGCGAAATCGGGAGCGGCAGCTTGCCGCTCACTCTTCCGGATCGTAGTCGTTTTCTGTGGTGAAGTTCAGACCGTAAAGCTCAAAAGCTTTCTTAAACATGGTGTTGCAGTCCTCATACTTTGTGTAAAGAGTGTAACCGTTCATGGCTACGGCTATGAAGGTGTGGCCCTCCATGGTTGCGGAAGCTACGACTGAGGTGCCCGCTTCATCCGTAAAGCCTGTTTTCATGCCGTCGCTGTATTTTGAATAATAGCCCGAACCGCTGAGGATAAGCTTGTTTGAATTTGTCCAGGAGATGGTGCCGCCCTTTATCAGGTCCCACTCAACATAAGCCTTTGCACAGGAATCCCTCACAATGGGAATCGTTTTTGCAAAGTCGCCTATGACAGCAAGGTCGTGAGCAGAGGTGTAGTGGTTATCGTCATGCCAGCCGTCAGGCGTGACAAAATGGGTATTTACAGCTCCGATCTGCTGGGCACAGTCGTTAACAAGCTCCATAAAGATCTTCACAGCCTCTTCGTTGGGGATCGTCTTGTCGTTCTTATAGATTCGTGCTGCATTTACAGCCATGGTATAGGCTGCGTCGTTGCCAGAGGGGAGCAGAAGCGCATCCATCAGCATCTCAAAGGTGAGCTGCATTCCTTCCTGGATATATGCCTTGCTGGATTCCCAGTCGCAGAGGTTGATCTCATCACCGACGGTGATAACGGTTTTCGGGTCCTTGATAATGCTGCTTGCAGTGATAGCTGTGAGCAGCTTTGTTGTGCTTGCAGGGTAGATCTTCTTTTTAAAGTCGTTTGTATATATGATCTCGTCTGCGGTTGCGTCATAGAGTGCCACATAGCTTGTTGTCAGTGTGGCATCCAGCTCATCCTGCACAGCCTGAGACAGTCTGTTATAATTGAGGGTATATTTGTGGGGATTGTAATAGACCGGCTTTTCCATGGGCTGATCTGCCGGTTTTTCGGATGATTCACTTATTTCTGAGGAGGACTGCAGGGAGGTCTGAGCTGCGCTTTCTAAGGCAGTGTCTGAGGATGCTTCTGCGTTATCATCCCTGGTCTGCTGTGAAACGGTGCTTTCGGAGGTCTGTGATTCCTTTTTGTCAGAGCCTGTGCAGGAAATATTCAGTAAAACGAAGGCAACCACAGCAAGCATAGCCACAAGCACAACTGCGGATATCATCATTGTCTTTTTCCTGCGGCGCTGTGTCTTCTTATATTCAAGATAGCTCTTTCGCATGATATCGTCAGCGGAGCCTGATTTTTTAACAGGAGGTCTGCCCTGGGGAGGTCTGCCGCTGTGAGAGGGAGTCGGTCGCTGGGGATTGTTTTTCGTGGGGTGTGGGGGACGTCCGTATATCCTTTGCTGTTCAAAGTCAGAACGGTTTCTTCTATCATTTGGGTTCATATATATATCATTCCTTTTCAGAGCTTTACGATAAAATAAGCGCACAGATAAAATTTACAACATTTTTGGTGCAATGTCAAGCCGAAAAGTGCCTGTTTTGGCAGGTTTCCGGAGATAGAAAAAATAATTTTACTTTTTATGTAACAAATCGAAACAAAATCGTACTATTATAGTAGAAAGGGCTCAGGGGGAGGCGATAAAATGGAGGATGAAAGGATAATAGAGCTGTTCTTTGACCGGTCAGAGGAAGCAATCAGGGAGCTGAATGAAAAATACGGCGATCTTTGCATCCGGATTGCCGAAAACATCCTCAACAGCAAACAGGATGCGGAGGAATGTGTGAATGATACGGGCCTTGCTGTGTGGAACAGGATACCACCGGAGAGACCTGTTTCCCTGCAGGCTTATGTGTCGAGGATAGTCCGGAATCTTGCGCTGAAAAAGTCCGAAAGGGAAAATGCCCATAAGCGCAGGGGTAACCACGGTGTGTGCATTGAGGAGCTGTCGGAGGTGCTGCCCTGCAGGGACGAAACTGAGGACAGGGTCGATGCAAAGCTGGTGAAGGATACGGTGAATGATTTCCTATCCGGATTAAAAAGCGATGACCGTGTATTGTTTTTGCGGCGCTACTGGTATTCGGACAGCTATGAGCAGCTCTCACGCCGCAGCGGCATGAAGGAGGGAGCCATTCGCACAAGGCTCTCGCGTATAAGGAAGCAACTAAAGGAATACCTTAGGGAAAAGGGGGTGTCGGTATGAAAACAGAAGATATCATGGATGTAGTTAAGGATGAATACATAATTGAAGCGGAGAATTATTCATTTAAAAAAACTGATAATGTAAAAAGCAGCCTGCTGAAATGGAGTCTGGCTGCTGCGGCGGTGGTAATGCTATGTACCGCTCTGGTCATACTGCTGTCAGTGCCCGCAAAAGATACCGCAGTCACAGATGACGCGGCTTCCGGCGATGCTTCGGTCGAGACCTCAAGGCCTGCCTCTGGGGATTCTTCCGGATCTCAGTCTGAGGATGAGCCAATATCAAGCGATGTCACACCGGAGACGTTCAACTATATTGAGGGCACTGTCTATCTTGCCGGGCCTGAACAGCCCATACCCCTTGCCGTAAACAAAGCCGTTACCATCAGAAACGTCTATACACCAGAAAAAGAAGGCTATAACGGCGGCATACACTTTCAGGTTTCGCTGGAAGGCTACCGTATTGATGCAATGACTGATCACGGTTCACTTACCGCTGACAATGGCGTTGACAATGCAAATTATTACTCAGGAAATCAGGATACGGCAATGTATTTCTTCGGACGGGATCAGCTCAAGGGTGTGTGGCACCCTACGATGCAGGAGGATTATTGGGATCAGGAAGCGGTCATCAGGCTATATGCAGTCAAGGACAATGCAATATATATGTACGCTGTAATCAACATTAAGCCCGAAAACAACACAGACTTTGTTGCTGAGCTGTCTGAGAATGAGAGCTATGTTGACATCGGAGGTGTGGTCATCACCGATGAAAACCGTGACAAATTCTATCCCGAAGGCAAGACAGAATACAAAACCTGTGATATCAATGATGTGCTTGCAGGCAAAAAGCCGACCTATATTTCCTTGAACGCACAGCAGCCCATAACCATGAAGATAAACCCGCTGAATACGGGGGATGAGTATGTCCACAAGTATGTGCGTGATACCCTGCCCTTCAGTGTGCCGCTGTTGGCGGATAAGCCGGAAGGCAAATATAAATATGTCGGCGGAGGAAACGGCCTCAACTATGACCCGGAGCTGTGCCTTGTTGGGCCTGAAATATACTACTATCTTGCCGAAAACAATGCAGTTATGTCCAAGAACCTGCAAAAGGTATACAAAAAGGGCATTGACAGTAAGGATGAGTTAAAGTTTCTTGTTATGCCTGACGGCTTTGAATACAAAATCGAAAACCCGTCGCAGATAGCTGAGAAGGAGCTTTCCTTTACCGTAAAGGTGACTACAGGTCTATTTGTGAAATCCCTTGCAACCTTTGGAGTCTACACATATCCTATTGACGATCATCATTCTGAGACCATATTCATTATCGAAAAATATGAGGAATATGAGCATGACGACCATAAGCTGCATGGCAAGCCGGATGACAACGACACGCTGACGGACTTTAACAAAGGCAGTGCAGAGAAGAGAGCCGAGGAGATATGGAGCTCACTGCCGGAGCTTACGGACGAGCTTATCGAGTATGTTACAAAAATGTGCGAAGCAGCTGGTTACAGTGATAATTCTCTGGAATGGATTACAAACTGGGCGTCAGAGCTGAAAAAGCCTTATCCTGCCAGTTTGGTAAAGTACTATATCATAGATCAGATGAAGAGTGTGATAACCGAAAATCCTCAGCTTGACAACGAGTCCATAGCAGAGTACGGTATGCTCAGAAGCTTCTCCTTCTACGGCAGAAACGGCGGAGGAGAACAGGCTAAGCTTGACCTCAGGCTTGCCCAGGCATTGGGAAAGATAAGCAGGACACAGCCCCCGATTACGCTCCTGGAGGCGGAGGAATGTATAGAGGAGTTCAAAAAGATTTATGCTGTAGATGACAGCGACGATACCGAATGGTTTTTCAGCAGAAAGGACGCTGATCGTCTGGTTGAAATGTTCAACGAATATGCAGGAGCGCCGGATATGACCGTAAGATGGGAGGCATCTGGTACATACTCCCAAAGCCTCCAAAGCGTTTATCAGCTTGCCGATGGCAGCCACATGGTGGTCAACTACCGCAATTTTGAGACGGTAGGAAGCAGCAATGTCACAGTAGAGCATATAGCCAACGACAACAGCAGAAAATGGCTGTTTAATACAGAAAACCAATAAGCTTTACGAGCCGGTCCTGATGGGATCGGCTCTTGCTTTTGCGTCAGTAAAGGTCGCTTCTGATTGACAAACATATTATAAAGTAGTAGAATAGCTTTCGGAACTAAAGGGGGATGGTTATGCAATGGAGTTTGAGGTAATAAATATTCTCTACTATTGTGCGATGATACTGCTTTTTACTAAGCTCTTCGGCATCATCACACGAAAGTTAGGTCTGCCTCAGGTGGTTGGTATGATAATAGCGGGACTTCTGATAGGCCCTGCTATAGTGGGACAGCTTGGACTTGGTTCATTTAAGGGTCTGGTAGTCCCAAATGCGGTGGAGCTGGATGTGCTGAAAAGCTTTTCGCAGATAGGTGTGGTGTTTATCCTGTTTTCCAGCGGACTGGAGACTGACTTCCAAGAGCTGAAAAGCAGCGGGCTTGCGGCAACCTTCATAGCCCTTGCGGGAGTGCTGGTGCCGGTGGCGCTGGGCACCGGAGCGGCAATGCTCTTTATGGGTGGCGACATGACCCAGGAAAAGATCATGAACGCCCTGTTTGTGGGCATGATATTATCCGCCACCAGTGTGGGCATCACAGTCGAGACCCTCAAGGAGCTGGGCAAGCTCAACACAAGGGTCGGAACGACGGTGCTGAGTGCCGCTATCATCGACGACGTTATGGGCATTATCCTGCTGAGCATCGTTACCGCTATCGGCGGCGGCGGAGACGTGGGCATGACTCTGCTCAAGGCTGCGGGCTTCTTCGTCTTTACTATTGGTCTTGGCATAATCCTCAGGATATTCTTCAAATACATGACAAAAAGATACCCCCACAAGCGCAGGACAGGTATCTTTGCCCTTGCAATGTGCTTTTTCTATGCTTTCTTTGCAGAGAAGCTCTTCGGAGTGGCAGCAATAACCGGCGCTTACATGGCAGGTCTTATGCTCAGCGGACTAAAGGATACTTCCTTCGTTGACAGGAAGGTAGTCATCAGCGGATACATGATCTTTACACCGATATTCTTTGCCTATATCGGGATCAGCGCCGATTTCAGCAGCTTCAGAAGCTCCGAGCTGGTGTTTGCTCTGGTATTTGTTCTGCTTGGCGTTATCGGAAAGATCGGCGGCTGCGCCCTGGTGGCAAAGCCCTTTAAGTATAGCGGCAGGGAGTCTCTTACCATCGGCTGCGGCATGATAGCGAGGGGAGAGGTTGCACTTGCCATTTATGCAACGGGTCAGAGTCTTATCTGTTACGACGGAAAGACCCTCGTTGGCATCGATCCGCTTGTGCCGACGATCTTGCTCATTGTTGTGTCATCTATCCTTTGCCCGATTCTCCTGAAGCTTGTGTTCAGGAACCAGAAGCATGAGGTGATACAGGGCAGGGCGGACAAGACCACGATACACACCGAGGCTATCGAGAATCCTCAGCCCAAAAATGAATAATGACTATATAGGGACGAGCGCACAGCGGCGTCCCTTTTGCTTTGCATTGAAGAAAAAAGATGATAAATATATGTATTAAGCGATGTTTCTTAGTGACAAATCCTATGGTATGTGGTATGATATTGGTGTAGGTAACGATTATGTTCCGACTCTCGGTGTTTATAAGAAGGAACTCATCGGGACAAAAAAATAAAGGAGCGATTTAGTATGAATATTGAAAAAACCGTTAACGGAACCACTGCTGTTATTTCACTTGAGGGCTGGCTTGATACAAAGACTGCTCCTGAGCTGGGAGCCGCAGTCAGTGAGCTTCCCGCTGAAGTGAAGGAGCTGACACTTGACCTTGCAAAGACCGAATATATCTCATCTGCCGGTCTGCGTCAGATAGTCGCTATTCACAAGAAGATGGACAGCTTCATAGTAAAGAATGTTTCACCTGAGCTTATGGAGATATTCAAGATGACAGGCATTAACAACCGCCTCAATATGCAGTAAGCTATGAAAAAGGATATTAACGCCAAGGATCAGGAAAAAAGCCAGGAGCTCACCCCATCAGCGGCTGAGGCTTCTGCTGAAGCTGTAAAGAAAGGCAAGCAGCGTAAGCGTTCAGTGCTTGCCTTTGTGGTAGCTGCCTTTGTGATTTCCACTGTGGTGACTCTTATCAGCTGCTGGTCGGTGAGCATGGCAGGAAAAATGCATGAGATACGCAGCGATTCCTCCGACAAGGCAAAAACTGTTGCGAATATTGTCAACGACATCTATTCCTCAGGGCTGCTTCTGGCGCCGCCTCCTACTGATGAACCTACAGAACGCTACTATCCTCCGCTTTCTGAAAAGCGTAAGGCAATGCTTCAGGCACTCTGTGACAGCTTTGACTTCAAGTATCTTTATCTCTTATCCCTTGATGAGCAAAAAAGCAATATCACCTACCTTTTTGTGGTCTCATCTGATCCTGCAATGAACGTTACGCTGGAAAAGGAAAGACCATACGGCACTGTCGTCCACATGGATAGTATTCCGGAGTCGATGATATCGGCTGCCCACGGAAAGATCAACAATACCTTCTGGGAGGATGACAACGATTTCGGCAAGACCTACGGCTGGGCATATCCTCTTGTGATGGACGATGAAAACCCGGATGAATGCCTGGTTATTGCCGCAGAATTCGATGTGGACCAGCTTAACGGCGAGGTTATCAACAGGGCTTTGCTTATGAGCATACCATTTATAGTTATACTCATAGTCAACCTTCTGATACTGCTTTTCATCATCAGGAGGAAGATTCTCAAGCCCATCAAAACTATCTCAACCAAGATGAACAGCTTTGCAGACGGCGGTGATCTGTCTGATGAACGTCTCAACATGACCAAGAATGATGAGATAGGAGAGATAGCCAATTCCTTTGACAAGATGTCGGACGATATCAAGGAATATATCGACAACATCAACGATCTTACCACCTACAGGGTGCAGACCAACACCCAGATGGAAATAGCCGAAAGGATACAGTATGGCATTGTTCCCGAAAGGACGGAGATTTCCGAGAAGGGACTCAGCGCCTGTGCTATCGAAAAGCCGGCTAAGCTTGTGGGCGGAGATTTCTATGACTGCTTTATGCGGGACGATACCCATTTCTGCATGGTGATGGGGGATGTGTCCGGCAAGGGCATTACGGCGGCACTGTTTATGGTAATGGTCAAGACCGCTATCCGTGAAAAGCTGGTCAGCGGTATGGGTCCGGCGGACATCCTGAATATCGTTAATGACGAGATCTGCGCCACAAATCCGGAGGGACTTTTTGCCACTGTATTTGTGGCTGAGCTGGATACCATGACCGGTCTTTTGCGCTATGCAAATGCAGGACATACTGCGCCGGTGATTATATCAGGCAAAGCGGAGTATTACAGACCGGATCCCGGGATCACTGTGGGACTCTTTGAGGATGCGGGAATAGTGGAAGGCTCCATGCTTCTGAAACCCGGTGAGGGAATAGTCCTTTATACTGACGGCGTTACCGAAGCCGTAAATCCCGACGACGTTTTCTATGGCGAGGACAGGCTGCTCTGCGCACTTGAAGGCTCATCGGGAGCCGCTCAGGCCGTAAATGCGCTCAAGGACTCTATCATGGAATTCTACGGCGAAAGAGAGCAGTTTGATGATCTCACCATCCTGTCAGCATTCTATACCTCATCAGAGGAGACGCTCACCCTGAAGCCTGAGCTTGAAGAAATGGAGAGGATAACAAGGCTTCTCAGGAGCGAAGCAGGTGGATGCAGAAACCTTATGCAGATTATACTTGCCTGTGAGGAAATATTTGCTAACATAGTCAATTATTCAGAGGCGACCATGTCGGTTTTCTGCTGTCGGCGGCTGGAAGATGATGTCCTGTGCGTTGAGATGCTTGACGACGGAATTGCTTTTGACCCTGTTTCCGCAGAGATTCCCAAGAAGGAATTTGAGGATTACGATACCGGCGGCATGGGTATTTCACTTGTAAAGCAGATCACGTCCTCGGTATCCTACAAACGTGTGGGCACATTCAATGTTCTGAGGATGACCTTCGATTTGTCCGGCAAATAACAATGCAGTCAAGGTTATCACAGCGGTTTGTTCCCTGAGACAATGCAATACATCTCAGTAACACAAAAGAATAATCATTCAGGGCTGGTCTTTGTTGAGACCAGCTCTATTGTTTTAAGAAAATGTAATAAATGACTAAAAATCAGAAATATATAATTTAGATATTGACAAATCTGCATAATTATTGTATTATAGTGAAGTGCTTTTAAGGTACCTGTCTGCAGGTCAGACGCATAGCGAAACAGTAAAGGAAAGGAAGAATAATTAATGGGAAACTGGGGTTATGAAGCGGTATTCTATCAGATATATCCGCTGGGCTTCTGCGGAGCACCCTTCGAGAATGACGGAGTGCAGGAGCATAGGATACTGAAGGTGATCGACTGGGCTGATCACATTGCAAAGCTTGGCTGCAATGCTGTATATTTTTCACCGGTCTTTGAATCCGACACCCACGGCTATAACACAAGGGATTATTGCAAAATCGACACGAGACTTGGCACTAATGAGGATTTCAAGCTTGTGTGCGACAAGCTTCACGAAAAGGGAATAAAGGTAGTGCTGGACGGTGTGTTCAATCATGTCGGCAGAGGCTTCCCGCAGTTCCGTGACGTGTGCGAGAAAAAATGGAACTCTCCCTATAAGGATTGGTTCAACATAAACTTTGACGGCAACAGCGGCTATAATGACGGCCTGTGGTATGAGGGCTGGGAGGGTCACTATGACCTTGTCAAGCTCAACCTGAAGAATCCTGCAGTGGTGGATCATCTTCTCAATGCAGTGAAATACTGGGTGGATTACTTCGGCATAGACGGCATTCGTCTGGATGTGGCTTATTGCCTGGACTTTGACTTCCTGAGGAGACTGCGCAGCTTTACAAACGGCCTGAAGGAGGATTTCTTCCTCATAGGAGAGCTGCTCCACGGTGATTACTCCCGCTGGGTCAACCAGGATATGCTCCATTCCGCAACAAACTATGAGTGCTATAAGGGCCTGTTCTCGAGCTTCAACTCAATGAATATGTTTGAGATATGCCATTCTCTCAAAAACCGCTTCGGCCCGGAGCAGTGGTGTATGTACAGAGGTCTGCACCTGCTGTGCTTCGCCGATAACCACGATGTAACCCGTGTGGCAAGCATACTGACAAATCCTGCACATCTGCCGCTGATCTATACCATGCTTTTCGGAATGCCCGGCATTCCCTGTGTTTACTATGGCAGCGAGTGGGGCGCAAAGGCAGAGAAGAAGGACGGCGACCCGGCACTGAGACCCTCTTTTGACGCACCCCAGGAGAATGAGCTTACCGAGCACATCAGAAGGCTTGCCAAGGCTCACCGTGAGTGCAAGGCTCTGTGCTACGGCGATATCAAGATACCGGTTCTGACCAACAAGCAGTGTGTCATTCAGCGTGACTTTGAGGGTCAGAGGGTGTTTGTAGCTATCAATGCGGACGATCAGCCTTATGTTGCACATTTTGATGCAGGCTATGGTCTTGCTGATGATCTTGTTACCGGCAAGACCCATGATTTCGGCGGCGGCAGCGAGATGGAGCCGCTCAGCAGTCATATCTGGCTGTGCAAATAATAAAACCTGATCCGGGTCGGTGCCTTGCCGATCCGGATTCTTTTTTTGGGAGGTATGGATATGAAGATCACGGTTCTTGCAGAAAACACTTCAGGGTGCGATCTCCCTTGCGAGCATGGTCTTAGCCTTTATATCGAGACCAACGGACAGAGAGTGCTTTTTGATTCGGGACAGTCCGGTCTTTTTGCGGATAATGCCGCAAGTCTGGGGGTTGACCTGTCAGGGGTAGATATTGCTGTGCTGTCCCATGGGCACTATGACCACGGCGGCGGTCTTAAAAGATTCCTGGAGCTTAACGGCAAAGCATTGATCTATATGAGCAGATACGCCTTTGAGCCGCACTACAACGGCAAGGAAAAATACATCGGCCTTGACAGTGAGCTTCTTGACAGCGGCAGGATAGTCTTTACCCAGGGCGTTACAAATATCGGAGAAGGACTGACCCTTGACAGCGGTGAGGGTATGAGGTCCATTCTTGATCTCGGCTCCTTCGGACTGAATATGATGCTCGATGGTGAGCTTGTACCGGATGATTTCAGGCACGAGCACTATCTGCTTGCAGAGGAAAAGGGCAGGCGGATACTGATAAGCGGCTGTTCCCACCGGGGAATAAACAACATTGAGGAGCATTTCAGGCCGGATGTGCTGGTAGGCGGCTTTCATCTGTCAAAGCTTCCTTTGGGAAAGGAGCTTGAGGAGATATCTCTCATGCTTGACAGGTATGACACGGATTATTACAGCTGTCACTGTACGGGGGTGGAGCAGTATCAATTCATGAAAAAACACATGAAAAGACTCAGCTACATTTCAACGGGAATGACAGTGGATATCTGATTCTAATACTACTTAAAGATTAGACAAAAACAAAAGTTTCGCCAGCCTTTTCAAAGACTGCGGGGTCCATGGGGTGCGGGTGTCCAGCGGACACCTATGCGAAGCAGAAGCACCGACCGAGCGCAGTGAAACAAGTGCCCTTGGGGTGCCGACAGGTGAGACTCAGAGCCCCTGGCCGCTGTCCGCAGACAGCGAAGCTCTTTGGGGGTTCGGGTGCTTTGCCCCTGACATCTCAGGCGTTTTGCCTGCCTTAGCAAGGGCAGGATCTGAATTGTATAAAAGCTGTTTCACATAAATTATTCCGGTTAATAAAAAAGCTTCCGTACCACGAGGATACGGAAGCTTTGCTGTTTGTTTATATATCAGTATTTGATGGGGTTTGATGAAAGATACTTCTTGACCATGAGGGCTACCTTAAATACGATAGCGTCCTCAAACTCTCTGAGATCGAGACCTGTGAGCTTCTTGATCTTCTCAAGTCTGTAAACCAGGGTGTTTCTGTGGACGAAGAGCTTTCTTGATGTCTCGGAAACATTCAGGTTGTTCTCAAAGAAACGCTGAATAGTGAAGAGTGTTTCCTGATCGAGAGATTCGATGGAGCCTCTCTTGAATACCTCCTTGAGGAACATATCGCAGAGGGTGGTGGGAAGCTGATATACAAGTCTTGCAATACCAAGATTGTCATAGCTGATGATGGTGCGCTCTGTGTCGAATACCTTGCCGACTTCAAGTGCGACCTGAGCCTCCTTAAAGGAACGGGCAAGATCCTTGATGCCTGTTACGGGAGTGCCGATACCGATGACGCAGTGAGTGTAAAACTCTCCGGAAAGGGTATCCACTATGGAGCTTGCAAGCTTTTCAAGATCCTTGGAATCAGTGTCATTCTTTATCTCTTTGACAAGAGCGATATCGGTCTCGTTGATATTGATGACGAAATCCTTTGTCTTGTCGGGGAAAAGGTTTTGTATAACATCATAAGCAGAAATATCCGTCTTGGTAGATATCTTTATAAGGAAGCATACTCTCGTGACATCGGCATTGAAGCGCAGCTCTCTTGATTTGAGGTAGATATCACCGGGAAGGATATTATCAAGTATAACATTTTTGATAAAATTGCCCCTGTCATACTTCTCATCATAATACTGCTTGATGCTTCCGAGAGAGATAGCGAGGATAGCCGCATACTTCTGGGCAGCATAGTCGTTACCGGCAACAAAGACAGCATACTCTCCTCTCGGCTTGTTTCCGAAGGATCTGTATGTGTAACCGTTAAGCACGAAGGGAGCAGTCGAGGTAAGCATCTCGGAGGTGATGTGTTCATTAACTTCACCGATCTTGCCAAGCTCACTGCAGGCAATAACTACCGAGGTCTCATCAATTACACCTATGGTACGGTCAATAGTATCTCGCATCTGGTGGATCACACCTTGAAATAGTCTGTTTGACATTTATTTTCCCTCACTTTTTTAGTTATTCGATCATAGAATCACACTAATGATACACTATAAAAATTTACTATATACATTTTACACAAAACAAAAACAAAATGCAACCTTTTTATAAAAATTTCATTGAAATCTTATTGATAATTTAATGGAAAATTATGAAAAATTACGGCGAGGCTCACAAACATGAGATAATTAAAAATAAACGCACATTATTGCTATCGTAATGAATAAAGACAACGGCCTTTCACAGGGTTCTGAGGATAACTTTGAGATTGCAATATATGTACATTGATGATATAATCAGATTGATTTTATATTTTTACGAAAAAGGTGATAATAATGTTCAAAGGGGAGCTTCTTTCTCCTGCAGGAGATGCGGAGTGCTTTGATAATGCGCTGAATTTTGGTGCGGATGCTATATATCTTGCAGGCAAGCAGTTCGGGATGAGGAGCGCACCGACAAATTTTGATACTGACGACCTGCGCACTGCTGTCAGCAAGGCTCACAGCAAGGGGGTAAAGGTCTATGTTACCTGCAACACTCTTCCGAGGAATGAGGAGATAGACCGCATGCCTGAGTTTCTTGAGACCGTTGCAGACTGCGGAGCCGATGCCTTTATTATTGCCGACCTTGGTGTTATGTCCCTGGCTGCAAAGTATGCCCCCAAGGTGGAGCGTCATGTGTCAACGCAGGCGGGAGTCGTCAACTATCAGACTGCCAGGATGCTTTATGATATGGGGGCTTCCAGGGTGGTGCTTGCAAGAGAGCTTACCCTTGAGGATATCGCAGGCATTAGGGCAAAGACCGATCCTAAGCTGGAAATAGAGACCTTTGTGCATGGCTCAATGTGCGTATCGTTCTCCGGCAGGTGCCTGATCTCAAGCTATCTCACCGGCAGAGACGCAAACCGAGGTGACTGTGCCCAGCCCTGCCGCTGGAAGTATTATCTCTATGAAGAGCACCGTGAGGGTCAATACTTCCCTGTGATGGAGGAGGACGGCGGGACCTTTCTTTATAATTCCCGTGACCTGTGCATGATAGAGCATATCGACGACCTGCTCAAAGCAGGAGTGAAGAGTTTGAAGATAGAGGGCAGGGCCAAGGCCGCATATTACGTTGCCGTCACCACAAACGCCTACAGACACGCACTGGATGACTATTACGCTCAGGGCGACAGCTGGAAGCTTGCGCCATGGATAAAGGAGGAGCTGGAAAAGGTCAGCCACCGGGCATATAACACGGGTTTTTTCTACGGCGGAGAGCCAGGACAGAGCACCTCTGACGGGGGCTACATCCGCAAATACGAGGTTGTGGCGGTTTGTGAGGACTACAGGGACGGCACGGCTTATCTTACCCAGAGGAACAGGTTCTTCCTCGGTGACACCCTGGATATACTTCCGCCCAGCGGCATACCCTTTGAATTCAAAGCCGATAATATGTTCAACGACAAGGGGGAGCCTATTGAGTCGGCACCCCACGCAATGCAGAAGCTTACCATAAACACAGACGTAGTAATTCCGGCAGGCTCTATCCTGAGGAAAAGACGTGATGTTTGATCTTTATAAGGAGGTATCAGGTTGGACGGTTTCAGATTGGTTTCGGACTATAAGCCCACAGGGGATCAGCCTCAGGCTATTGACGCACTGGTGAGGAGCATCGAAAAGGGAAATAAGGAGCAGACGCTTTTAGGTGTTACCGGTTCGGGCAAGACCTTCACTATGGCGAATATCATTGCAAGGCTCAACCGCCCCACCCTTGTGCTCGCCCACAACAAGACACTGGCGGCACAGCTCTGCACGGAGTTTAAGGACTTTTTTCCGGAGAATGCGGTGGAATACTTTGTCTCATACTACGACTACTACCAGCCGGAGGCCTACGTCCCGACTACGGACACATATATAGAAAAGGACAGCTCTATCAACGACGAGATAGACAAGCTCCGTCATTCTGCGACCCTTGCCCTTTCTGAGCGGCGGGATGTGATTATCGTGTCAAGCGTTTCCTGTATTTACTCTCTCGGCAACCCGATTGACTACCGCACCATGGTTATCTCCCTTCGTGAAGGCATGGTAAAGCCCAGGGATGAGCTGCTGAGGAAGCTTGTGGAGCTGCAGTATGAGAGGAACGACATTGACCTGTCAAGAAACAGGTTCCGTGTCAGGGGAGACGTGGTGGAGATCTTTCCTGCGGCGTCATCGGATACTATCATACGGGTGGAATTCTTCGGGGATGAGATCGACCGCATTGCCGAAGTAGAGCCTGTCACCGGCAAGGTGAAGGGCACTGTCAGACACGCTGCCATCTATCCGGCGTCACATTATATAGTACCCAGGGATAAGATGGAGATCGCCATTGCAGAGATCGAGCAGGAGCTTGAGCAGAGGGTAAAATTCTTCACAGACAAGGGCAAGCTGCTGGAGGCCGAAAGAATACAGCAGCGCACAAGATACGACATGGAGATGCTCAGGGAGATCGGCTTCTGCACAGGTATTGAGAACTATTCAAGGGTGCTCTCCGGCAGGAAGCCCGGCTCAGCGCCCTATACTCTTCTGGATTATTTCCCCAAGGACTATCTGCTCTTTGTGGATGAATCTCATGTGACCCTGCCTCAGGTCAGGGGAATGTACGGAGGCGACAGAGGCCGCAAGGAAAACCTGGTGGAGTTTGGCTTCCGCCTGCCCTCAGCCTATGACAACAGGCCCCTGAATTTTGACGAGTTTTATCAGAGGATAAATCAGGCGGTGTTTGTCAGCGCTACGCCGGGGGATCTGGAAAAAGAGAAGAGTCAGGTAATAGCAGAGCAGGTCATCAGACCTACAGGTCTGCTTGATCCTGAGATAAGTGTCAGACCCACCGAGGGACAGATGGACGATCTTATCTCTGAGATCAACCTGCGCACCGAGAAAAAACAGAGAGTGCTTGTCACTACCCTTACAAAAAAGATGGCGGAGGATCTGACGGAATACTTAACCACAATGGGGATAAAGGTCAGATATATGCACCATGATATAGATACTGTCGAAAGAATGGAGATCATCCGTGACCTGAGACTGGGAGAGTTTGACGTGCTGGTGGGCATCAACCTGCTCAGGGAGGGTCTTGACATACCGGAGGTGTCCCTTGTGGCAATACTCGACGCCGACAAGGAGGGCTTCCTCAGGAGCGAAAGATCTCTCATCCAGACCATAGGCAGAGCCGCAAGAAACTCTGAGGGCAAGGTCATAATGTATGCAGACGTGGTGACCGACTCAATGGAGAAGGCAATAACAGAGACCGAGCGCAGGCGGGCTATCCAGGAGAAATACAACAAGGAGCACGGCATCACGCCCAAGACCATCATAAAGAAGGTAAGCGACATCATAGAGATATCCACCCATTCAAAGGACGACGCCGCTCCGAAGAAAAAGCTGACAAGAGCCGAGAGGGAAAAGCTCATCGAGCAGCTCACCAAGGAGATGAAGGCCGCCGCAAAGCTTCTTGAATTTGAACACGCCGCCTATCTGCGTGACAGGATAAAGGAGCTGAGGGGATAGAGCAGCCTTTTGAAGGGGGAAACAAAGGTGTCAGAAATACTCGGACTTGACAAAATCATAAAAATATCGGATAATACAGACTTGGATGTAAACATCACAGGTCTTGATATGATACGCAGTGAGGCTGAGGGAATCAGCATCACCGGGCTTGACAGCATCAGGAGCATCTTTACAAACGACTTCCCAAAGCTCTCCACCTTTGCTATGGAGCTGCTTGAGCTTGCTTCAAGGGCAAGGGAGCTGGACAGTGAATTCAGACAATACGGCTCTGAGCGGCACAGGTATGAGTTTGCTCCTGTAGCAACGCTGTCTCAGGTCAGGGACTTTGAGGCAAGGCACAGCATTACACTGCCCCGGAGCTATGTGGAATTTCTTACTCAGGTGGGTAACGGCGGTGCAGGTCCCGATTTTGGGATGTTCTCTCTTGAACAGCTGGAGCTTCGCAACTTCTGCGCCCACTCAAACAGGAGCATAGCCTATTCCATGGTGCGCTGTGAGGAGGATTTCTACAGCTTCTCCTTTTCAAGCGACAAGCCTATGATGCTTGATTCTGCCCTTACTCCGGCAAAATGGGACAGCGCCTGTCTTGCCCTTTCGGAGATCAGCCCCGGAGAGAGACCCACGGACTATGAGGAAAGACGCAGGGAGCTTTACAACGGCGTGATACAGATAGCCGATACCGACAGCTCCTTCTGTCCTGTGCTCATCTGCGCAGGAGATATGCAGGGTGAGATATCAGAGTTTTCCCATGACCTTGATATGCCCAGATACCTTGGAAGAACCTTTGAGGACTGGATAATCGGGTATTTCGAGGACGTGATAAGCAGATTTGCCCGCAAATGAAAACCCAATGAAAAGAGGATAAAGAATTGGCACGAAAAAACACTCCAAGCAGCTACGGAAACGAAAGCATCACCTCCCTCAAGGGTGCTGACCGTGTAAGGAAGCGTCCTGCGGTCATCTTCGGCTCTGACGGCATAGAGGGCTGCGAACATTCCATATTTGAGATACTTTCCAACTCCATCGACGAAGCCAGAGAGGGCTACGGTAAGGAGATAATCGTCACAAGATATGAGGATAATTCCGTTGAGATAGAGGATTTTGGAAGAGGTATCCCTGTTGATTACAACAAAAACGAGGAACGCTTCAACTGGGAGCTGGTTTTTTGCGAGCTTTATGCCGGCGGCAAATACAACAACAGCGAGGCTGAGAGCTATGAGTTTTCTCTGGGACTTAACGGTCTCGGACTATGCTCTACCCAGTATTCCTCGGAATATATGGACGTTGACATCAGGCGTGACGGCACCCGCTTTACCCTGCACTTTGAAAAGGGTGAGAACATCGGAGGACTGAAGCGTGAGCAGTATACCGGCAAAAAGACCGGCACCCGCATCCGCTGGAAGCCTGATCTTGAGGTCTTTACGGACATCGACGTGCCTGATGAGTATTACCTTGATATCATCAAGCGTCAGGCCGTTGTCAATGCAGGGATAAACTTCATTTACCGCTCAGAGAAGGATGGACAATTCGAGACCACTGAGTTTTGCTATCAAAACGGCATCTATGACCATGTGAAGGAGCTGGTGGGTGAGGACGCTCTCTCCCAGATACAGCTCTGGCAGACTGAGCGCATGGTCAGTGACCGTGACGACAAGCCGCCCTACAAGACCAAGATAAACATAGCCCTTGCTTTTTCAAACAAGGTGAGCGTCTCTGAATATTATCACAATTCAAGCTGGCTGGAGTATGGCGGTGCACCGGAAAGAGCGGTCAAAAACGCTTTTGTCTATTCCATCGACTCATATCTGAAGCAGACCGGAAAATATAACAAGAGCGAGAGCAAGATAAACTTTGATGACGTCAGGGACTGCCTGGTAATAGTTATTTCATCCTTCTCCAGCGTTACCTCCTACGAAAACCAGACCAAGAAGGCTATCACCAACAAGGGTATCCAGGACGCCATGACGGAATACCTGCGCCACCAGCTGGAGGTCTACTTCATTGAGAACAAGCTGGACGCAGAAAAGATAGGCAATCAGGTGCTCATCAACAAAAGGAGCCGTGAGAGCGCCGAAAAAACCCGCCTTAACATAAAAAAGACCCTTACCGGAAGCATGGACATGACCGGCAGGGTGGCAAAGTTTGTTGACTGCCGCAGCAAGGACAAATCCGAAAGGGAGCTGTTCATTGTGGAGGGCGACTCGGCTCTGGGCGCCTGTAAGCAGGCAAGGAACCCTGACTTTCAGGCTATCATTCCCATCAGGGGAAAGATACTCAACTGCCTGAAGGCGGATTATGACAAGATTTTCAAAAGCGAGATCATCACTGACCTGCTCAAGGTGCTGGGCTGCGGCGTTGAGGTCAAGTCAAAGGCCAACAAGGAGCTTTCCTCCTTTGACCTTGAGCTGCTGAGATGGAACAAGGTCATATTCTGCACCGATGCGGACGTTGACGGCTTTCACATCAGGACACTGCTGCTCACCATGATATACAGGCTTGCTCCAACTCTGATAAAAGAGGGCAAGGTGTTTATTGCTGAGTCGCCGCTGTATGAGATCAATACCAAGGATAAGGTCTATTTTGCATACACCGAGGCGGAAAAAGAAAAGTTTCTCTCGGAGATAGGAGACAAAAAGTACACCATCCAGCGTTCAAAGGGATTAGGTGAAAACGAGCCTGAGATGATGAGCCTGACCACCATGAATCCCGCCACCCGCAGGCTGATAAAGATTATGCCTGACGATGCTGCAAGGACCTCGGAGATGTTTGATATTCTTCTGGGAGACAATCTTGCGGTGAGACGTGATTACATTATCGAGAACGGCTATAAGTATATCGATGATCTGGACGTTTCATAAGTATTGACAGGAATATACTTGTGAGGTGGATTATGGGTTTTTCTGATATAATAATCAAGCATTTCGATGAGCTTTCCAATGACGAGCTGTATGAGATACTCAGGGCAAGGGAGGCCGTCTTTGTGGTGGAACAAAACTGTCCCTATTTTGACATTGACGGCAAGGACAAAGAGAGCTTCCATATATTTATCAAGCGTGAGGACGGCAGCGCTGCCGCCTGTCTCAGGGTGTTTATGCGTGACATAGACAAGAATATCGCTCAGATAGGCAGGGTCGTCACCACTGCAAGGGGCTGCGGACTCGGAGGAAGGATACTCCATGAGGGCGTGGTCTTTGCCAGGGAAAAGCTGAATGCAGCCGGGATATATCTTGAAGCTCAGTGCTATGCTATAGGCTACTATGCCAAGGAGGGCTTTGAGGTGGTGTCCGGAGAGTTTTTAGAGGACGGCATCCCTCATGTGAAGATGTTCCTTGATCTGAAGGATGAATGATATTTCTTAGGAGAGAAAATATGGCAAAGAGAAAGAAAAGCAACGAAAGAGAGTCTCAGACGAAGCTGCAGGGCTATATTGCCGGAGCCGGAGAGGTAGTGGAGGAAAATATCGCTTCGACTCTCCAGGGCAACTTCATGCCCTATGCAATGAGCATTATCCTGTCAAGAGCTATCCCTGAAATAGACGGCTTCAAACCCTCCCACAGGAAGCTTCTTTACACTATGTACAAGATGGGGCTGCTCAGCTCCGCAAGAACAAAGTCTGCAAATATTGTGGGGCAGACCATGAAGCTCAATCCCCACGGAGACGCCGCCATCTATGACACCATGGTAAGACTCAGCCGGGGCTATGAAGCTCTCCTGCACCCGTTTGTTGACTCCAAGGGCAATTTCGGTAAGTTTTACAGCCGTGACATGGCATGGGCTGCCTCCAGATATACCGAGGCAAAGCTTGACCCGATATGCAGCGAGCTTTTTGGAGACATAGACAAGGACACGGTGGATTTTGTAGACAACTATGACAATACCCTCAAGGAGCCGACCTTGCTTCCGGCGGCATTCCCCTCGGTGCTGGTAAACGCTAACACAGGCATCGCCGTGGGCATGGCAAGCTCGATATGTTCCTTTAACCTTGAGGAGGTCTGCCGCACTACCATCGGACTTCTCAAAGACCCCGACTTTGACATTATGTCCACCCTCATTGCGCCTGATTTCACCGGAGGAGCCCAGATAATCTATGACCGTCAGGCAATGGAGAATATCTACAGCACCGGCAGGGGCAGCATTCGTCTCAGGGCAAGATATACCTACGACAAGTATGCTAACTGCATTGATATACTGAGCATACCTCAGACCACTACCTGCGAGGCTGTCATCGAAAAGGTCATCGATCTCGTTAAGCAGAGCAAGATCAGAGAAATAGCCGATATCCGTGACGAGACGGGCATAGACGGACTGAAGATCACCATTGACCTGAAGCGTGGAGTAAACCCCGACAAGCTCATGCAGAAGCTCTACAAAATGACCCCCCTTGAGGACACCTTCTCCTGCAACTTCAACGTGCTGATAGCCGGGACTCCCAGGGTCCTCGGAGTGCGGGAGCTGCTGAACGAGTGGTCGGCATTCCGCATAGAGTGCGTAAGAAGAAGGACTTACTATGACCTGCACAAAAAGCAGGACAGGCTGCATCTGCTCAGGGGTCTTGAAAAGATCCTGCTTGACATTGACAAGGCCATCAGGATAATCCGAGGCACCGAAGAAGAGAGCATGGTGGTGCCAAACCTTATGCAGGGCTTTGACATTGACGAGATACAGGCTGAGTATGTGGCGGAGATAAAGCTCAGGCACCTTAACAGAGAGTATATCCTCAGGCACACGGAGGACATTGCCCAGCTAGAAAAGGATATTGAGGAGCTGGAGTCCATACTCGGCAGCAATAAAAAGATCAAGGCTATCATCATCAAGGAGCTTGAAAACATAATCAAAAAGTACGCCCAGCCCCGCAGGAGCATGATAATCTATGCGGATGACATAGTAGAGGACGAGGAGGAGGAGGATGTTCCGGATTATCCTGTAAATCTGTTCTTTACCAAGGAGGGCTACTTCAAGAAGATAACACCCCTTTCCCTGAGAATGGGCGGCGAGCAGAAGCTCAAGGAAGGGGATGAGGTGACAGAGCACATAGAGACTACCAACAACAGCGAGCTTGTGTTCTTCTCCGACCGTCAGCAGGCGTATAAGGTGAGGACACCTCAGTTTGCGGACACAAAGGCAAGCGTCCTCGGTGATTACATTCCCTCAAAGCTGGGCTTTGACGAGGGAGAGAACGCAGTCTATATGATCTCCACAAAGGACTACAGCGGCTATGTGTTTTTCTTCTTTGAAAACGGCAAGGCCGTAAAGGTCGCTCTTGAGGCCTATTCCACAAAGACCAACCGCAAAAAGCTTACGGGAGCATATTCCGATAAGGACAAGCTGGCAGCTGTGGTCTTTGTCCCCGACGATGACACGGAGATACTCATAAAATCATCCTCCGGCAGGAAGCTGCTTTTCAGGGCGTCTGACCTTGCCACAAAGACTTCCAGGGCGACCCAGGGCGTTGCACTGATGAAGCTCACCAAAGGACACAGGGTAATCTCTGCCTGTGTATATACGGAGGGAATGCTGGTTTCTCCTGACAGGTACAGGGCAAAGAACCTTCCCGCCATGGGACAGTTTCCTGCCGCCGAAGAGTCCGGTGAGCAGATCACATTCTGAAAAATCAACAAAAATCAGATAACTATTCTGTAGGAAGTAAATATAAAAAAATCTTGATTTTATAGAGATAGTGTGATATTATAGATAAGTATTGTTAAAGCTACATTTAGGAGGTTCTCAAAAATGGGAATTTGGCAGATTATCGTAGGTATTGTCGTTCTTATCCTTTCAGTCCTGATGATCATTGTTATCATCCTCCAGGAGGGTCATGATGCAGGTCTGGGAACGATCACAGGCGGTGCTGATTCGTTTACAAAAAGAGGTAAGGCAAAGACTGCGGATGCAATGTTTGCTAAGGTCACTAAGTTTTGTGCTATTCTTTTCTTCGTCTTTGTAGTGGTTCTGAATGCTCTCTCTTATTTCGGCCTTACCGGCAAGCCTAAGGCAGAAAAGGCTCAGGAGACCATTGAGTCATCATCCACAGTTTCGGAGGCTTCAACAGAGGCTTCGGCTCGGGCATCAGGTGAGGCTTCAGAGCAGGCGTCAACAGAGGCTTCAAAGGAAGCTTCAGCTCAGACTTCAACAGAGGCGTCAAAGGAAGCTTCAGCTCAGACTTCAACAGAGGCGTCAAAGGAAGCTTCAGCTCAGACATCAGCAGAAGCGTCAAAGGAAGCTTCAACTCAGACATCAGCAGAGGCATCAAAGGAAGCTTCAACTCAGAGCTCAGCAGCTTGATAGGATAAGATACATATTGATACAATGGGCATCTTCAATGTTATCATTGAGGGTGCTTTTTGTTAAAGGAAGGTAAAGATGGATCATAGTATTGACGTTCCCAAAAGAGTAAGCTATATAATCGAAAGGCTCATAGGCGCAGGCTACAGCGCTTATGCCGTTGGCGGCTGCGTCCGTGACAGCATAATTGGCAAGGTGCCTTCCGACTGGGATATCTGTACCTCAGCATTGCCCCAGCAGACCCTTGAGGTGCTCGGCAAGCCGAATTTGGTGGAAAACGGCATGAAGCACGGGACTGTTACAGTCAGGTATGACGACGAGAACTATGAGATCACTACCTTCCGCTCCGACGGGGTGTATGATGATAACCGCCACCCAAGACAGGTGAGCTTTGTGAGTGACCTGAGAGAGGATCTTGCAAGGCGTGACCTGACCATAAATGCCCTTGCCTATAACCAGCGGGACGGGCTTGTGGATCTTTTCGGCGGGGCTGAGGACATCGAAAAGGGCATAATAAGGTGCGTGGGTAACCCGGATGAGAGGTTCAGTGAGGACGGTCTGAGGATAATGCGCACACTGAGATTTGCTTCTGTTCTCGGCTTTGACATTGATGAAGAGACTGCTTTATCCGTGCATAAAAACGCCCATTTGCTTAAAAACATCTCTGCCGAAAGGATCGCGTCGGAGTTTAACAAGCTGCTTATGGGCAAAAACGCCGAGAGGGTGCTTTCCGAATACTATGACGTGATAGCTGTCTTTATACCGGAGCTGCTTCCCATGGTGGGCTTTGAGCAAAAGACCCCTCATCATGTATATGATGTCTGGGAACACACTGTAAAGGTGATTTCCTTTTCACCTGAAGACAGGATTCTGAGGTTAACTGCATTTTTTCACGACATTGGCAAGCCGGAATGCTTTACAGTTTCTCCTGACGGAACAGGGCACTTTCACGGTCACCCTGATGTAAGCGAAAGGATTGCTGCAGATGTGCTCAGAAGGCTTAAATATGATAATAAAACCATCAATACGGTTTGTCTTTTGGTGCGGCTGCATGACAAAAGACCGCCCGCTGAACCGAAATATGTAAGGCGGTTCCTCAGCGAGCTGGGAGAGGAGCTTTTTCCGGAGCTGTTAAAGCTGAAAAGGGCAGATGCCATGGGACAGAGTGAGTTTCGGCGCAAGGAAAAGCTTGAATACATCAGCGAGCTGAGGCGTCTGTATGATGAGGAGCTGGAAAAGGGCTCTGCATACAGTCTCGGTATGCTCAGGATAAACGGAAGGGACATTATGTCACTTGGAGTAAGGGACGGCAGACAGGTAGGTATGATACTCAGGAAAATGCTTGATTTTGTGATAGACGGCGAGCTTGAAAATGACAGGGAGAGGCTTCTTGCCTGTGCAAAAGAGCTTGCATTGAGTGATAATGCCGGAATTTAAGACTGATCGGAATAAATTTGTTATTTTTTATTGTCGGGATTAATTTTTCTCCTGATTTGTGATATAATTGAGAAAGAAGAAAATAGCGGAGGAAGAAATGGATTATCGTTTTGATCTCGGGGCGTGGAACAGAGTTTTTGTCGTTCCTGCCGACATTGTGGATAAACATCTCAGGCTTGCGGGAGCTGCCCAGCTGAAGGTTATGCTGTGGATGCTCCGCCACGCCGGGGAGAGCTTTGAAATCGGAGATATATCAAAGGCACTGTCGATGCACGAAGCCGATGTAAGGGACAGTATGCAGTATTGGGTGCAGACGGGAATAGTCTCGATGTGTGAGGGGGAGATAAAACCTGCGCCCTTTGTGCCGGGGGAGAAGCAGGATTCAGCCGTAAAGGAATCACCGGCTACGGAAGCCCCGGGGGAAGAGACCGTCTCATCTTCGGAGCAGGAAAAGACGGAAGAGCCTGATAAGCACAAGAGGGCACTCTCCAGACCTGAAAAGCCCGATGTAAAATATCTCAACCAAAGGATGAAAAACGACCCTGCCGTTGCCTGCCTGATGCAGTCTGCGGACGAGATTTTTGGAAGGATAACGAGCAACAACGACAAGCAGACCCTCCTTCTGATACATGAATATGACGGTCTGCCTGTTGAGGTAATTCTCATGCTGCTGCAATACGCTGCGGGCATTGGCAAGACGAATATGCGCTTTATAGAAAAGATGGCGATTTCCTGGGCCGAGGATGAAGTCTTTACCCTTGACGCTGCCGAAAAAAGGATCATGCGCCTGACGGCAGGCAACACTGCCGCAAGACGTGTCCAGAGGATAATCGGTGCAGAGCCTCATTCTCCCACGGAAAAGGAAATAGGCTATGCTGAGCTTTGGATAGAGCAGTGGCATTTCAGTGATGAACTCATAAGAGCCGCCTATGAGGCCTGCGTGGACACAAAGGGAGCGTATTATGCCAAGTATGCAAACTCTATACTTCATAGATGGTATAATTCCGGTATCAAGACTATGGATCAGCTAAGCAGGATGAAGCAGGCGGAGAGCAGCACACGAAAGCAGAAAAAGGAAGAAACAGGCTTTAAGCCTGCATACGATATTTCCGAATATGAAAAAACCGGAATGCTGGGCGAGGAGTGGGATGAAGCATGAGTTATTCACCTGAAATCATTGAGACTGCCGAAAAGGAGCTTGAAAAGAGACGCATGGCGTCTGAGACCGAGCTGGAAAAGCGCAGAAGCATACTTTTTGCCCGTTCACCAAGGGCAGAGGAGATAGAGAGGATGATAGCCCGCACCTCAGTGGCTGCTGCCAGAGCAATACTTGGGGGGGCGGACCGCAGGGCAAGGCTGGAATCCCTGAGGGATCAGAATCTTGCTCTCCAAAAGGAGCTTGCAGGGATAGTGAAAGGCTTCGGATTTCCCGAAAACTACCTTGATCTCTGGCACAGGTGTGACAAATGCGGGGATCACGGCTATGTTGACGGCAAAATGTGCACATGTATGAAAACTCTGCTCCGTCAGATCTCATACGATCAGCTCAACAGTATGTCACCCCTGTCCCTTTCAAGCTTTGATGATTTCAGCCTCGAATACTACAGCAAATCGCCCTCCGACGGTGAAAGCGGAATCAGTCAATACACACAGATGTCGAGGGTGCTTTCCAGGTGCAGGGCATACGCAAGAAACTTTTCTTCATCCTCCAACAGCTTGCTTTTTCAGGGAGCGCCCGGCCTTGGCAAGACCCATCTTTCCCTGGCCATCGCTAAAGAGCTGATAGACTCCGGCTTCGGCGTCATATATACATCGGCTCCGACCCTTATGACCAAGCTCAGCCATGAGAGCTTTGATTATTACCGCAGCGGAGGGCAAAGCTCCACAGAGCAGCTTTTAGCCGACTGTGACCTGCTGATAATAGACGACCTTGGCACGGAATTTACATCCCGTTTTACCGTGTCGGCAATACATAATATCATCAATACAAGAATGATCGTTTCAAAGCCCACCATAATAAGCACTAACCTTTCAGTGCCGGATCTGGAGAAAAAATATGATATGAGGATCTTGTCCCGTATCATCGGAACTCTCGAAAGGATAGTCTTTGTGGGAAGCGATATCAGACAGCAGAAAAAAAGAGCCAGATAAACAAGACCTGACAGTGAAGACTGAAAGGTCATCAGCAAAAAATTAAAGTATAGAACGATTGGAGTGCAATGCAATGTCAAAGATCATACTCAGCGCAGACAGTACACTTGATGTATCGGGAGAGCTTCTCAAAAGCACAGGGGCGCATCTGTTTCCAATGCACATTATCCTCGGAGAAAAAAGCTATGATGACGGCGTGAATATTACTCCGGACGAGATATATGCTAATTTCCGGGCAACAGGCAGGCTTCCCAAGACCGCCGCAATCAACACTCAGGAATATGTGAATTTTTTCCGTCCCCTTGTGGAGGCCGGCAATGACGTCATCCATATCAACCTCGGTTCGGCTATATCCTCATCACATCAGAATTGTGTGACGGCAGCTTCAATCCTCGGGCACCTTTATCCGGTGGATTCCTGCAACCTTTCCTCAGGTCAGGGTCATCTTGTTTTAGAGGCGGCTGAGATGATCAAAAACGGCATGGAGGCTCCTCAGATTGCCGCAAAGCTCAAGGAGCTTGCACCAAAGGTACATTCAAGCTTTGTGATAGACAAGCTTGACTATCTCCGTGCGGGAGGACGCTGCTCCACCCTTGCCATGCTGGGGGCCAACCTGTTCAAGATAAAGCCCAGCATCTTGGTCAATAACAAGGACGGCTCGATGACCGTGGGCAAGAAATACAGAGGTACCCTTGAAAAGGTGCTTGTTGAGTATGTAAACGATCAGCTCTCAGAGTTTGACAATATCCGTGACGACAAGATATTTGTCACCCATGCGGGAATAGATCAGAAATATGTGGACATTGTCAAGTCCGAGGTGGAAAAGAGGAACTTCTTTAAGAAGATCTATGTGGAGCAGGCAAGCTGCACCATATCCTCACACTGCGGACCCGGCACTATAGGAATATTGTTTATGACAGAATAATTAAGGAAGGAATAAATGAGATACGAAGATAATGAACTGATACTGGAGCTTCTTTCCCACTACAGCGAGCCGGTGGAAAGAACAGAGCTGTTGCTTCAGTCCGGAATGGATCCTGAGCATTTCAACAATGCCGTGTCCTATCTTGATTCCAAGGGACAGCTTGTAATTATCAAAAGAAAGAAACTCGCCCTGCCGGATATTGCCGGATGCGTCAGGGCAACCGTGGTCAGGGTCAACCGCTGGTTCCTGTTTGCACACCCGGAGGACGAGGATATGAGCGATATTTTTATCCATGCGGGATCAAGCAAGGGTGCCATGCCCGGAGACCTTGTTATGCTCAAAAACATTACCGACGGCGAAAAGGGACTTTCTGCCGAGGTGGATAAGATACTCGAAAAAGGCTCACGCATCATAACAGGCGTGGTCGAGCGTGAAAAGGGCAAAAAGGGTCAGGCTCACGTCATGCCGGACAACGGCTTTGCCTATCACCTCAGGATCGTGCCCGGCGGCGAGCTGAAAAGCAAAAACGGCGACAAGGTCAAGGCCGCCATACTCTATGACCCAAAGGACAAGAGGATCAAGGCGAGAGTCATCCATATATACGGTCGTGCTGACAGTGCTAAAATCTGCTCCGATGCGATCATTGACGCTGCAGGGATTCCCGTTAAGTTTTCGGTGCCCGTAAAGCACGAGGCAGCCAAGAGAGCCGCCGAGCCTATTACCCAGGAAGAGATCGCAAGGCGTCTTGACCTGCGTAATGAGGCTATCTTCACTATTGACGGAGCTGACGCAAAGGACCTTGACGACGCTATCTCCGTTAAAAAAACGGATAACGGCTGGGAGCTTGGGGTACACATTGCCGATGTTTCCCACTATGTAAGGGAAGGAAGCTTGCTTGACGAGTCCGCCATGGACAGGGGCACGTCTGTTTATTTTGCCGACCGTGTAATACCCATGCTGCCTGTGGAGATATCCAACGGCTGCTGTTCCCTCAATGCAGGAGTGCCCAAGCTCACATTTTCTGCCATAATGACCCTTGACAAAAAGGGCGAACTGGTGGATTACCGCTTTGAAAAGAGCGTGATAGAATCAAAGGTCAGGGGCGTATATTCTGAGGTCAATGCCATAATCGACGGCAGTGCCGATGAGAGCCTGATGACAAAATATTCTCCTGTTCTTGGCGCCATCAGGGACGGCCAGGAGCTTGCCGAAATACTAAAGGCAAAGGCAAAGCAGCGGGGAGAGCTGGAGATCGAGACCTCAGAGCTTCGTTTCGTGCTGGATGAGAGAGGTGTCTGCATCGGAGTCAGCGAACGTGAACGTGGAGAGGCCGAGGAGCTTATCGAGCAGTTTATGATTACCGCCAACCGTGCGGCTGCACTTTATGCAAAGAGCGCCCTTATACCCTTTGTCTACAGGGTACACGAGGCGCCGGAGAGTGACAGGCTTGAATCACTCGCCGAGCTTGCTGCGGCCTGCGGCTTCCAGACAAGGAGACTCAAGGAGGGTGTTCACCAGACCGATCTCAGTGAGCTTATCGAAAAGGCCAAGGGCACAAAATATGCAAGGCTGATATCAACTCAGGTGCTGAGGACCATGGCAAAGGCAAGATATGCTCCGGAGCCACTGGGTCATTTTGGTCTGTCTCTGGCGGATTACTGCCATTTTACATCCCCCATAAGACGTTATCCCGACACCTCCATACACCGCATACTCACAGACCTGGTAAGTGGCGTATCCATCGACAGGATACAGGAGCACTACGGCGAATTTGCACGGGAATCCTCCCGTATGTCATCTGACAGGGAGCTAAGGGCAATGCGTGCCGAGAGGGAAGCCGAGAAGTGCTATGCGGCAGAGTATATGACCTCCCACATAGGCGAGGTGCATCAGGGAATAGTCTCAGGGGTGACTAACAAGGGTCTGTTTGTTGCCCTCGAAACAGGCATAGAGGGTTTTGTGAGTCTTGTTGATGACGAACACGCCTTTTTTGAGTTTGACGGAACGGCATCCACTGTTGACCGCCGCACTGGAAAGAAGTATTCTATCGGAGACAGTGTTACGATCAAGGTAATAAACGCCAGTGTCCCCACAGGTACGATAGATTTCGATCTTCAGTCGTCGGGGGACAGATAAACTGAATTGCGACTTAACTGATCGCGGTTCTCAGCTGATTATCAATTCGCGGAAACAAAAGCTACAAGTCCGAAAAGCTATCAACGCGAAATTGGGAGCGGCAGCTTGCCGCAAGTTTTGGTCAAGCTTTTTCAAAAGCTTGCAGGGTCAAGGGACGGAGTCCCTTGTAGGTGGTTCGGAGGACGAAGTCCTCTGATATATAAGAAAAAGAGCCTGATTCCGGCAGGAATCATAATGCACTCTTATTAATATGATATAACGGCAGGTGTATACAATGCCAAAAAACCATCACATAGCGGCCCCGGTCATCAGAAGGCTGCCCAGATATTACCGCTTCCTTGGAGATCTTCTTGAAAACGGTGTAAAGAGGATATCATCCCGTGAGCTTTCAGAAAGAATGGGGCTGACAGCGTCTCAGATAAGGCAGGATCTCAACTGCTTCGGCGGCTTCGGCCAGCAGGGCTACGGATATTCCGTTGAGGGTCTGCATAAAGAAATAGGCTCCATATTGGGGCTTGATAACCGCTACAAATCAATACTGATAGGCGCCGGAAACCTTGGCAAGGCTGTGGCGATACACATGGCCTTTGAGACAAGGGGCTTTGACCTTATAGGGATCTTTGACAACGACCCGGAAAAGATCGGTGAAAGGATCAGGGAGCTGACGGTTAGCGACACAGCACAGCTTGAAAGCTTCTGTCAGGAAAACAGCATTGACGCTGCCATACTGTGTGTGCCCAAAAGTGCGGCACCTCAGCTTGCGGACAGGCTCTATGCCCTTGGTATAAGGAATTACTGGAATTTCAGCCACTATGACCTGTCCATGAGGTTTAAGGATATCGTTGTGGAAAATGTCCATCTCAACGACAGCCTGATGATTCTGTGCTATAAGATAACCGACAGGGACAGACCTGAGCAATAGTCATATTTTCCCTCGTGAGAGCATAAGCTTTACAAAAACATACGGGGGATTGTAAGTGTCGGATCAGGTCTTTTGGATCATCATAGCCGCCGGAATCGTTGTTACTCTGGTATTAAAGGTCATATCTAAGGACAGACGTCCGCTAAGGGGCACTCTGCTGAGTCTGATGCCCGGCATTGCCGCATTGACTGTGATTAATCTGTTGTCTCCGCTCACAGGCGTAGGACTTCCAGTCAGCAGGCTGAGTGTTTCTGGGGCGGCGCTGCTGGGAGTGCCGGGTGTGACTGCGATGCTCATTATCCAGGCGTTGTTCTGAGCGGGGACGGGAAAAAAGGAAGTGAATTGATGAAAAAGCTTGTCATAGGGATACTTGCCCATGTGGATTCCGGAAAGACCACTCTTTCTGAGGCCATGCTTTATTGCTCAGGCAATATCAGAAGGCTGGGCAGGGTGGATCACGGAGATTCTTTTCTTGATACCTTTTCTCTTGAGAGGGAGAGAGGTATCACTATTTTTTCCAAGCAGGCAATGCTTGAATATGGAGATACTCAGATAACCCTTCTTGACACTCCGGGACATGTTGATTTTTCCGCAGAGACGGAGCGCACATTGCAGGTGCTGGACTATGCCGTGCTGGTTGTCAGCGGTACTGACGGCGTGCAGAGCCATACTCTCACCCTGTGGAGGCTTTTGCAGAGATACAGGGTGCCCTGCTTTATCTTTGTCAACAAAATGGACCTGCCCGGGGCGGATCAGAGTCAGATAATGCTTCAGCTCAGGGCAAGACTGAGCGAGAACTGCGTTGACTTTACAGAGAGGTCAGGGGCTGAATTTTATGAGAGGATAGCAGAGTGCGGCGACGAGCTTCTGGATCAGTATTACAGCAGTGATAGGGTAGCACATGATGATATAGTGAAGGCCGTCCGTGAGCGCAGGGTGTTTCCCTGCCTTTTTGGTTCTGCGCTAAAAACAGAGGGAGTGGACAGCTTTCTTGAGGTCCTGTCGGAATATACTGTCATGCCTGATTACGGCGACAGCTTTTCCGGAAGGGTGTTTAAGATTTCTGAGGATAAGCAGGGCAGAAGGCTGACCTTCCTTAAAGTTACGGGGGGAAGTCTGCGGGTGCGTGAGATACTCCGTAGCGACAAGAACATTAACGGTGAAAAGGTCAGCCAGATCAGGATTTACTCCGGCGAGAAGTTTAGTGCGGTGGAGCAGGCGGATGCCGGAAGCGTGTGTGCCGTTACGGGAATAAGCTTCACATCCGCAGGAGACGGTCTCGGAGAAGCCGGAGCCTCTGCTTTGCCGGTGCTTGCCCCGGTGCTTACATATTCCGTGGAGCTGCCCAGGGAAATCAGTCCCCACACAGCTCTTGAAAAGCTGAAAATACTGGAAGAGGAGGACCCTCAGCTTAATGTAGTCTGGAACGAGCGCTTCGGGCGCATCCAGATCAGGGTGATGGGAGAGATACAGCTTGAGGTGCTCAAAAGCCTGATCCCCCAACGCTTCGGATTTGAGGTATCCTTCGGGACGGGCAGCATTATCTACAAGGAAACCATAACGGATACCGTGGAGGGAGTGGGTCACTTTGAACCTCTGCGGCACTATGCCGAGGTTCATCTCATTCTCAAGCCTGCGCCGAGGAACAGCGGTATACTCTTCCGGTCAGAGTGCCGGGAGGATCAGCTTGACCGCAACTGGCAGCGTCTGATACTTTCCAATCTCTATGAGAAGGATCATATCGGTGTGCTCACAGGCTCGCCCCTTACCGATGTGGAGATAATCCTTGCTTCCGGCAGGGCGCACCCAAAGCACACTGAGGGCGGTGATTTCCGTCAGGCGGCACTGAGAGCCGTCCGTCAGGGACTCAGAAAGGCTCATTCCGTCCTGCTTGAGCCGGTATATTCCTTTACACTTGAGCTGCCCTCCGAAAACATAGGGAGGGCGATAACCGACATACAGCAGATGAGCGGCAGCTTTGACCAGCCTGAGTCTGCCCCGGATAACATGACGGTCATAAGGGGCAGGGCGCCGGTGTCCGAAATGAACAGCTACGGCAGCGAGGTCCTTCGATATACCCACGGAAGGGGCAGGCTTGTGTGTGAGTTTTGCGGTTATGAAGAATGTCATAATTCCGAGGAGATCATCGGGAGCTTCTCCTATGACCCCGACAGGGACACGGACAATCCCTGTGATTCTGTGTTTTGCTCACACGGGGCCGGCTTCATCGTCAAGTGGAACGAGGTGCCCGGATATATGCACCTGTCATCGGTGCTTGGTGAGCCAAAGCCCACAGCAAACGCCGAAGTCCTCAGAAACCGTGTGGCTTCCTCTGCAGGGAGAGGAGATATCTTTGCCCTTGACAAGGAGCTTATGCAGATATTTGAAAGGACCTATGGTCCCGTCAGGCGCAGGCAGATATCCCAGCCCCGGGAGATCACGGCACCTCAGAAGGAACAAAAGGCCGGGAAATCTTCGCCGGACAAATATTCTGACCGGACAGAGTATCTCCTCGTTGACGGATATAATGTCATATTCTCCTGGGACGAGCTGAAAAAGCTTTCAGAGACAAACATAGACGCCGCAAGGAATACCCTTGTCAATATTCTGTGCAACTATCGTGGCTACAGGAAATGCGAGCTGATATTGGTCTTTGATGCCTACAAGGTCAGGGGCGGTGCAGAGTCCGTGGAAAGGGTGGACAATATCAGCATAGTCTATACAAAGGAAGCCGAAACTGCGGATATGTACATAGAGAAGGTAACCCACTCCCTTGCAAAGGATCACCGTGTCAGAGTGGTAACCTCAGACAGGCTTGAACAGCTCATTATTCTCGGAAACGGCGCTCTGCGGATATCCTCAAGGGCCTTTCTTGCTGAGGTCAGGGAAGCCGAGGAGGAGATCAGGAGGATTATCTCAGAGCATAGTTATTGACAGACAGGAAAAAATCTGTTATAGTCAGATATGTCAGAAAAAATATAAAGCTCTGCGGTCCCGTGCCTGGCGGTACGGATAAAGGGAATACCGGTGAGAATCCGGAGCAACCGTCATTACCGTATATGGCATTATGATGCCTGAAGTCGGAATACTTCCCGCAGAAAGCTTCGGCAATGCAGTCTTGGACGATGAAGAAGTGCAGCCGATCATGCATCGCAGTCTGTGCCGGAATGGTACAGGCTTGTGTTTGTTGTGTCTTTTTGCCGCAAAAACTGCGGTGTGACGCTTCCTTTTGGTGCCGATGCGGGTCTGTTGTGCTTCTCCGGAGTTACGGAGAAGCATTTTTTGTTTCTGATCATTTCAGACAGGAGGATGAACAATGAAAACGACAAAAAAATTGCTGTCAGCCCTTGTGGTATGCACTCTGGCAGTCCCGATGCTGGGCACGGGGGTGAATGCAAAGGAAAATGATCTGGGCAGCGTCAGGGTCATTATCGAAAACAATACCCTTTCCGAAGAAAACGGCGCCGACTGGACAGGCACTCTTGCCGATCAGTGGGTAACTATCACCGAGGATGATTCGGCGATCACCGCATTCATGCAGGTCGTGGATGCTCAGGGCTTTTCCCAGACCGGTGCTCAGGAGGGCTACATCAGCGAGATCAACGGTCTTTCCGCAGAGGACGGCGGAGCCATGGGCGGCTGGATGTTCAGTCTTGACGATTGGTTTACAGACGAGGGAATTGCCGCTTATACGGTCAGCTCAGGCAAGCTTGAGGACGGCGACGAGCTGCGCTTTTCCTATAGCTGCGCATGGGGTGGAGACCTTGACTATGACTGGTCGGGAGCCGACACCTCTCTGAAAAACGTGGTGTTCAGCGCCGGAGAGCTTGATAAGACCTTTGAGGGGACGACCTATGACTATGTTCTGACCCTTCCGGAGGAAACGGAGGCTATCACCGTAAGACCTGAGGTGCTGAATAAGGCTTACAGGTCAAAGGTATACAAGAACACCTACACTCCTGCGGAAAAGGGCACCGACTACAAGTCAGGCAAGGAAATAGAAATAACTGACGGGGATGTAATCATTATCGGTGTCGCTTCTCCCGCATGGATGCAGAGTAACTACAACAACGCCCAGGAGAGCATATATCGCTTCCATATCAGTGAGGTGAGGACCACTGATCCTGTTGTGCAGGAGGCTGAGAGCCTGATAAACGCTATCGGCATGGTCACTCTTGAAAGCAGGGATAAGATAAAGGCTGCCCGCAGCTTTTTTGATAGTCTTACTGACGAACAGATGAGCAAGGTAAGCAACTATGAGCTTCTTGTGAATGCTGAGGAAGAATACGCAGGTCTTCTCCCGGACATGCCGAATATGGAGCTTTCCGAGCTGAGAGAGGCTGCGGGTCAGTATCTCAGTAAGGAGCCGGTTTTTGGAAACGAGTGGGACATGATAGCCCTTACACGCCTGGGTCATGCCTCGGACAGCATGAAGGAAGGCTACATCGCAAGCGTCAAAGAAAAGCTCACAGACGCCGATTCTCCAAGGCTCAGCGCTACACGGTCTACTGTAAATTCGGGCGTGGTTGCGGCTCTGACTTCTGCAGGTGCCGACCCCACTGACTTTTACGGATATGACCTTACCCAGCCCCTGACGGATATTGAGTATGTCACAAGCCAGGGTGTCAATGGTGCGGTCTATGCCCTCATAGCCCTTGACAGTCACGGCTATGGCAATGACGACATTCGTGCAAAGCTTATCTCCGTGATACTTGCGGCTCAGGAAAGCGACGGTGGATGGACAATCGACACCTGGACAGGCATAGATGACGGTTCTGACGCTGATATGACCGCAATGGCGCTCCAGGCACTTGCGCCCTATGCAGGGACGGATGATAATGTCAGAGAAGCTTCATCCCGTGCCCTTGACTTCCTTGAAAAGAACCAGACTGACCTTGCGGGCTTTGTATCATACGGCAGCGAGGACTGCGAGAGCTGTGCTCAGGTAATGACGGCTCTCTGTGCCCTGAATATCGACCCGGAGACAGACGAAAAATTTACAGCAAGCGGCTATGGAGTGTTCAGGTCGCTCCAGCGCTTCTATAACAGCGATGACATGGGATTTACTCATCTTTTAGGGGGAGAAAGCAACTACATTTCCTCTTATCAGGCATATATTTCCGTGGCGGCATATTACAGGCTGGTTAACGGCATGACATCTCTCTTTGATATGAGCGATACAGAGCTTGCAGTATTCAGAGCTGAGGAAGCTTCAACGACTGAAAGCAGCACCCAAAGCTCCGCACCTGTTGTGGTGCCCGATGAAAAGCCGGTTCCCACTGGTGAACCGTCCGCTCCGGCAATGACCCTTATCCTTGCACTGTTTACAGCCGCAGCGGCTGCCGTGATTTTAAGAGGACGCAGAGCAGAGTGATTATATTCCATGCTGCCGGAAAGGAGGATGTCCGTGTCGGCATTACCCAAAAAGCATATCAAGACAATAATTGCGGCTATAGTGATAGCGGCTGCCCTGACAGCGGCATTCTTCCTGACGGGCAGCCCAAAAAACGATAGCTCAGATAATCCGTCTTTGCCGCAAAGCAGTGTTGTTTCTGAGCAAAGCCCACCCTCAGAGCATAGCCCGGAGTCATCAGCGGTCAAAAGCATCGGGGATAAAGCTGAGAGCATTGATGATAAGCCTCTCCCGTCAGATTCGGGTGAGGCTGTATCAGTGTCGGCGGCAAATTCCTCATCACCATCCGTGCAGGATGATCCCGTATCAGTCATCGTGGAGAGCCTTGCCTTACCGTCAGAAGAATCCTTTGCTCCGTCAGAGCTGTCGGACAATCCGGTGAGTGAGCCTGCTTCCCTTGAAGAAAGCAGTGAGGAAGAAAGCTCTTTTGAGCAGGTCAGTGCCGAGACTCCGGTGCAGATTTCGTCAGAGCAGTCCGAGTCCTTGGAATGTACAATCTCCGTATCCTGTGAGACTCTGCTTTCCCACATGGAGGAGCTAAAAAAGAACAAGCGCTCTCTTGTGCCGGCGGACGGGATGATTCTGTCTCCGTTGACGGTTGAGATAAATGAGGGAGAGAGCGTCTTTGACCTGACAAAAAGGGTCTGTCGGGAAAGAGGCATACCCTTTGAGTTTACCATGACGCCGATCTACAACACCGCCTATATTGAGGGGATATTTAATCTTTACGAGTTTGACTGCGGGAGCGGTTCGGGTTGGGTCTACACCGTCAACGGGGTACAGCCCTCTGTAGGCTGTTCGGACTACCCTCTCAATAAGGGGGATATCCTTGAGTGGCACTACACCTGTCGGCTCGGAAAGGATATCTCAGCCCCGGCAAGGAGGGATGACAATGCATAGCAGAGCCTTTTCTCAGGTGCATCCCTTAGTGCAGTTCTGCTTTTTCATGCTTGTGATGCTCTTTACAATGCTTGTGTCCCAGCCGGTGCTGCTGCTGATATCCTTTTCCTGCTCAATGGTCTGCGGTATGCTTTCGGGCGGCAAAGGCTCCGTCAGGAGCTTTTTTCGTTTTATCCTGCCATCATCACTTCTGATAAGCGTCATCAATCCTCTCTTTGACCATGCAGGGGTCACTATCCTTTTCTACCTGCCCGACGGCAATGCCTTCACGCTGGAATCCGTCGTCTACGGTCTTGTGTCGGGTCTGATGCTTTCCTCGGTGATGCTGTGGTGCCTTTGTCTGCGCCATACAATGACCTCTGACAGAGTGATATATCTCTTTGGCAGGGCGGCTCCGAGGCTTGGCCTGCTGCTATCCATGATAATCAGGTTCATACCCCAGCTTGCAGGACAGTTCCGAAGGGTGCGCACTGCCCAGCGCTGTCTTGGCAGGGATATCAGTCAGGGGAATATCTTCCAAAGGACAAGGAACCTTGCAAGGCTGATCTCCTCGGTAATAGGCTGGTCGATGGAGCACTCGCTGATAACTGCGGATTCCATGAGGAGCAGGGGCTACGGCTCCGGCAGGAGGACGTCCTTTGCTCTTTTCCGTTTTGAGCGGCGTGACGGGCTGATACTCACGGCTATGCTTTTACTTTCATGCTGTGTGTTGTGGGGCTGCATAACGGGAACGGGGGAGTATTACTATTTCCCGTGC
>CACXMR010000016.1 GCA_902768825.1 uncultured Ruminococcus sp.
CAGCTACTTCGATCTCCGGCTTTGTCTCAGGCTCGGTCTCGGTTTTTTCTGCAGCTTCTTCGATCTCCGGCTTTGTCTCAGGCTCGGTATCAGTCTTTTCTGTCGGAACTTCTACTTCCGGCTTTGTCTCAGGCATTTCCTCATATTGACCCGAATCGCTGATCCTTATCTCTTTGCTGCTGCGAAGGTCAAAGCCACCTCCCGAGCCCTCAAAAAACGATGTATCCACTACAAAATCAGACTCTGCAAAGCCCTGTCCCACATCAGGCTCGGATTCCTGCTGCTCCGAGATCAGCTTGTTAAGTGCGTCCATTCTCTCCTCATACTCACTTTCTGTACAGAAATAAAAGCTGCCGCAGCTTGTGATACAAAACACCTTCGGCTCGCTTGTCATAATATTCAGTCTGCCTGTAAGCTCCTTGTCAAGGGAAACATCAAATGGTACCAGCACCTCGCTCCTTGACGCAGCCTTGAGGATCACTGAAGGCTTGTCGCTATCAAACCCGGGTGCAATCAGCAGAGCAACGCTGCCATCCGCAGTATTGAGATATTCTGTTCGCAGCCAGAGATGCCGTGAATTATAGAATGCCCTTTTGACCGGTCGGTGAAACTCATCATACTGCTCTACTACATATCCGTCAGGTATCTCCAGCACCCTGTCGATGACCCTCTGCCCCTTTGTGCGTCTGTATTTCAGAAGAGCGCCGCTCTCAAGGTTATAGTTATAGCTGTAGGTGGCGTCGTCGATTTTTATGCTGCTGCGCTTTTTTTGTCTTGCTCCCGTCTCAAAATATCTTTTTCTCGCAGAACAAAGCACATCGCTTCCGTTCCACATATCAAAGGTGGTGCTGTACACCCCATAAAAGATCATATCTTTTTTTATGCTATGCATCATAAGCTGATCCATAATATCAGTCCCTTTCCTGCCCTGCAAGCTCAGAGCTCCTTATCTGTATTATATCATACAATAAAAGAATGTTTTTTGCAAACAAAATGTCTTTTTTTGCTATTTTTTATTTTGTTTTATTGTAAAATATGGTATAATCGTCGTGTCAAAACTTTATTCGGACGGTGATAATTATGAAATTCGTGCTTTTTGATCAGGTAAGCTCGCAAGTAAGCGCACAGGTTAGCACACAGGACTCAGAGGAAAGCACTGTAAACATGGTGCAGCAAATGGAAAAAAACATCAACACTACACAAAAATGGCTGCAGGACGCCTACAACTGGTTCATCCAGGCACTGCCAAACATCATATCCGCACTGCTGATACTGATAATCGGCTGGTGGATAACAAAGATCATTTGCAAGATCATCCGTAAGGCAATGCAAAAAGGCAAAGCAGACCCCACTGTAAGCTCATTCCTGCTGTCTGTCATCAGTGTTACGCTGAAAATTATGGTCGTCATCTGTGCTATCGCAACAGTAGGCTTCGATGTCACGACCCTCATCACTACTGTAGGCGCTGCCGCAGTAACCGTAGGCCTTGCACTTAAGGACAGTCTTGCAAATGTGGCAAGCGGTACGCTTATCATACTTAACAAGCGGTTTAAAATTGGCGATTATCTTGAGACCGAGGGCCTGAAGGGCAAGGTGGTCAAGATAGATATGATGTACACTACCCTCTGCACCTATGACAACAAGGAGATACTGATCCCTAACTCCAGACTGACCAGCAACAATGTTACAAACTATTTTGTAAAGACTGAGCGCCGCATTGACCTTATCGTCCCCATCGCATATACTGAGGATATCGCTAAGGCAAGACAGGTCATCATGGGGCTGATCCATGCAAGCGACCTTGTGCTGCAGGACAAATATAACCGGGTGGCTGTTGATACCCTCAACGAAAGCAGCGTGGATCTCAGCGTATGGATATGGTGCAGATCGGATGACTATTGGAAGCTCTCGGAGGAAATGAAGGAGAGCATCAAAAATTCCCTTGACGCAAATAATATCCAGATACCCTATAACCAGCTGGATATTCATATCATTGAGAATAAAAACCAAAAAAATCTGCCCGAAGGCAGCACTAAAAAGGAGAGAGCAGTATGATACTTGCAGTAGATGCGGGAAACACAAACATTGTTTTCGGAGGAGTAGACGAGGATTTTAATATTTCATTTCTGTGCCGCATAAGCACGGATACCAACAAGACGGACGATGAGTATGCGGTGCAGTTCAAGACACTGATCGACCTCAACGGAGTCAGCCCTGAAAGCTTTGAGGGCGGAATCATCTCATCGGTTGTTCCCCAGATCACACAGATACTTAAAATGGCCCTGCGCAAGGTCACAGGCAAAACACCTCTTGTTGTCGGCCCCGGCATCAAGACCGGTCTGAACATAATGATAGACAACCCGGCACAGCTGGGAAGCGATCTTGCCGTGGGTGCCGTTGCGGCAATTGCTCTATACAGCAAGCCGCTCATGGTCATTGACATGGGAACGGCTACCACAATTTGCGTAGTGGACAAGGATTCCAATTATCGTGGAGGAATAATTGCTCCGGGCGTGAAGGTCTCCATGGAATCCCTGACAAAAAACGCAGCCCAGCTGCAGAGTATCGGGCTTTATCCACCCAAAAAAGCCATAGGCACCAATACTGCCGACTGTATGCGCTCGGGACTGGTATTTGGAAACGCTGCCATGATAGACGGACTTGTGGACCGCATGAGTGCAGAGCTTGAGGACGTTCCGACAGTGATAGCAACAGGCGGTCTCGCCCCCAGCATTATCCCCTACTGTACCCATGAGATAATCATCAACAACGAGCTTCTGCTGATAGGACTGCGCATTATCTTTGACAAAAACACCCATCGTCCGTCCTGACTATAAGTCTTTTTGGCAAACCCGGACAACCGCATCCATTCAAAGCTTGCCCTAAGGCAACACCGCACAAAGCTAAGTTGTCGCCCTTCATAGCTGCAAAGCATAATAAAGAACAAAAAGGACTGACCCCATTTGGTGTGGGATCAGCCCTGTTTTTTATCTCAGAAATCAGTTGTCAGTGTCAAAGAACTTTGAGTGGATAGCGCTGACAGCAGCATCTGCGTCCTTCTCGTCAATGAGGACAGAAATCTTGATCTCGCTTGTAGAGATCATGCGGATGTTGATCTGTGCGTCATAAAGAGCCTCAAACATCTTTGTTGCAACGCCTGCATGGCTCTCCATACCTGCGCCGACGATGGAGATCTTGGCAACCTTCTCATCCACCAGCACAGACTTTGCGCCGATAGTTGAAGCATAGTCCTCCATTATAGCGGCAGCCTCCTGAGCATTGTCCTTTGCAACGGTGAAGGAGATGTCCTTTGTTCCGTCTCTGCCTATAGACTGGAGAATGATGTCAACATTAATATTCTTTGCGGAAAGCTTGGAGAACATCTTGAATGCAAGGCCCGGATTGTCAGGTACACCGACAACTGAAACTCTTGCCACGTTCGTATCCTTAGCAACGCCGCTAACCAACATTTTTTCCATTTTATTTGCCTCCTTAACGATAGTGCCGGGTGCTCTTGTCAGACTCGACAGCACCTCAAGCTCGATATTGTATTTCTTGGCCATCTCTACGCTTCTGTTGTTGAGCACCTGTGCGCCCAGTGTTGCAAGCTCCAGCATCTCGTCATAGGAGATGGTCTTGAGCTTGGTAGCATTCTTGACCTTTCTGGGGTCGGCAGTATAAACGCCCTCAACATCCGTAAAGATCTGGCAGAGATCTGCATGCATAGCCGCAGCAATAGCAACAGCACTGGTGTCAGAGCCTCCGCGTCCGAGTGTCGTAACATCACCGAAGCGGTTTAATCCCTGGAAGCCTGCTACCACAACGATATTATTCTTGTCGAGCTCCTTGACGATCCTGTCTGTCCTTACCCTCTTGATACGGGCGGATGTGTAGGCAGAGGATGTCTGGAAGCCGGCCTGCCAGCCAAGCAGCGAAACCACAGGATAACCCAGCTTTTCGATAGCCATAGCGAGCAGAGCAATAGATATCTGCTCACCGGAAGCAAGAAGCATATCCTTTTCTCTTTTTGATGCGTTTGGATTAATTTCATTTGCCTTGTCGATAAGATCGTCAGTGGTATCACCCTGAGCCGACACTACTACCACAACGCTGTTGCCAGCCTTGTATGTATCCGTGACGATCTTCGCAACATTGAAAACTCTTTCTGCATTTGCAACAGAGCTTCCTCCGAATTTCTGTACGATAAGACTCATTTTCTTTCCCCCTAAATTTATCATAAATCCGCAATGCGGATCTTTGACATGATCTCAATGCCGCTTTCCTCAAGCTTTGCAGCGGCTCTCTCCTGATCTGCGACCTTCATCTCTGCTGTGCAGAAGGCAGCTTCATTGGGCTTCGCTCCGGAAACAGCTATGGGGCTGATTTCACCAAAGCACTCGGCAGCCTTCTTCATAAGCTGCTCCTCCTCCATCAGACCGGATATCCTATAGTATGCAGGATAGCTTGTTTCCTCATAGGGCTTGACAACCGATGCATCGCCGTCAGCCCACTCAAGATACTTTCTTCTCTCAAGGTGCTTCACGCAGTCCATCATATCTGCCACAACCGCACTGGCAGTGGGCAGCTTGCCTGCACCCTTGCCATAGAATACCACATCTCCGGTGGCATCACCCTTGACAAGAATGCCATTGAAGACATCATCCACACCTGCAAGCTGGCTGTCTGAGGAAATGAACATCGGCTCAACCGAAATATCAAGCTTGCCGTCGTCAAGGCGCTTGACCTGACCGATAAGCTTTATCACGCCGCCCCATGCAGAAGCATAGGCAACATCCTTGAGAGTGATCTTGGTGATGCCCTGGGTATGTACATAATCGGGATAAACGTGTTTGCCATAAACCAGAGAAGCAAGAATGCTGATCTTTCTTCCGGCATCATGACCCTCAACGTCAGCCGCAGGATTACGCTCGGCATAGCCTAACTTCTGAGCCATAGCAAGAGCATCCTCAAAGGACATATTCTCACGGATCATCTTTGTAAGGATAAAGTTGGTGGTACCGTTAAGGATACCGGCCACCTCGATAACATCATTGGCAGCAAGGCACTGACTGAGGGGTCTTATGATAGGGATACCGCCGCCCACACTTGCTTCAAAGAGGTAATTTACGTTATGCTCCTTGGCTATCCTCAGAAGCTCAGCTCCTCTTGTAGCCACAAGCTCTTTATTTGAGGTCACAACGCTCTTTCCGCTCTCAAGAAGCTTCCTTGTGAAATCGTATGCAGGATTGACCCCGCCCATGACCTCTGCAACTACCTTTACTTCTTCATCGTTCAAAATATCCTCAAAGGACTTTGTGAATTTCTCCGGGAAAGGACTGTCAGGAAAATCTCTGATATCAAGTATATACTTTACCTCGATACCCTGCTTTGTTCTCCTCTTTATGCTGTCACTGTGCTCCATGATTACCTCTACCACTCCGGAGCCCACGACACCATAGCCCATTACCGCTGCCTTTACCATATGTATTCTCCTTACTGTTTTATTATCAAATGAAATATTTCGTTTCTCTGTTATTCGTTGCTCTCTTCAGAAGTCTCAGGTTCCTCCGGTTCCTCAGGTTCTTCAGGCTCCTCGGGTTCCTCAGGCTCCTCAGGTTCTTCCGGCTCCTCAGGCTCTTCCGGTTCCTCCGGCTCCTCAGGTTCCTCAGGTTCTTCCGATTCCTCAGATTCTTCAGGATCCTCAGGCTCCTCGGGCTCTTCCGGCTCCTCAGGCTCTTCCGGTTCCTCCGGCTCCTCAGGTTCTTCTGAGGGCTCGGAGGATTCCTCCTTTATTACAACCTTCTGATAGGGAGGCAGATTGTCGGGTGTGTAATAGCCCGTCCACATTTTGTCCCCTGCGTCATACATAATAAGCTCGCCTGTTTCTATATTAAAGACGTGCTGCTCAACAGAGTCGCTGAGATTGTAAGACTTCTGGGGCTTGCCCTTGAGCCATTCTGCCATGATATCACGCCAGAGATAGTGCACCTTGCTCTGTTCGGACTCAGCGATTGCCGCCGGCTTTGAGTGTCCTGTCCAGATACCTGCAAGTGCATAGGGCGATGCGCCTACAAACCAGTTGTCATAGGAGCTGTCGGTGGTACCGGTCTTGCCTATGATATCCCATCCGTCGATCTTTGCTCTGTAGCCCAGAGCCTCATCGCCGGAGCCTGTGCCTGAGTTTACGACATCAGAGAGCATTCTGTTCATAATGGTTGAGGTTTCCGCTGAAATCACTCTGTCCGGAACGCCCCTGTCGGTATTGTCAAGAAGCACGTTGCCGTCCTTGTCCTCGACCCTGAAGTAGCAATAGGGCTCGTAATAACGGCCGCCGTTACAGAAGATAGCGTAGGAAGCAGTCATTTCCTCAACAGTCGCACCTCCGGTGAAGCCGCCGATTGAAAGACCTGAAAGGTTTTCCGGGTCACTGTCGGGGTCAAGGTGTGTAAAGTTAAGACTCTGAGTCAGGAAGTTATATGCTGCCGGCATACCGACCATTTTCAGCACACTGACGGTTGCCGCATTTGAAGAAATATTCAAGGCTCTTGTGGCGGTAATGTAGCCGTAGTAGGTCTGATACCAGTTGTTAGGACCCTGAACGGCATCACCGTTTTCGCTGTAGCTCCAGTTATAAACGGGAGTATCGGCTATAAGAGAGGAATAATTGATGTGTCCCTGCTCCAGTGCAAGGGTGTATGAAGTGAGCGGCTTGATAGTCGAGCCGGGCTGCAGTGCCGAACGGGATGCATTGTCCCAGAGAAGTCTTCCGTCTCTCTCCTGCCTGCCTCCCACGGTAGCAAGTATCCTTCCCTCAAAGTCCATCATCATATAGCCCACGTCAAGAGTCGGATCATCAGGAGTCTTCCATTCAAGGACCTTCTTCTCAGCTATCTCCTGAGCCCTCTTGTCCATTGCGCTGTAGATCTTCAGACCCTTGCTGTAGATCATATCCTCAGCATCCGAAACGGGGATGTGGAGAGCTATTGCAAGATCCTGAGATACTGATCTGAACAGCCTGTCGTCATACCAGTTCCAGCTCTCAGACTCGTCCTCCTCCTCTTCGATCTCATAACCGATGAACTTCATGGTCTCGGAATCCTTTTTTGCCTGAGCATATTCCTCAGGGGTGATCATTTCCTGATCGTACATCTCGTCTATGACTATATCACGGCGCTTTTTGTTCTTCTCAGGGAAGATCAGCGGGTCAAAGGCATAAGGGTTCTGTGTAATGCCGGCTATTGCAGCACACTCTGCAACAGTACAGTCCTGAATATCCTTATTGAAGTAAAGCCTTGCTGCCGACTGAACGCCACGGCATCCGCTTCCGTAGTTTACTATGTTAAGATAGGCCTCAAGGATGTCATCCTTGGTGTATTCCTTTTCAAGCTTCAGCGCACGGAATATCTCACGCAGCTTTCTTGTGATACTCACCTCATTATCGTTGGTGATATTCTTTATGAGCTGCTGTGTTATGGTGGATCCGCCGAAATCATCCTGACCTGTCGCCAGGCTGAAAACAGCGCCGCCTGTTCTATACCAGTCAACTCCCGGGTGCTCATAGAAGCGCTTATCCTCAATGGCTATCTGGGCGTCGATCATCCTCTTGGGGATATCCTTGAAGCTTACCCAGACCCTGTTCTCAGTAGAATAGAGCTGACGGTAATCCTCCCACTCGCCCTTATCATTGAGAACATAGACATGGCTGGTCTCATTCAGTCTCAGGTCCTCAAGGTCAATATTTGACGGCTCGTTTGCAATATTGATTATATAAAACAGCACCGAGATACCGACTACCAGACCCGTAAACAACGCAACAAGAAAGCCTGTAATGAGCAGCTTTCCTATGGTCGCAAAAAATTCCCTGATAACGGACAATACCGACACAGAGGACTTACCTGCATCGTCATTGAAATTGCTGATATCTGTCTTTCTCAAGGCTTTAACCTCCCTTTCAGCATATAGATCCCGTGCATTGCCTTCCAATATTATGTGCATCTGCAGCCCCGATGAAACATTTTCCGTTCAAAAAAGCGCATCTGCCCTGATTTTTATAAATCACCTATAGTATTATACCATAAAATCAAAAAAATGGAATGTTTTTTTTTCAATTCTTAAACTGTTATTTTAATATCTATATTTTGTCAAAAAATCTCTCCTGTATTTATGAATAATTGCTTAAAAGTTCCCAAAAATAAATACAAAGGAGCTGATCTGATGAAAAAACTCTTAATCGTTACCGGCTTCATGGCGTTGATCTGCATACTGATAACATCAAATTCGTCATCTTTTGGCAAAACGCCAGAGACTGTTATGTCCTCTCCGGCGGATGAGTCCTTACCCTCAGGGGAAAACGAGGCTGATTATATTATTAAGGCATACAACCGGAGACTTGCCGTATTTGAGCAGGGACAGGATGAACCCGTCTTTATAAGCAATGTCTATATTAGCGAGCTGCCTGATGCTGACCGGGAGCTAATAAAGACAGGCATATGTGCTCACAGCAAAAAAGAGCTCAACAGACTGCTGGAGGATTACTGCAGCTGATGAAAAAAGTCAATCTCACAAAAATAAATTGTGCCCAAAAATAAAATAGTATCAATAATAATTATCATTTTGAATATGCGTCGCAACGATGTATAATAACTGTATTTTCTAATAAAAAAATATTAGTAATGATGCTTTTATCAGCTTCATAATGGTAGGAACCCATTGCAAATACAAAAAATTGGTAGATAAAAAGTCACAATCAGAGAACTCACCATTATTTTTTTGACAATAATCGACAAACTACAGGTTAAAAAAAGCATTATTTATAAACAATTCGTGATTTTTGAAAAAATTAATAAAAAGATGATGACAAATTTTCAATAATAGTGTATAATGTTAAAAGGGTTGGTAATATATTTACAGGGGGTAATTTAGATGTATAGTATGATTTCTTACTGGTTGAAATTTTACAGACACGAATGTGGCCTGACACAGCAGCAGGTGGCTGATCGTCTCAAAATAGAGCGTTCTACCTACACCTATTATGAAACAGGCAAAACAAAGCCCGACATCAACACTCTCATTAAGATAGCAAAGGTGTACAATATCAGCTACACAAAGCTTCTTGAAGGCATTGAGGACGAGCTTGAAAACGCTGTTGCCGATATCCATTCCGGCAGCTCAGCTGAGGAAGACGACACCATGAAGTATCGCACCCATGCTACAACAAAGTATGAGGTGGAGCTTCTCTTCGTGGTGAGAAACCTGACTCCCAAGCAGAGGAAGGAAGTCATGAATCTTGCAAAAAAGCTTGTCAGCGAAACAGAAGCTTCAAAATGACAGGCTACATAGGTTCACAACCAGTATGGCGGTCTCGTGAAGAGGCCGCCTTTTCATATCCGGAGAAAATGCAAAAAGTCGGAACTCTCCGACTTTTTCTACATATGTACTATCATCGCCTGCTTGACACAGCCGACAATGGGTCGTAAAATGGAGAATATAAATAGACAGGATCGAGGGAATTGAAATGCAGAAGATCACAGGTCTCACAGAAGACGAGGTACAGCGCTCCCGGGAAAAATATGGTGACAACAGCCTTACAGAACAGGAACGGGAAAGCTTTTTTCAGAAGCTGATAGGCAATTTCGGAGATCCCATGATAAAGATACTCTGCGTTGCCCTGCTGCTGAATGTTATCTTTGTGCTCCTTCATTACTTGGCAGGAATAGGAGACACTGAATGGTATGAAACGGCGGGCATTGCCGCTGCAGTGCTTATCGCAACCTTTGTGTCTACACTTTCCGAGCACAAAAACGAGAATGCCTTCCGCAAGCTTCAGGAGGAAGCGTCGGTCATTCGCTGCAAGGTCTATAGGGACGGCTCCGTCAGGGAGCTGCCAATAACAGATATCGTGGTGGGCGACAAGGTTATGCTCCAAAGCGGAGACAAGATCCCGGCGGACGGGTTTATCATAGACGGCTGTATCCATGTGGATCAGTCTGCACTAAACGGAGAAAGCAAGGAGGCAATAAAAAAGCCTGCCGGCGGCAGGGGGAGTGACAAACCGGATTTCCTTGACGAGTGCAGCGTGTTTCGTGCCTCTGTGGTAAGCTTTGGAAATGCGGTCATGGAAGTCAGCACAGTCGGTGACAGATCAGTTTACGGACAGATCGCAGGAGAGCTGCAGCTTGAGGAGGACAGGCCCTCTCCGCTGAAGGTCAAGCTCACCAAGCTTGCTGGAGATATAAGTAAGTTTGGTTATATAGGCGGTGCCGCGATCGCAGTGGTTTATATAATCAATGCTTTTTTTCTGAGGGACGGCGGAGCGGCCGCCTACTTTTCATCCCCTGATTTGTGGCTCAACCTTGTAAAAGATATAGTCCAAGCGGTCATGTTTGCGGTGATAATCATAGTCATGGCAGTGCCTGAGGGGTTGCCGCTGATGATAGCCATAGTCTCCTCCCTTAACATGAAAAAAATGCTGAAGGACAACGTGCTTGTCCGCAAAGTAACGGGTCTTGAGACCGCAGGCAGCCTGAACATTCTCTTCAGCGACAAGACAGGCACAATAACCAAGGGACAGCTTGAGACCGTACTGTTTGTTGACGGTCAGAGCAATGAGAGCCGCAACTATGATGACATAAGCGCACCACTTGCCGAAAAACTGAGTATTGCCCTGAGATATAACACCGATACAGTTATCAGCGGCACCGGCAAGGACAAAACTATAGTGGGCGGAAATCCTACTGAGCGTGCGGTATTGTCCTTTGTATCGAAAGGCACCCCAGAGGACAGCAGAGATATAAAAGTCATATCCTCCCTGCCCTTCAGCTCGGAAAATAAGTATAGCGCATCTACTGTCAGCGGAAAAAGCACCTATACCCTTATCAAGGGCGCACCTGAAAGACTGCTGGAAAGATGTGACTCGTGCTTTGACCCCAGCGGAGTAAAGGTTCCCCTTGACAGGAAAGCACTTGAATTCAAGATAGACGCCCTTGCCGAGAGAGCCATCCGTGTGCTTGCAGTGGCTGTTTCGGACAAAGCTATAGAAAACGGTTTGCTGCCTGACGGAAGCCTGACTCTGATAGGACTGCTGGGCATCCGTGATGATCTGAGACCAGAATCCGTCAAGGCCATAAGGGAAGTAACTGAAGCAGGCATTCAGGTAGTTATGATTACAGGCGACAGAAAGGAAACCGCAGTTGCAGTAGCGAGAGACTCCGGACTGCTGGACAACGATGAACAGGTGGTTTTGACCTCATCTGAGCTTGCCGCCCTTTCTGACGATGAGGTAAAGGATATCCTGCCGAGACTCAGCGTTATAGCAAGAGCATTGCCCAGCGATAAGTCAAGGCTCGTGCGGCTCTCTCAGGAGCTGGGGCTTGTGGCAGGCATGACCGGAGACGGTGTAAACGACTCTCCTGCCCTGAAAAAAGCCGATGTTGGCTTTGCCATGGGAGGCGGCACTGAGGTGGCCAAGGAAGCCGCCGACATCGTTATCCTTGATGACAATTTCAACTCTATTTCAAAGGCTGTGCTCTACGGCCGCACCATATTCCACAACATCAGAAAGTTCATATCCTTCCAGCTTGCCATTAATCTTTCGGCGGTGTTCGTGTCCTTCATAATGCCTCTGCTTGGTCTTGCAAATCCTCTTTCCATCACCCAGATACTGTGGGTAAACCTTGTGATGGACACTCTTGCAGCCCTTGCCCTTGGCGGCGAGCCTGCTCTTTCCCGTTATATGAAGGAAAGGCCCAAGCGCCGTGACGAGCATATTGTCAGCCGTGGGATGCGCGGTCAGCTCTTTATCTCTACCCTGTGGATACTTGCAATGAGCCTGCTGATACTCACGCTGCAGCTCTGGCCGGATAATTTCCTTTCCGGCATAATACGCTTTGACAGCATTAACCGCAACGGCGCCTTATACTATCCCCATCTTATGACCTTGTATTTTACCTTCTTTATAATGGTGTCCGTATTCAACTCTCTGAATGTCAGAACCGACAAGCTGCATCTCTTTGAACACATCACCGAAAACAAGCTTTATTTCGCTATCATGGGGCTTATTGTGGTGATACAGGTAATAATGGTCTACTTCGGCGGAGAGATATTCAGCTGCTACGGTCTGTCAATAACGGAATGGCTGTTTGTTATGGTGCTGTCCATCTCGATTATTCCCGTATCACTCATCTACAAGGCTATAGCCAGCAGACACAGATAACAATGACAAAAACAGCCCGATACATCCAGGTATCAGGCTGTTTTTATTGTGCAGTAATTTATCAATCCTTGACCATGTTGTGCATAGCTTCGAGGCAGATCTGAGCATGGAGGAAGAAATTCTCCACACTGATGCCCTCGTCAGCATCGTGTATCTTCGCCGGATCACCTTCAAATACAGGTCCGAAGGCTACTCCATGGTTCTTGAGCATCCTTGCGTATGTGCCTCCGCCGGTTGAGTATATTCTCGGCTCCTGACCCATGACCGTAGTGTATGCCTTCCTGAGCATCACTATCACAGGTGCATCCTCGTCCATAGACAAGGGCAGCTCGTGGTTTTTAATACTTGCTTCCAGCCCGTAAACCGCAGCCCTTTCCTTTACAGCGGCAAAGATCGCCTCACTGTCAGCTGTCACGGGATATCTTATGTCTATAAACGCTTTTGCGCTCTTGTCATCTATGTCAACGACTCCAAGGTTCACAGTCAGGGCTCCTGATTCATCGTCACGGCAGGCAATACCCAATGCAGCGCCGTCCGTTTCAAGACCGACCTCATTGTCAAGAAATGTGCAGAGACTGCCGAGCCCCTCTCGCCCGATATCCTCCGACAGCAGCCTTATCAGATGTGACACTGCATTAAGCCCCTCATCAGGTACGCTGGCGTGGGCAGCCTTGCCGCAGGCTTCGATGCTCAGACCGTCCATGGTATAAACGAAGCCAAAACCGCATTTCCTGCCGTCTGAGCTTCTCCTGATACGGTTGTCCTCCCTCTCGGTGCAGTCAATCAGGGCATTTGCCTTATAAGGAACAGCATTTACCGCACTGCCTCCACGAAGAAACGTAAGCAGCGTGCCGTCATGGTGAGGAGAGCTTATCTCCAGCTGCATTATGCCCTTTTCACGACAGCATATACCGTAATCCGAATCAGGTGTAAAGGCTATGTCGGGCAGCTCCTCATTCCTGAAATAGACCTCCATATCGTCCATTCCGATCTCTTCGGCAGCACCGATTATCAGTCTCAGCCTTCTACGGGTAACGACACCCGCATCCTTCAATGCTTTCATACAGTAAAGCGCCACCACAGCAGGACCCTTGTCATCCACGACTCCCCTGCCATAGAATCTGCCGTCCTTTTCAGTCAGGCAATAGGGCTCACAGCTCCAGCCTTCGCCTGCCGGCACAACATCCACATGGGCAAGCACCGCCGCAAGCTCCTGACCCTCACCGTATTCTATGTGACCGGCTATCCCTTTGATATTTTTTGTCCTGAAGCCCATCTGCCCTGCCCGCTCCAAAATATAATCCAGTGCCTGAGACGCACTGTCCTTATCAGACGCCGACACTGATCTTATCCTGAGCAGCTCGTCCAGCTCTCTGAGCATATCGTCCTTGTATTCCAGTATTTTTTCTCCGAAGCTCATTACTACATCTCCTTATATGAACCCTGACGGAGGCTGCACTTATCCTGCAAGCCTCCGTCATTTGTAATTATGGGAATCCCTTATATATTTATGTTTATGCTGAAAAGCAGCGGCTCATTCCTCTTTGTGAACTATCTCTTCTTCGATCCTGTATCTGGGGCGCTGCTTGACCTCGCTGTAAATCTTTCCGACGTAGCTGCCCACGATACCTATACAGAGCATCTGCAGACCTCCGATGAACCATATGGAGCAAATGGTAGAAGCCCATCCGGACTGAGCTATACCCATGCAGTAGGAAACAAGCGCATAGATAAAACCGATAATACTCAGCACACAGGTGATTATCCCCACATTTGAGATAAGCTTCAGTGGCTTGACGCTGAAGGATGTAATGCCGTCAATAGCAAAGCGCAGCATTTTTTTCAGGGGATACTTGGATTCCCCGGCAAAGCGCTCGTTACGCTCGTAATAAACATAATCGCACCTGTAGCCTATCAGGGGCACTATACCTCTCAGGAAAAGGTTTACCTCTCTGTACTCGGAGAGAGCATCAAGAGCCTTGCTGCCTAAGAGCCTGTAATCTGCATGGTTATAGACTATATCCACCCCAAGCATCTTCATAAACTTGTAGTAGCCCTGAGCCGTGGTTCTCTTGAAGAAGGTATCCTTCTTTCTGCTGTTGCGCACACCGTAGACTACCTCGCAGCCCTCGTTGTATTTGTCGATGAACTCATCAATGACCTCGATGTCATCCTGCAGGTCAGCATCCAGCGAGATCACACAGTCGCAGCCATGCTTTTTGGCAGTCATCAGACCGCTGAGCAGGGCGTTTTGGTGTCCTCTGTTCCTTGACAGCTTTACGCCGCCTACATACTTGCTCTCGCTGCTTTTTTCGGAAATTATTTTCCATGTGGCATCCTTGCTGCCGTCATCTACAAACAGCATACGGCTGTCCTCGCTTGCCTTTCCGTCCTTGATAAGCTTTTCGAGCTTAGCACTGAGACGTTTTATGGTCTCGTTTAATACCTCTTCCTCATTATAGCAAGGAATCACAAAATATACCTTTGTCATACCGGATATTCTCCTTTATATTCTCTCTTATCCCCTATGTTGCGGCCTTGGAGGATTCCTCCTTGACAGTCTGTTTTGGGGAAAGCTTGACATTCACCGTATAGGTGCCCTCGACCCAGCATTGGGTAAAGGGGTCTTTAAACTCTATCTTCACCGGACGCTCCACATAACCCTCTGTCACGGTAGATTTATCCGACATATCTATCTTTGCGATCACAGACACAGATGTCAGGAGATTGATCTTCTCGCTGGGGCCGATGACCAGCACTGACAGGGATTTATTGGCAACCGTTGCAGTCTGATTCTCACCCTGGTTCTCAATCACGAAATTGGACTGCTGCAGGGTGACGTTCTTCTCCGTCATGCCGGACATATCAAAGACAACCTCAGCGGATTCGATAGAACTAATATTCTTGCAGTAGGGAGAGATCTCCAGCTCCACCACAAAGGTATTGTTCTTTTTGGTGACCTTGGAGAAGTCAATGACAGAGGTGCTCACGGAGGTGATGTTAGAATTCTTTGGCACAGCCAGCTCAATGGTGGACGGCTCTACCTGGATAACGCTGCTGTCTATATCAAGAAGCTCCGGGATGTTGATTATCTTGGGGATGATGGGCACATGCTTGACATCAAGTATCGGCACAGTAGCGTCCACCTCAGTTATGTCGGCGGTGATATACTTGCTGCTGATCTTATTCCCCTTGCTGTCATAAAAAATCAGCGGTGCCTTGACCATCGTTGTCTCAGAAAGAGTGGTGTCAAAGGTGTATTCCGCATCCACCTCGGCAATGCTGTTGACAACGGACTCCGCTCCGGATATCTTTATCGTTGTGCGGGAAAGCACGGTCTGGGAGGCATAGCAGGAGGGGGCAACGGAATTGACGGTTATCTTGTCGGTTATCGGCATTACCCGTCCCTCATCGTAGCGATCCACAAAGACCTTGACGCTGGAGGGCGAAACGGAGGATTCAAAGGTATAATCCGTTTTGACGCCGCTTTTTTTCGGCACAAGATCCACAGTATACTCACCCGGCTCGGTGATGAAGCTCACATCAGCAGCCGTAACATAGATATCATCCTTGGTAACGTTTGTGACCACCAGGGCATTGCCGGAAATTTTTACCTCGGCCTTGACATCGGTTCCGCTGAAATATTTCAGTTCATTGGTAAGATCGGGCAGATTGATGGAAATATCCGTCACCGTGAAAATAGAAGATTCCTGTGTCGTTGACGCCACATAAATCCAGGAAATGAATGCCACAAATATTGAGAAAAACATAACGAATTTATCGTTATAAAAGAGCTTGAAGCTCAGCTTATTATTTAGCTTGTTCATCTTTCTTTCCCTTCTTCGGTGCAGAGATGATGGGTGTTCTTTCTGTCTTTTCGTTATTCTGTGGCACAAGAAGCTCCTCAAGAGCCACATTCAGAGTCTCTCTTGTATAATCTCTGGTTATTACTCCGTTGACCGCTATGGATATGTTTCCTGTTTCCTCAGACACTACCACCGCCACGGCATCGCTGTTTTCGCTTATTCCGATGGCAGCCCTGTGCCTTGTTCCAAGCTCTGAGCTAACAAGGTTGTTGTTGGCTGTCAGCGGGAGGATACACCCTGCCGCATACAGCTTTCCCTCACGGACTATGAGAGCACCGTCGTGAAGGGGAGCCTTGTTAAAGAAGATATTGCCTATTATGGAAACAGAGGGTTCGGCGTCAAGCACCGTACCGGTATCTATGATATCGCCAAGTCTTGTCTGGCGCTCAAAAACTATCAGTGCGCCGGTCTTGGAACGCTGGAAGTTGTTTGCAGCCTCAGAAACCGAGTTGATGACAGACCTGATCTGCTTTGTCCTCTCCTCGTCAATGCCCTTTCCGCCGGAAATACTGTTCCAGTATTTTGCTATCTTGCTCCTGCCTATGTGTTCAAGGGCGCTCCTCAGCTCCGGCTGGAAAACGATCAGCACCGCCAGCACCGAAAACTGGAAGAAGGATGAGAACAACGCATTAAGCATTTTAAGGCTGAAAAGCCCGGATATGAAAAAGGCAACGATCAGCACAAGGATACCCTTGACAAGCTGCTCGGCTCTTGTCTCTCTGACGATCTTTATAAGATTATAAATGATAAACGCAACCACCATGATGTCCAGGACGTCAGTAGCCCTGAAGGTCATCATCAGCGACACAAATCCGTTATATGCATTTACTATAAAATCCCACAAACCTGCTTCCCCCATTTCTCATCCGTAAATTTTTATTATCGTTCAAGCGGGCAAATTATCAGCCCGTGCTTATCCCATAGTAGCTCTGATTATATTTTATCACAGAAACAAATTTTATCAACTGTTTTTTTCATTATTTCCACCCATTTGCAGGTATAATGTATTTCTCCCTGAATACGTAAAACTCATAATAGAGTGTTTTGCTCTCTGCGGAGAGCGAGTCAGGAGGGACTTTTGCGAAAAAGTCCCTCCTGACAACCACCGAAAACGTATTCCCAACGAAAACGAGCTTTATTCTTTGGGAAGTTTTACGGATTCAGGTTTCCTGCAAAAAAGCCCGTCCTCGTCTGAGGACAGGCTGTAGTTTTAATTGTTTTGCAGAGAGCTTTTTTGCTCAGTGCAGCTCACTTGCCACACGTTTTACGGCAAAGAGCGCTCTGTCGATATCTCCTGCGGAAGTAAATACCGAAGGGGACATTCTCACGGCGCCTCTGTCAAGGGTCCCAGCCATTTTGTGAGCCAGAGGACTGCAGTGAAGCCCTGCTCTCACGGCGACCCCATGTCTGCCCAGCAGTGAAGCGGCTGTCTCACTGTCTGCACCCTCAAAATTAAAGGACAGCACAGGAACGGTGTATTGAGGGTCAGGCTCTGGCAAATACAGCTCTATCCCTTTGGTATCGGACAAACCCTTGTATAAACGCCTGATGAGTGCAAACTCATGGCGGGCGATGTTTTCCGGTTTGTTGCGAAGGACAAATTCCATCCCCGCACGAAGTCCGGCTATTCCTGAGAGATTAGGCGTGCCGCTTTCCAATCTGTCTGGAAGCTCCTCAGGTTGGTCGAATGACAACGAGTTGCTGCCCGTACCGCCTTCTGTCAGGGCCTTGGGCAAGGTAGTGCTGTTTACTATCAGCATACCAGTCCCCATGGGGCCGTACAGTCCCTTATGACCGGCAAGACATAGATAATCTATCCCGCTGTCCTTCAGGTCTATAGGCAGCACTCCCCCACTCTGCGCCCCATCCACCGCTATAAGCAGTCCATATTCGTGAGCAAGAGAAGCAAGCCTCTCCACGGGCAGCCTGACTCCCCACACGTTTGAGGCATGGGTACAGACTATCATTCTCGTCTTTGCATTAATGCTTTTTCTGAAGGAATCCACGGTTTTGTCGTTGTCAAAGGGATACACTCTTGCTTCAGTATAACTGACCCCGAGGCTTTTCATACCCTCAAGGGGTCTCATGACCGCATTGTGCTCCAGTGATGATACCACCACATGGTCACCGCTTTTAAGCACACCCTTGAGTACTGTGTTGATCGCAGCGGTACAGTTAAGTGTAAAGACCACATCTGACTCAGACCGTGCATTAAACAGAGTCGCCGCAGTGCTCCTGGCCCTGAAAATCTCCTCTGACGCCTTCATGGACAGGCTGTGCCCGCTCCTGCCGGGATTAGCCCCGTTGTTCATCGCATAGGACGCTGCCTCTCTCACGCTCCTGGGTTTTGGGAAGGTGGTAGCGGAATTATCAAGATATATCACCTGACAGCTCCCCTTTCTGCTCTGCCAAGAACCCTGATACCGTTTTCCCGCAGTATTCTCTCGGCCTCATCAGCGTTTTTTCCCACATTCAGGCTATAGCCGCAGCCCTGCCTTGCACTGCCTCTTGGGGTTCTACCGATTTCGGATGGTATTCCGTGTCTTTTAAGGATCTCTCTGCCTCTCATGGCATTCGTTACGGACGACATCAAAATAAGAGGCTTTTCCATTTTTATCACCTCGCTGTTTTATTTATATATTATGCGGAACTCCCCCACTCGGTGCAAGGCTCAGCGCAACAGAAAAGGACACGGCCTCCCGAATGGAAAAGCCGTGCCCGGTTGTTAAATATTTGATTGTCAGCACAAAAACTCAGATGCCCATAATGGTCTCCATGCTGCCGAGTGCGCCAGATGCCTTGTCCTTAGCTTCTTCAAGGGATCTGGCAACTGAGGTAATATAGATCTTGATCTTAGGCTCTGTGCCTGAGGGTCTCACGATGACCGCACCGCCGTCATCAAGTGAATAGGACAGCACATTTGACTTGGGAAGCTCGATAACCGCAGTCTCGCCGCTTGCCGTATCCTTTGTATAGGAATTGAGGTAATCCGCAAGCTCTGTCACCTTGTGTCCGCTGATCTCTGTGGGAGGAACGCTTCTGAGCTTGTCCATGATGTCGCTCATCTTCTGCATTCCTGCAGCGCCGTCAAACTCAAAGCTTTCAGTCCTGTTAAGATAGTGACCAAACTCGTCATAGATGGAATTCATCACCTCATCAAGGCTCTTGCCCTGCTGACGGTAATAAGCAGCCATCTCGCATATAAGCATAGACGCCACAACCGCATCCTTATCCCTTACATAAGAGCCTGCAAGATAGCCATAGCTCTCCTCAAAGCCAAAGACATATCTGTCCTCCTGACCCTTCTGCTCAAGAAGGAGAATCTGCTCACCGATATACTTAAAGCCGGTAAGCACTACCTTCAGCTCACAGCCATACTTCTCGCAGATCCTGTCAACAAGCTTGCTTGTAACAACTGTCTTGACCGCAACAGGAGCCTCCGGAAGGGTGCCCGCAGCCTTGCGGCAGGAAAGGATATAGTTGATAAGCATAATGCCTGTCTCGTTTCCGGTCATCAGACGATAGCCGTCAGCAGTCTTTACGGCAATGCCCACACGGTCGCTGTCCGGGTCGGTTGCCAGCAGAAGATCGGCCTTTTCCTTTTTGCAAAGCTCCAGTCCCAGATCAAGAGCCTCCCTGATCTCAGGATTAGGATAGGGACAGGTGGTAAAGTTTCCGTCAGGATTCTCCTGCTCAGGCACGACCACCACATTTTCGACTCCGATCCTGTCAAGCACCTTCCTGACAAGCTTATTGCCTGCGCCGTTGAGAGGTGTATAAACCACCTTCAGACCAGAACCCTTGCAGATATCCTTGTTGATAGTCTGCTCCTGCACCCTGTCAAGATAGGTATCGTAAAACTCATCGTTTATCCACTGGATCATGCCGTTTTCCAGGCCCTCATCAAAGCCCACAAGCTTTATGTCACCGTTAAAGTAATCCACACTCTGGATCTCATCATAGACTTTGCCGGCGTTAACATCCGTCATCTGGCAGCCGTCGTCACCATAGCACTTGTAGCCGTTATACTTTGCCGGATTGTGGCTTGCGGTGATCATGATGCCTGCCTTTGCGCCAAGCTCCCTGACAGCAAAGGAAACCACAGGCGTAGGCTGCAGCTCTTTTGAGATATAAACCTTGATGCCGTTGGCAGCCAGCACCCTCGCAGCCTCCTTAGCAAAAAGGAAGCCCTTTATCCTTGAGTCAAACGATATAGCCACCGATGAAGACTCATAGTTTTTGTTGAGAGCGTTAGCAAGACCCTGTGTTGCTCTTCTCACAGTATAGATGTTCATTCTGTTTGTGCCGGCTCCGATTATGCCTCTGAGTCCAGCTGTGCCGAATTTCAGCTCACGATAGAAGCTCTCATAAATGTCATCATCTTTCATTCCTTCAAGCTCTTTGATCAGATCCTGATCGTCATTTGCATTTTCAAGCCATCTCTGATAAATTTCCTTAATCTCCATAGCTATTCCCCCTGATAGAAACACTGCCCTATTGTGATATTTTATAGATGTATACATAATAACATATTTTCCCTGTTCTTTCAACAATTTCTTTATATTTTTAAAAAATATTTTTCTTTTCCTGTCAAAGCTAACAAATACATAATGTCCTTAGCCCTGAGAGCATTCTTCTTCAGCCACATAATTCCTCGGGAGAACCCGGAAGGCAAGACCCTGCTTCTGGGAATTATCAATAGATTATACAATGAAATATATTAAAATTGTACAGAAATTATGCTTGTAATATCTACTCAAATACGGTAAAATAAATATTGGAATTAATTGCTATGATCCGGCAGGAGCAGGATCGGCTTATTCTCCTGACCTTGAGTCTGCGTGGACACAAGGGAACGGCTTTTACAAACAACCCGATCGGAGGAACATTAATGTCTGAGGAGTTTAGTCCAGAATCAATTAACGATCTGCAGCCCGGTGCTGAAGATAATTCTGCTGAAAGCAGCCCTAAAGAGCTCAGTGAACCAACCGCTGATACCGGCGATGAGGCAGAAAAAAGCACTGGTTTAACCGAAGAAGCCAAGGCACAGTCAGAAACAACCACCCGCTTCAGACTCAGGGCGCCGGCGATTATCGCCGCAGTGATACTGCTTGCCACAGTGCTTTGCTTTGCCTGCTGGGGAATCTTCTTCAACAGGAGCCTCCACGGGAAATGGACACTGGATTTCACAGTGTCGGACAAGGATTATTCAGTCACTCTTGAGTTTAACAATGACGGCACCTGCTATTTCCACAACGGCGGAATGATATATAAGGGCAATTACACCACGTCAGAGGATCAGAACGGACGCAGCAAGCTCCGTGTCAACTGCACAAGCTTCGGTCAGCCCTTTATAAGTTCCGATTTTTATTACGAGTTCAGCGGCAACGCAATAACAGGGCGAAAGCTGGTGCTCACAGACCTGAGCGGTCTTATCTTCAGCCCCGATGATCTAAGCGAGGAGTCAACTCAGGCAAGCGACTCAAAGAAAAGCGCTGCGGACTATCTCGAAGAAAACGGCAAGCGATACTATATCTACGCTCTGGACAGTAATGATTCCTATGAGACAAAGCTAAGCCCCCTTGACGGAGCTATAGACGAAAAGCTCACTGGCATCTGGCTGGAAAGCAGTGCTGACTCCAACTATGACAATACCTTTGCCTTCAATGCGGACGGCACATATCAGATAACCTACCGTGACCTGATCTATAAGGGCTGCTATGCGGCAAAGGACGGTTCCTGCGTATTCAATTTAGTGTCACTGGACGGGACGGTTGCCAACAATACACTGGAGTACAAATTTGACGATGACAAGCTGGTCATTACAGTAAATGATGTCCCGGCGACTCTCGTACCGACAGACAACATATACGCCTTCGATACAGGCATCAAATGATGCTATAAAATGCGTTTTCCCCAATTTACATAAACCAAAGGAGAGATCAACTATGTTAAACGAATTCTGGAGCTTACTCAAAAGCGGCACAGACATCAGAGGCGTTGCAGTTGAGGGCGCAGGCTTTGACGTCAACCTCACAGACGAAACTGTAACCGCAATGGTAAACGGCTTTATCCTCTGGCTTTCCTCAAAGCTCGGCAAGCCCGCAAATGAGCTGACGATTTCTGTCGGCAGAGATTCAAGGATCTCCGGTCCCCGGATCGCAAAGATAACGAAGGACGCTCTTGTCAGAGCAGGCTCCTGCGTGATAGACTGTACGCTCTGTTCTACACCGGCAATGTTCATGACCACCGTGGAGCTTGGCTGCGACGGCGCCATTCAGATAACCGCAAGCCATCACCCCTATTACAGGAACGGACTCAAGTTCTTCACCCGTCAGGGCGGACTTGAGGGGGCTGACATCACCGCTATACTTGAAAATGCTCAGAACGGCGATAAGCCCGATGTTTGCGGCGGCGGAAACGTCATCGTAAACGAGTATATGAGATATTATGCAGGCAATCTCCGTGAATTCATCAAGGAGAAGGTCAATGACAAGAACGACTATCATCATCCCCTCAAGGGCTTCAAATTTGTTGTGGATGCCGGCAACGGCGTAGGCGGCTTCTATGCAGCAGATGTGCTGGAGGCTCTCGGCGCTGACGTAAGAGGCAGCCAGTTCCTTGAGCCTGACGGAACCTTCCCCAACCATATCCCGAATCCTGAGGACGCAGAAGCCATGGCTTCCGTTTGCGAGGCTGTAAAGGCCTTTGGTGCTGACTTCGGCATTATCTTTGACACTGACGTTGACCGCTGCGGTGCTGTTGATTCCCAGGGTAAGGAAATCAACCGTAACCGTCTTGTGGCTCTTGCTGCCGCTATCGTGCTGGAAAATGCTCCCGGCGAGCTGATCGTAACGGATTCCATCACCTCCAGCGGACTCAAGGAGTTCATCGAGAATAAGCTGGGCGGAAAGCACCTCAGATTCAAGAGAGGCTACAAGAACGTCATCGATGAGGCTATCCGTCAGAACAAAAACAAGGTTCCCTGCTCTCTCGCTATCGAGACCTCAGGCCATGCTGCCATGAAGGACAATTATTTCCTTGACGACGGCGCTTACCTCATCACAAGAATTATCATAAAGCTTGCTCAGCTCCGCATGGAGGGCAAGAAGCTCGAAAGCCTTATCGCTGACCTCAAGGAGCCTGTAGAGAGCAAGGAGATCAGGATAAAGATCACAGACAAGGACTTCCGTGCCTGCGGCGAGAGAGTCATCAAGGATCTCACTGCTTACGCCAAGAAGCAGAAGGACTTTAAGATTGCCGATGACAACCACGAGGGTATTAGGGTTTCCTTTGACAAGAACGCAGGTGACGGCTGGTTCCTGCTGAGACTGAGCGTTCACGACCCCATCATGCCTCTTAATATCGAGAGTGACAGCGTGGGCGGCGTTGAAAAAATCTACAATAAGCTCAAGCCCTTCCTTGAGGACTGCGAGGGTCTGGAGACCTGCACAAAGAAGCCTGCTCCCAAGCCCGTAGCAAAGGCTGCTCCTGCTGTAAAGGCTGAGGCTCCCAAGGCTGAGACAAAGGCTGCTCCTGCTGTAAAGGCTGAGGCTCCCAAGGCTGAGGAAAAGGCTGTTCCCGCTGCTAAGGCTGAGGCTCCCAAGGCTGAAACAAAGGCTGCTCCCGCTGTTAAGGCTGAGGCTCCCAAGGCTGAGACAAAGGCTGCTCCCGCTGCTAAGGCTGAGGCTCCCAAGGCTGAGACAAAGGCTGCTCCTGCAAAGAAAGCCACTTCTGCAAAGAAGAAAAAGAAGTAATATCTTTCAGATACATCATTCCCTCCGGTCAGTGACATACTGTCCGGAGGGTATTTTTTACTAAAGTATTGCGCTTTGACAACAATGTGTAATATAATTAATCTGGATGGCCCGCATAAAGGGTCAATGCAAAGAAAGCGAGGTAATCTGATGAGGGTACTTATTGTAGAGGATGAAACGGGTCTCGCCGAGGCTGTGGGAGTCATTCTCAAGAGAGAGGGCTATGACGTGGATATAGCAAACGACGGCATAAGCGGACTTGAGCTTGCGATTTCAGGCGGCTATGACTGCATTTTGCTTGACATAATGCTGCCTAAAATGAACGGTCTTGACGTTCTTTCCTACCTGAGAGTCAAGGAGATCGAAACCCCTGTCCTGCTGCTCACTGCACGCTCAGAGACGGACGACAAGATCAAAGGGCTTGACTGCGGAGCGGATGATTACCTGACGAAGCCCTTCTCCATGGGAGAGCTGCTTGCAAGGATTAGGGCCATGACCCGCAGAAGGGGCATTACACCCGACATTAATCCCAAATACGGGGACATCACCCTTGAAATGAAAAAGGGCGAGCTTATCTGCGGAAAAAACTCGGTCATACTGGGGCGCAAGGAATTTCAGATGATGGAGCTGCTTATTTCCAACGCCGGACAGATCACCACAAAGGAAATGTTCGTGTCAAAAATCTGGGGCAGCGATGACGAGAGTGAATATAATAACGTAGAGGTCTATATTTCCTTCCTGAGGAAAAAGCTGGTGATGCTCCACTCCTCAGTGCAGATCAAGACAAGAAGGGGTATCGGCTACTGTCTGGACGGTGCGAAATGATAAGGAAACTCAGAATAAAGATCGTTATTGTAATAACCCTGATACTCACCTGTGCGGTATTTGCTATAATGGCGGCAGTGAACATCATGGAGAGGGCGGGGATAAGCAGTCAGATCGAATCGGATATAAAAAGGATAGCCGACGCCGACGGCTTCCTCCCCAGCGATTATGACAGCTTTGACCCTTACAAAAACCAGGATCAGGGTATCACGGATTTCTTTTCTATCCAGGTGGATCATTTCTATAATGTAAGAAAAATAGTGATCGCAAGGGATATTGTCGTGCAACAGGACGATATACTTAATTATGCCCAGGAGGCCCTGTCCTCAGGACAATCCTTCGGGGAAATGGGGCGCTATGCCTTTTACATACAAAACAAGTATTACGGCAAGATCATAGTGTTTATGGATATCAAGAGCTTCCAGCAGGCTCAGGATAATCTGCTGTTCAACACCACTGTTATCGGTCTGCTGACCGTCATCTTTTTCTTTTTTCTTGCTGTTTTGCTGTCCTTCTGGCTTGTCAGGCCTGTCAAGGAGACCTTTGACAAGCAGAAGTCCTTTATCTCCAATGCAAGCCATGAGCTCAAGACCCCTCTTGCTGTTATCAGTGCAAACACCGACGTGCTGGAGGCCCAGACAGGAGAAAACAAATGGGTAGGCTACATACGCTCGGAAACAAAACGCATGAACGAGCTGGTAAACGAGCTTCTCTGCCTTGCAAGGCTTGACGACAAAACAGGGCACAAGCTCATAATGTCAGAATTCAACCTGAGCGACACCTTCCTGCAGACCTGCCTGCCATTTGAGAGTACGGTCTATGAGATGGGCAAGACCATTGACGTAGAGGCGGAGCCCGACCTGATGTACAAGGGCGATGAAAGCTCCATCAAGCACGTTCTGACCATCCTGATCGACAACGCCATCAAGTATTCTGACGAGCACGGCAGGATATCCGCAAAGCTCAGCTCTCACGGGAACAAAAGGATAATCGAGGTGTACAACACAGGCGATGGCGTTCCCAAGGATCAGCTTGGGAAGATATTCGAGAGGTTCTACAGACGTGATGAGGCCCGCAACAGCAAGAGCGGCGGATACGGCCTTGGTCTTGCCATAGCAAAGGCAAGCGTTGAGGCTCACGGAGGAAGGATCACCGCCCAGAGCGAGTATGGAAAATGGATGAGATTCACAGTAATTCTTTGACAGAAATAATGGTGCAGTAACCTGATCTCATGTAAAAAAATTATAAATATTGATATTGTGTTATTGCTTTTTTAGGCAGATTATTATAAAATGGATGTGTATGATGTTGTGCTTTTCATAAGCCAGAAGGGTCAGAGTCGCATAGTAAAAACAGCCTTAAAGAAAAACTTTTCAAAGGGGTAGGACAATGCAAAGCTACAAAGGACTAACTCAGAAGGAAGCCGAAAAACGGCTTGCCAAAAACGGGCGGAACTGCCTGCGGGAAGAAAAACCCAAAACAGTGCTCATGATGTTCCTTGAGCAGATCCTCAATTTCACAAACGCAATCTTAGCCGCCGCAATCACAATCTCCCTGATCCTGCAGGACTACGGTGAAGCCGTGATAATGCTGGTCATCGTGATTGCAAATGCTATCATCGGAGTCGTACAGGAGGGCAAGGCACAGAAGGCGCTTGACGCTCTGAAGAAAATGTCCGTATTGAAGGCGACCGTTATCCGTGACGGAGAAACAAAGGAAATATCCTCAGAGGAGCTTGTTGTGGGGGATATTGTGGTGCTTGAGGCAGGAAAACAGGTTCCCGCTGACCTGAAGCTGCTGGAGACCGCCCGCCTTATGCTGGACGAAAAGGCGCTTACTGGTGAATCCGTTGCCGTGGAGAAGGACGAAAAGTTCGTTCCAAATGAAAAAACAGGCATCGGCGACAGACTTGACCTTGCATATATGACCACCATCGTCACATACGGACGAGGCATCGGTGAGGTAGTCCACACCGGAATGGATACCGAGATAGGCAAGATCGCCGATATGGTGGGCAAGGAAAAGGACAAGCCCTCTCCCCTGCAGAAGGGCATGGACGGACTGAGCAAGGTGCTGGGCATCGGCGTTATCGTTATTTGCGCAGTGGTGTTCTGCATCGGACTCATACAGGGACGTGAGGTGCTCCCGCTGTTGGAGACAGCAGTTTCTCTGGCAGTTGCGGCTATCCCTGAGGGAATACCCACCATCGTTACCATCGTGCTTGCACTGGGTATGCAGAGGATGGCAAAGGTAAACGCCATAGTCAAGAATATGCCCGCCGTAGAAACTCTGGGCGCCGTGAGCTATGTCTGCTCCGACAAAACAGGCACCCTCACCCAGAACAAGATGACCGTTGTACGGGCATTTGCAGACAAGAATTATATAGACCTTGAGGGTCTTGACAAAAAGACCTATGACACACTGCTGAAGGGCTTCATGCTTTGCAATGATGCAAGCATTGCCTCTGACGGCACTGAGGTGGGCGACCCCACCGAAACAGCTCTTGTAGCCTTCGCAAAGCGTTACGGCATTGAGAAGTCTGACACCGAAAAGGAAACTCCAAGGATCAACGAGAAGGCCTTTGACTCGGACAGAAAGCTGATGACTACCGTTCACCAGCTGCCCAACGGAAAATGTATTTCCTACACCAAGGGCTCTACCGATGAGCTGCTTTCACGTTGCAGCCACATTATGATAGACGGAAAGGTCAGAGAAATAGATGCTGGCGACATCGCACTCATCAACAAGACCATGTCCGAGATGTCAAACGATGCTCTGCGTGTGCTCTCTCTTGCTATCCGTGAGGACAACAAGGAGGCTGTGGAACAGAACCTCACCTACATAGGTATGATCGGAATGATCGATCCGGAAAGGCCTGAGGTGGTCAATTCCATCAAGACCTTCAAAAAGGCCGGCATAAAGACCGTTATGATAACCGGCGACCACAAGGATACTGCCCTGGCCATAGCCAAAAAGCTGGGCATTGCCGAAAAGCCCTCTGAGTGCATAATGGGCCACGAGCTTGATGAGCTTTCGGATGAGGAGCTTAAAAAGCGTGCTCCCGGACTGTCAATATTTGCCCGTGTTTCACCTGAGCACAAGGTGAAGATCGTCAAGGCTATACAGGCAAACGGCAATATAGCAAGTATGACCGGTGACGGCGTAAACGATGCTCCCTCCCTCAAGGCTGCCGACGTCGGTGTTGCAATGGGTATAACCGGCACGGACGTGGCAAAGGGCGCCGCTGATATAGTTCTCCAGGACGACAAGTTCACCACCATCGAAAAGGCCGTCAAGGAGGGCAGAAACATCTATGAGAATGTCAAGAAATCAATTCTCTTTGCCTTGTCCTCAAATGTCAGCGAGATACTTATCATGTTTGCGGCCATCGTGGCGGGTCTTGCAGCTCCTCTGCAGGCAGTGCATATTCTCTGGATCAACCTCCTCACCGACTCTCTACCGTGCTTCGCACTGGGTGTTGACCCCAACTCATCCTCAAACGTGATGAACAAGAAGCCACGCAAAAACGGCGAATCCATCTTTGCCGGCGGCGGTTATGCTACAGTCGGCATCTATAGCCTTGTTATCGCTCTGGTAACTCTCGTCGCCTTCCTCTTTACCCCTGTCAATCATCTCATCACCACCGGCGCCGGATTCAGCTTTGACGGTCTTTTCAAAGCCTTCAACGATCCTGATATCCTTACACGTTCTCAGACCCTTGCCTTCTGTACGCTGGCTGTTGCCGAGCTTTTCCACGCTATCGGTATGCGTGACACTGAGCGCTCAATCTTCCGCTTCAACCATCTCGACAACAAGATCATGATACTTGCCTTCGTCTTTGGCATACTCGGACAAATGGCCGTTACTGAGATCCCCTTCCTCATGGATATGTTTAACACCTGCAGAATGACCTGGGATATGTGGCTCTTTGTAATCGCTCTCTCCCTTGCTCCGTTGGTAGTCCACGAGATCTGGGCACTCATCAAGAGCCTGCGGAAGCCCAAGGCATATTCCTCCAATTCACGTTGATATCGCATAAATAACAACAATAACAGCAAACCCCCACAGGAGTTGTGAATTCCTGTGGGGGCGATTTTTTGTATCAGTTTTTACCAGTTTTTGTCGTTATAGTTATTCTCAGCAAACCCGGTGCCTATGCCGCTGTCAAAGCTTCCGTCCGAAATATCCTCAAAGGGCTTGCCTGTGCCGCTGAAGCCTCCGAAGCTGTCATCCGATCCTCCGAAGCTGCCAAAATCGCTGCTTCCGAAGCTGTCATTCAGGCTGCTCGTGGTGCTCTTGCCAAAGCCGCTGTTCTGACTGCCGTAAGTGTTGTTGCTACCGAAGCCGTTATTCTGGCTGCCGTAGGTGTTGTTATTGCCGAAGCCGCTGTTCTGACTGCCGTAGGTGTTGTTGCTACCGAAGCCGTTGTTCTGACTGCCGTAGGTGTTGTTGCTACCGAAGCCGTTGTTCTGACTGCCGTAGGTGTTGTTATTGCCGAAGCCGTTGTTCTGACTGCCGTAGGTGTTGTTGCTACCGAAGCCGTTGTTCTGACCGCCGTAGGTGTTGTTATTACCAAAGCCGTTGTTTTGATTACCGTATGTATTGTTGCCGAAGCCGTTGTTCTGGCTGCCGTAGGTATTGCCGCCGAGAGGGTCCTTTTTGTTCATGTACAGATCCATCTTGTTGTAGGGATTCTTGCCCTTTTTCTTGTTGTTCTTGATGCCAATAACAATAAAAATAATTATGATCGCAGTGAAGGGAATAAAGAAAAGCCACCCTCCGTTGCCGAGATTGCCGATCCTTATCCTTATCCTTGCATATGCCGTCAGCGAGGAAGCACCCACGACACCAAAGATAAACGAAGCGAGCATCAAAAACTTCAACATCCTGCTTTTCATAAAAATCCCCTCTCTTTTCATGATCTGATCAATTTTCAGTTAAAGTGCGTGTTGCTATAGCTGTCAAAATCATCCCTGCCGGAGTTGTGATACCCGTTATAGTTGTTATTGCTGTTGTCAGGGTCATAGCTTCCATAGCTGCCATTGCTGTTATAGCCGCCGTTATTGTCGTACCCATTATAAAAGCCGTTGCTGTTATCATTGCCGCTGTAATTGCCCGGAGCATTATTGCCGTTTCCCTTGCCGGATCTTATACTGTAGCCGGTAAAGTTTTCGTCATAATAGCGTGTTGGATTGTATTCCTTAGGGCTGATAGGAGCGTGCTTATCATCACGGGTAGTGTCGGAAAACTTCGTGCGGCAAAAGTTGCAGTAAAAGGGGCTCATGGGATCGATAGGTGCGCCGCAGTTAGGGCACTTGCGGGCTTCATACTTGCCGGGCTCCTGGGGCTGACTGTCCCCCATCAGTATCATATACTTCATAAAATCGCTGTCCATACCGTCCTTGGTGTCCGAACCGATACTGGAGTTTTTGGTGATGATACCTTTAATGACCAGAACAACGACCAGAATGCCAATAAGGACAAAAACATAAAACAAAGGATTGTCACTCAACGCATAGTAAATTCCCAAAGCCTATCACTCCTTAACCAAATAACCATCAGGTCTCACACATAAACCGCATTTATTACCTTACTATTATACTACAGTTTTCATATCCTGAGTGTAGGGTGAAACACACTCCCTGTCATTATCTGTCGGAAAAGTCCGATTTATTTTTTGTCATTTTACATCAGCGGAGCAAAAATCTTCATTATTCCTCCTCTGATCTTATATGAGAGCTTAGTCTTCTTTATGGTCTCATAGGTAACCTCACTGCACTTTGCAAGTGTACTCTCAAAATCCTCCTCGATCTGAGGAATACAGCCTGTCCTGAGCATATAGGTCGCACATTCAAAGTGATGATAAAGACTCCGGTAATCAAGGTTTATAGTCCCGACTACAGCCTTTTCGTCATCGCTGACAAAGACCTTAGCATGAACGAAACCCGGATCGTATTCATAAATATGGACACCCGCATCAAGAAGCTGCTTATAGTGGGTCTTTGCAAGGGCATAGGGCATCTTCTTGTCGGGGATGCCCGGAAGGATAAGCTTGACGTCAACGCCTCTCTGGGCGGCATAGGTGAGAGATTTCTCCAGCTCGTTGTCGAGAATAAGATAGGGCGTCATAATATGGACATAGCTTCTTGCCCGGTCAAGGATATCCATATAGACCGTCTCACCCACCTTGTATTGGTCAAGAGGGCTGTCACAATAGGGAATCAGATAACCGTCATTCTTTGCGGCCTCGGCAAGTCCGAAATATCTGTCCCAATCCATATCCCTGCCTATCTCGGAAAGGTGCCACATCTGCAGGAACATGAGGGTGAAGCTGTCAACTGCCTTGCCCTTGAGCATCACAGCAGTATCCTTCCAGTGACCGAAGCGCACTATCTCGTTGATATACTCATCAGCAAGATTAACTCCACCGTTGAAGGCTACCTTGCCGTCAATGACAAGAATCTTCCTGTGGTCACGGTAGTTGTACTGGGTGGAGATAAACGGGGTCAGCGGAGAAAAGGACTTGCACTTTATGCCCAGCTTTTCAAGGCGCTTGGGATAATCCGAGGTAAGAGTTGAGATCTCGCACATACCGTCATACATGACTCTGACCTCTACTCCCTCGGCAGCCTTATCTGCAAGGATCTTTAGTATGCTGCCCCACATGAGCCCCTCGTCGATTATGAAGTACTCCATAAAAATGAATTTCTCGGCTTTTTTCAGCTCCTCCAGCATTGCCTTGAATTTTTGCTCTCCCAGAGGGAAGTAAGTCACCTCCGTACTGTCATAGAGCGGAAACCTGCCGGAATGATTAAGGTAATGGCAGAGAGCATCAGTAGAGGTGGATACTACCTCCTCTTTTTTAAGAACCTCTTCATCCTGTGTTATTTTGTTCTTGGAATCCCTGATGAGCCTTTGCAGCCTTCTGCTCAATCTGCGGTGCCCGCTGTCGTGTTCCGTAAACAGCAGCATCAGCGAAGCAGGAAGCGGAAGGATAGTAATCAGAAACATCCATGTCAGCTTTGACGAAGCTTCCATTTCCAGCGTGAACAAATGGAGCATGATTATTACTGTAAAGGTGGTTGACACTACAGCAAAATACTGCACATCCTCATCAAACCAGATAAACAGTATTAATATCACCAGCACCTGGATCAAGAGAAACAGCGCAGTGATACCAAAGCGGCTGAATACTATTCTGAGTAGTCCCTTTTTTCTCTTTTTCAGCAGCCTTATCACGTCCGGATTGTCTGGAAATTTGTTCTTTTTCAATGCTCAGGACTCTCCTTCTATAGTATTATCTGCCTCGCTTGTCTGATTCTTCCTGTCTGACACGAGACTTGTCACGGGAAGCCCCCGAAGGATTTTTTGGTCTGTTATCTGGCGTTTTTACCTTTGTATCATGGCCTGGACCGCCTTTTGTACGGTTGCCGCTTCCCCTGGTCTCCTTTTCAGGAGCCTTGCGGTGCTTAGCATCAGTGGTTGGCGCCGGAGCCTTTGAGCCTGTCTCCGGGGTGCCCGGCTGACCCTTGGGAGCAGCGTGGGATTTATGTCTTTTCTTTTTTCTGTTGCCAAAAACCAACAGATAGAGGCTAAAGAGAACGATTACTCCAACATCTATCACAACAATAGCTATGACGATAAAGGTGTACGCCGCCGAAAAGCCTTTCTCCTCGGATTCTTCGGAAACCTCTTCGATAATGCCCTTGTCAACATAGGGGGGAAGATTCTTTATGTTTTCGCTTTCAGCATTGAGCTTACGGGCATAATCCTGCACCGCAGCACTCTCGTTGCTGTAGAAAATGATATTGCTGGCGTTCTGGAAGGCATATTCATTCAGCTTGGTGGGATTCTTGTAAAAGACCACCTCAGTCAGGTTATTGCAGTCTACGAATGCCAATACAGGAAGCTCCGTATCGCCATTAAACTCTGCCCTGGTAAGATTGATATTGCCGGAAAAAACCGCAGTCTGAAGCTCTGTCAGGGATTCCGGAAAAACTATCCTGCCAAGTGAGGTGCATTCATCAAAGGCAAAGGCTTCGATAAGCTTTATGCCGTTCTGCAGCTTAACGCTCTTGAGCTTGCTGCAGCCCCTGAAGGCATACTCCTCAATGGTCTCGACACTGGAGGGAACCGTGATAGTGGTCAGAGCCACACATCTTGAAAACACTCCGCTTTTCAGCTCCTTGATCTTGGACGGAAGTATCACATTATTCAGCGAGCTGCAGCCTGAAAACGCATTATCACCAATGCTAATCACTCCGTCAGGCAGGGTCACAGACGTTAGGGATGTGCACTTTTCAAAAGCAGACTTGCCAATTTCGGTGACAGTCCTGGGCAGAAGAATGGTATCTATCTCAGAATTGCCTGCAAAGGCATAGTCTCCGATCTTTTTTACAGTGTCAGGCAGGCTCCTTGACTTTTCCTTGCCGTTATATCGTATCAATATACCGTTTGCGGCAATGACAAAATCACCCTTCTGATTCTTCATCCACTTGGTGCCCTCAAGAGCATAGCCTCCCAGCTCTCTTATTGTGGGGGGAATGTTTATAGTCTCAAGCGACGAGCAGTTAAAAAGAGCATATTTTCCTATGGTAAGGGTGCTGTTTGGAAAGGTGATGCTTTTCAGCGAGGTACAGCCCGAAAAAGCCGATTCTCCAAAATTCATCACGCCCTCATGTATGTTTACCGTCTCAAGTGCCGGGCAGCTGAAAAACGCACACTCCCCTACGTCCTCAACATTGCCGTCGATCTCCACCTTGCGCAGAGCAGAACAGCTTGCAAATGCGTTTGGACCTATTCTCTCCACTGATCCGGGTATCTCCAGCTCCTTCATGGTGCTGTTGTACATAAACGCAGTGGAGCCGATCTGGGTAACCTTATATTTATCCACAGTGGATGGCATGGAAACATACAGGCTCTTTCCGTTGTATTGCAGTATTTCCGCTGTCTTGCCGTCCTCCAGCACACGGAAAACATAGTCCCCGTTGTCGATTATCGTTGCAGCGCTGACGCTGAGCGGAGTGCCGGTCATTACTGTCATGGCAAGTATCAGCAGACTTATCAGAACTGCCGGCAGTTTTCTTTTAATCAAATTCATCTAAGCTTCACACCTTCTGAGGTTTTGGACCATTTTTTATTTCAGCACAGTCAATATTCCCGATAAAGCGATATCACCTTTCCCAGTATGCTCAGATTATCGGTAATAATCGGCTCAAAATCCGGATTGTGGGGCTGCAGCCGATAATGGCCGTCTTCCATATAAAAGCTCTTTACAGTAGCCTCTTCGCCTATCATGGCAACAACTATATCTCCGTTTTCTGCCGAGGGCGTCCTCTCGCACACAACGATATCTCCGTCGTATATGCCGATATCCCTCATGCTCTCTCCCGTAACATTAAGTGCAAAAAGCTCTCTGCCCCTTGCCTTCGCCGCCGGAAAGGGAATATGTCCGGTCACATCCTCAAAGGCATAGATCGGCAGGCCTGCAGTAACACGGCCGACCACGGGAACCGAAACCGAAGGCTCAGCCCCCTGCATACGAATGGAACGGTGCCCTCCTGAGCGTGTAATATAACCCTGCTCCTCCAGGACATTGAGGTGAGCATGGACAGTGGAGGTGGATCTGAGGCCGGTTGCCTCGCAGATTTCCCTTACGGTAGGAGAACGGTTTTCTGCAGCGGCTTCATTCAGATAATCCAGTATTTTTTTTCTGCTGTCGGTAAGTACATTCTTCATTCGCATCACCTTCATCATAAACAGCCGCATTATTTGGTTAGCTGCATTCACTGAGCCATGGGTTGCTTTGTGAAATGCCCACACCATCGCCTTTTATAAATTTATTATACCACACATTACTGTAATAATCAAAGGTTTGTTTGGCAAATCGAAAAAAAAGCAAAAAATACCGGCAGATATAACATCCGCCGGCACTGCATCAACTATTTATCAGGCATTTCTCCAATAGGTCTGTATCTGTGAGGAGAGGTCCTTCATTCTGTCATAGTAAGTATAATAACTGTTAAAATACTCTTCTCTCTCCCGCTTGTAGATAGAATCATCACCGTTTTCTCCTGCATAAACGACCATTGCCTTTATCTGGGAAATAAGGGTAAGGGCGTTTTTGGATTCATCCTTGAGCTGAACGTCCATATCGTCAAACTCATCAGAGGGACGCAGCTTCTGTATCTTTTCGAGGGTATTGATGAGGTCATCCGCAGCAAGAAGATAACCTCTGAGCTTTTCGTTGTCCTTGCAGTCAAACTCCTCATCCTGCTGCCTGAGCTTTCTCGTGTAATTGACAGAATCATTGACCAGCTTCTTCACATCAGAAACATACTGCTCGTTCCTGTTATGAAGCTCCATATTACAGCCTGAAGCGGAGATCAGGATCATCGCCAGAACAAAAAATATCATCAAAGGGCTGAATATCTTCTTTTTCATGGGCTGTTGTTCCTCCTTTGATCTGTGTGCGGCAAAACAAGCCCTTTACGACCCGTTGCCTTACTAATATTTTTATCCACGTCAGCTCATATCAAAGCTGCCGCTGAGAAGATATATCTGATGATAGAGCACAGCAGCCCTGCCCTTGTAATAATTCATCATGGCCGAATCCGCTGCAAGCAGTCCATAGGAACCGCTGTCTGAGGCTTCGCTGCGGAAGCTTGCCTCCGTCTCGTCAAGCTCCTCTACCCACATCTGCTGTGAGCCCACAAGCTTTTCCTGCTCCTCAGGAAGCTCTGCAAGCATCTCATAAAGCTTATTGTAAGCCTTTTCCTGCTCAGCCTTCCATGTATCGGCGTACCTTATGGTGACCTTTCTCATCTCAATAATATCCTCTATATCTCTCAGCTCGCTGTCGTATGCCTTGTCTATATCATTCTTTGCAAAGAGAGCGTTAAACTCCTCATCGTCAGTAAAGACCTTTGCCGTGTGATAGTTCAC
>CACXMR010000017.1 GCA_902768825.1 uncultured Ruminococcus sp.
CACACCGATCTCATCGGATAACTTTAATGCCTCTTCCTTGAATTCTTTTGTGTACATCATCTCTGTCACTCTCCATTCTGATTTTCATTATATCAGAATATAGTGCCTCTGTCGACTGTACTTAAAGTATAACACTCCAAAGATACAAACGGTGACGGAACTCAAGGCTCCCCCTATGCAACCATCAACAAGGCTTATGACGTAAGCCAAAAAGGAGATACCATTGTTCTGCTTTCGGACATTGCACAGAGCAAAGTCGTTTCTATATGGCACGACGTTGTGATAAAGAGTGAGGAAGGTCATACTTATACTGTAACCAGACAGAGCAATTTTGAGACCACGAGTGATAACTCACGTTCGTGGTACAATCCGGCGATGTTTGAAGCACATCCGGATATTGCGGGAACTACCGTTACCTTTGAAAATATCATACTGGATGATGACTTCAGGCATGAAGGTACAAAATATGAAGATCAGCCGACAGCTCCCAGTGATACTTCTGCTAATCTGACTCGTGTACAGGACGGTATCGTTGCCTTGTATAATGACCCTGACGACATATATAAATGCATCGTGATTCTTGGGGACGGTGCAAAGCTCCAGAACTTCGGCGGTATGAGTGCTGTAAACATCGAAGGAAACAGCGAGCTTATCATGAAGAGCGGAAGTGAGATCACAAACGGCGGCACAGCAACAAGCGGTAACTCTGGTGTGTGGGTACTTGGCGGCTCTTTCACTATGGAAAATGGTGCAAAGATCCACAATATAAGTCGATCTCATGCTATCAATATGATGCCAGGCACATTAACAATGGACGGTACGGTTGAAAATTGTTCTGCTCAGGTTATCGTTCGTCTTGCCGGTGATTCTAAAGCCTTGATCGGCGAACACGGTATTGTCAGAGGCAATACGCTGCAAAACGGTGCGATTTATTGTTTCCAGGATTCGGTTCTTACCGTTAAAGGTGAGGTCAGCGGAAACAATGCTACTGCACGAGGACGTTCTGCCGGCATCTATGCAATAAATAACGGCGGAAATCCAACTGTTTACATCGAAAATGGTGCAAAGATTATCAATAACACCGGAACAGATATCGGTGCAGGTGTACTTGTCGGAAACGGTGCCACAGTGATAATGAACGGCGGTCTTGTTTCCGGTAATACGAACAACGGTACGACTGGGTCCGGTGTTAACGTATACGGCTCCGGTACATTCACCATGAACGGCGGAGAAATAAAAAACAATACTATCAACTTAGGCATTGGCACAAAAAGTCAAGGCTGGGCAAATGTCAAAGGCGGTACGATAGAAAACGGAAGCACTCACGATTATTTTATCGAGGCAAAAGAACAGGGATATATGACAGGCGGATCTTATCTTTATCTGTCTAAGGAAAAGCTTGCCAGTGATCCGGCTGTTTATTTCAGCACCGATCTCAAGACGATGCTTCCCGCTGCCGATAATACCGAGCTTTATCTTGGCAATGCATCTGCCGCAGCGAAAACAGCGATAAACAACTTTGTTGCAACCAATTATGGCGAAAGTACAGTTCTTGCGACGTGGTTTGCACAGACTCCCGAAAACGCTTTCCACGCAACTATTTCCGGGATTGAAGCACAGACCTATCCCGTATATGTCATCAGCTATCCCTTGAATGCCAATGGCACTGTTAGTGACAGTGCCGACCCCATCATTTATGCCGTAACACAGGACACATCTGCCGCAGGAAATCCGATAGACGTAGTTGCGTCCGCAGGAAGCGCTCACGGCAGAGCCTATGCGATTTTTGCCGCACCGCATATGTTCAATGTAACATTTGATTCTCAGGGCGGCAGTGCAGTACCCACAGAAGCGGTTGCAAGCGGCAGTATGGCTCATAGACCCCTTGACCCCACATGGAGATACCGTGCTTTTGTTAACTGGTATACCGAACCGGAATGCACAAACCTGTATGATTTTGAAACTGAGATTACTAAAGATACCACTGTTTATGCCAAGTGGGAGTTTGTGACTGAGGAAGTTGATCTCAGCAAGGTCAAGCTTTTCAAGAACGTTGAGAAAGATGACAGCACAACTTATGACGAAATCACTTTTGAATACAAATTTGAGGCGGTCAGCGTAAAACCCGTGAACGGTACACTCAGCATTGCCGATATGCCTGCAATAGACCCGCTGACCATCACAATGTCCGGCTCCGAAACCAGGCAGAAGGTGACGCTTCCTGCTGATGTGGGATTCCCCATGGGCGGTGTTTATACCTATAAGGTAACAGAAACCCAGGGAACAGCAGAGGATTGGACTTACGATACTACTGAGTATTATATCGACCTCGAAATAGAAGAGGATTCAACCGGAAAGCTTGTTCTCGATAAGGTGGTAATTCACAAAGATGCCGAAGACGGCACAAAAAGTGAGCTTGAATTTACCAACACCTACGCTCCCAAAACCACTCTCGAAATCACAAAGGAAGTATCGGGTGAGGAGGACAACCCGCTGAACAAAACGAAGGAGTTTTCCTTCAGCATAACATTTACCAGTTCCGGACTTCCCGGAGATGTAACTATTGATAATACGCAAACAGTTGTCGCATACGACACGCCCTATACCTTCACACTGAAGGACGGTGACAGCATAAAGTTCAATATGCCTGTCGGAACCACCTACAGCGTAACAGAACAAGCTGAAGAATACTACACTCCTTCTGTCAAAATCATTACCGCAGGAGATAAGACAGAGGCCGGAGAGAACAAGGCTGAATTTACCAATACATACAGCATTTCCCCGCCTACAGGTATTGCACTGAATACTGAAATCATCACCATCGGAGCGATTGTCCTCGGCCTGGTTGTCCTTGGCTATATTGCAAGCCGTAAGCTCCGAATGAAAAAATAAGCTTCAATCCAATCACAAAGAGATGTATGTCCATGAAAAAAAAGAACCGATTGATACTTGTCATGCTCTTTGCGGTTCTTATCTTCATTGAAATTTCGCCCTTTGCTGAAGCGAATAAAAATGATAAAACCCTTATGCTTCCTGTTTCCGTCCAAATCATGGGTAATTACTCATCGCCAACCCCGTCGGCTATGTTTGAACTAACGGCTTTTGACGATGCACCATTGCCGGAAGGGGCGGACGGAACGGTTTATCGTTTTGAAATGAAAGGCAACAGCAGCAGGTCGCTCAAATTCACTTTTTCTCAAACGGGTATCTGGCGGTATCATCTTGCGGCAAAAGGTCTTAACGGAGATGTTTCTCCCTCAGATCTCACAATAAACGTGCAGGTATCAGCCAAAGATATTATGGTAACCGCAAAAGATGCTCAGGACAGAAAATGTGGACTCGATTTCATAATCAAAGCAAAGCCGGATTCGCCTGACAAACCTGATACAGGGGACCATGGCCATGCCGAATGGTATCTGGCTGGCGCCGGCGCAAGCCTACTGTTGGTATTGCTGGCAGTTTTAGCGATGGGAACAAGAACGAAGGATTGAATCGACATGGGCATTGATAGTAAACAGAACTGAAATAATGCAAGGGATTGTCTCACAGAACAGTCCCTTGCATTATAATTCTTAAAAAACGGTGTATTAATATGAGTAAAGTTTCTCTCTTTTTGATCCGGCTTTTAGACAGGATACTTGGATTATTGATCCTGACATTTTTTATAGTGGTGCTGTTTATCGTTGTATTTTTTATAAACGAAAACAATACAATAATAAACAACGCAGGCAATAACCAGTATAAAATCTATAAACCGAGCTCCGATAACAAGGTATCTTTTGAAGAATTGCAAAAAATCAATCCTGATGTCATAGGGTGGCTTACGATATATGATACTCCTGTTGACTACCCCGTTACACATTGCGATAATAACTCAAAATATGTCAATACATCCCCATTGGGAGAGTTTTCACTATCCGGCGCATTGTTTCTTGACAGCAGAAACAATGAACATTTTACCGATGCATTATCCATTATTTACGGGCATAACATGACCGGAAATGTTATGTTCGGAGATTTCTATATGTATGAAGACGAGGACTATTTTAACAGCCATCTGAATGGCACACTGTTTTTTGACGGAGAATATCACGAAATCAAAATTTTTGCGTGTTTGTCAACCAACAGATATGACGGTGCAGTATATGATACAGGCTTGAAGGACACGGATAAGTGGCTGCAAAACGTTTATGATAAATCTATTCACTGCAAAAGGGATATTCCCCAAAACAGCAAAATATTAATGCTGAGCACCTGTACAACAGGAGATACTAACGGAAGAAAAATACTATTAGCAACCATAGGCAATATTGTCAGTGTGCCGGATGAAAAAATGACCACTCAAAGAGATAACAACACAATCGCATTATCAGGTGGACATAACAACCCGGAAAACAACATTTTCCAGATTGTGATATACGGAATCGTACTGATAGCACTGACGATTGTTGACATAATATGGAGTAAAGCGAGAAAGGATAAACTGAAAAATGAAAAAACATAAAGGGCTGCTTTCTTGCTTATTTAGCTTTAAAAACAAGGATCAGAAAGCTGTTGATAATGAGCCGGAAGCCACACAGCAAGAAATCAGCAACGAAAAAGTCATTCCTCCAAAAGCCACAAAAAAAAGAAGTGATCTGTTCTATAGCGGAATCAATTTACTGCTCAAAATCGGCTGGATCATCCTGGGCATTTTTATAATTCTGCAATTTGTTGTGGGGATCCATGTCAACTCAGGCGTAAATATGGAACCACTGATGCATGACCATGATGTAGTATTCTATAGTCGCCTGTCAAACAGCTATAAAGTCGGAAATATAGTCGTTTTTAACGGCTTGGATAATAAAACTGAAATCGGCCGCATTGTTGCCAAAGGCGGTGACATAGTTGATATAACGGAAGAAGGATTGAAAATCAACGAATATTTTCAGACTGAGCCTTACGCCAAAGGAACAACCGATTTATTTGAAAACTCTGTCAGGTTTCCTGTCAATCTCGCAAAGGATGAATATTTCATTCTCTTTGACAACCGAAACCAGGGCGGTGACAGTCGGATCATCGGAAAAATATCCGCTGATAATATAAAGGGCCATGTATTTTTTATGATGCGTGCAAATGATTTTTGAATCACTTGATTTTGCGGCAGAAGCTGACAGTATATCTCTATAAAGCTTTTACGTCAGATATCCTGTCCATGCGGCGGCATAGTCGTCATAGGCTTCTCCGTTTATGTCAGTAAGCTGGGTCGATTCGGCATAGACAAGTATGTCGAATTGGTCGATGTCATCGGCTGTAATGTTTATGGTCTTGATGTAGGTGAATAATGACGGGGTAGTTTCACCTACATTCAGCGGCTCACGGTAATAATAGAACCCCGAAAGCGCCGTGCCGCTGTCGTCGGGAACAAAGACCCAACCGCCGTCAAGAGCGTTGATGTACTCAACGAATGTGGTGATTTCGTCTTCACTGTTAATAGTACGATCCGCACTGTAAAAGTTCAGCGCACCCTCATCGGTATCAGCAGAGATATAGGAATTGCTGCGGACAAAGCTGTTTGAAAAATCCGCATATACTCTTACATAACACGGGGATGAACCTGTATTCGTTACGGAAACATCCTTTTTGAACAGGTTTTCACCCTCGTACTGTTCTTCGGGCGGTGAAAACTCTTCTGAGATTTCGATGACATTATCAGCAACAATCATCTTGTTTTCCACTGAGGACTGGGATGCAAAGTAAGCACTGACTATTATTACGGGAAGGATCACGGCAGCAGCGCATAATGCACCAATAATAACCACCGGCTTTTTCAATGTTATCCTCATACATCACCCCTCCTGGTTGCGGTAATATGTATACAGACTCTCAAGCTCGGCTTTTGTGATATCAGTCGGGTCTTCTATGGAAATGCTTCCTCTGAGCTCGTCGCTCTGAATGCCGTATACATTGACGGTTATCGTCTCGGCTGAGTCCCGGGAAACAGAGCCTTCAAGGATATTCCTGAGCTGTATCTTATCAAAAATGGCCGGAGTCTTGTTCTGTCCCTCCGCTGCTGCAAGCAACGATCTGTAACCGAACAGATAGGAATGGGTCTTGTTGGAAGTGTCCTCCTTTGAACTGAGGAATATCCAGTCGTGATGATATGAAAACGTGCCTGTCCGTGTTACCGTGAAACCGTTATAAAAGCCTTCGGTTTCGTCTCCGTCAAGTGCGTTTTCGTCCTCGCTGATGATATTGAACAGCTCCTGATTGGCTGGCCCTGCAGGGTCGGGAGTATTCACCGCTTCTCCCTCGTCGATTATAAACAGCACTTCTTCATAGGGAACAACTATTTCGACAAACACATAAGCGTCAGTCGTACCCGTGTTTACTATATGGGGGTTTTTGGGCAAAAAGCTTTTAGGCACAAGCCATCTGCTGCTTTCTTCTGCAGGAAAGCTGTCCTCCTCTGCCCTCAGCTCCACAAGCCCCACAGAAAAATAGTTGTTGAGTGTTTTCTTGCGGGCAAAGTAGGAAACAGTCATATTCACAAATAACGATATTATGATGACCATAGCCAGGATAACAAGAACGAGGATCCTATGGTCTATTTTTTTTATTTTCATAGCTCCCACTCTCCTTATCCTGTTGTATTACCTGTTCCGTTTGGCTCTTCGATCATTCCATAGAGCATCGTTAGCTGTTCCGCAGTCAATATGGCTTTATGATCGCCGATCGTCTTCATTATTCCCTCAATGCCGTCAGCCTGCACAGCATAAGCATCTACCTGAACATTCAGTATGTCGCCGGAGCCTACCTCAAACTGCCGTATGTTTTTAAGCTCAACATAGTCAAACAGCGTTTCTGTGGTCTCCTGTGCATCAAGATAGACGCAGTATCCAAAAACATAGGTGCGCATTGTATCTGAATGATCCGTTCCTTCTTCAAAGGAGGGAAGCTCCACCCAATACTCGGTGTCGTCGTCATTTTTCTTTGTGTGGAAGCTGTTTGCGGCTGCTTCCTTTTCTTCTTCGGTTTTTAGCAGGAATACTTCCTGCCTGTGCTGGGAATTAAAAATCGTGCCGTCATCGTTTACATCAGACAGGGAATATACCGGGACCGTGACCTTCATAAATACAAAAACATCTGTCTGCTCGGTATTCCTGATCTGAGGGTCCTTAGGGAGAAGAGTATTGGGGATGAGAGTCGATTTTTTTTCGGAAGAAATGGCATTGAATTTTTCCTCAAACAGTAATATATCCATAGGAAACGCCGTAAATCTGTTTGTGATCTCGTCAAAGCTTGTAAAGTATGCAAGTGACGCAGTCATACAGAAGAGCATAACAAAATCAGCTATTATCAGCAGCTTCAAAATGGCTTTTCTTTTCTTAAATCCGGTTTTTTTCATCGCTCTCACCCCCTTTCATGGTTTTATCCTTTATGCTACCCTGTTCAGTGCAAAGGAAGTATGGCTCACTCCGCTGTAATTTGCAAGCTTGTTGTAGAATTTGAGATAAGCCGCATCAGGCTCTCCGTCAGTCATATTCAGATAGAACTGAAAACTTCTGCCATCTGCTACATATTCCTCGGCTTCCACATCGCTGTCGTTTATTTTAAGCTGAGTTGCCGTTGTGCCGCTGAGATATTCCGCACCGTCGGAAGCGTATCTTCCTACGGCGATCTCCTCGACAAGATAGTGTCCCCTGGTTACTGACAATGTCTCGGAACCGACAAGCTTGTTTCCGTCAAGAGTTATACTGCAGGTGAAGTCCTGACCTGCTTCGTCAAGGTTCTTCAGCCTGAAAATAAACGTGGGCGTACCAAATGCCTCTATCTTTGTGTCTATCTCCTTCTCGATAGTAACCGTACATACCCGCGCCGTGGGGTCGTTATAGTATCTGTTGGTGAAAACTATATTCATGTCAAGCTCTGCCTCATCGACTGTCTCTGTGGCCGTTGACAATATTCGGCAGGTCTTTCTGTTGCGGTCGCTGTCCTTTACGATTACTGCTCCCTCATTGCCTGTTATCTCGTAGCTTGAAATGTAGTTGATGGCCGGGTATTCCGTAACGGTGTATTTTGACTCCTTAGGGAGATTCTTGATCTTTACGGAAAGCCCATGGGTCAGATATACAGTCACATCAGCCTTTCCGTCCTGGGAGGCGGTAAAGGAACCTATATCCTCTATACCGGTGTAATTCATGCGGGTGTACTGCATATTGTAGGTCTTTTCGCTTTCAAGGCCGGTAAAGCTGATAAGATATCTGAACCTCTGACTGCTGTATTCGGCATAGGATATATCGCTTCCGTAAGCGTCAACTATCTTTGTGACCGTGATATCCCTCTGGAGCTTTGTATTTGTAAATTGGGCGGTTATCTGCTCGTTTTCGTTTACGGTCTCAAGTGCGGTGCTGAGATCGTTCCCCACCTCGTCAACCGTTCTGAAGGATGAGAAAATACTTCCGCCGGTGCCGCTGTTTGTCAGTCTGTAGGATGAGTTCCATTCGTTTCCGGCTTCGGTGAACCTATACTGCGAGCCTACAGGCAGATCGTAGAATATTATCTCCTCATCAGCAGACATCTCAAATGTCATGGTAAGATCTCCGTTTGAGTCCGCAGTCCTGAGTCCGAGGCTCGTGCCGATTACTTCCTCCGGTGAAAGACCCCTCAGCTCCGCCGTGAAAGTAAAGGTGTCAAAGTTTGTGCCCGAAGCGTTTTCAAGCACCTTTTTGAGAATGACGTTTTCCCGTTTGTTCTTTGAGTTGGTAAATGTTACGGTAATATCCTCATCCTCATCCACATATTCCACCGTCGTAGAAAGTGACAGTCCGCTTCTTGTATTTGAACCTGTAGGCTGGATAATAGTTCCACTATCGTTTGCGTCTGTAATGAAGTAGGAAGGTATAAAATCTCCACCTGCTTCGGTTATTCTGTATGAAGAGCCTACCGGCAGATCAGGAACGGTTATTTCTCCGCCGTTTTCCAGCACAAGATCAATGACAGCGGCGCCCCTGCGGTCAGTCGTAAATTCGGTGCCGTCGGACAATGAATAGACCTCTTCGGGATGGAGACCCGTGAATGAAATGGTAAAGAGAAAGTCCTCCTCTAATTCATAGATGCCCGTAACGAGCTTTTTAAGCGTGACAGAACCGACCTTCTCGATCACTGCTGATTTCGTGTTGGTATAGACAACTCTCGATATAATGTCCGTTTCTATCTCGCCGCTTTCGTTCTTTCCGCTTGAGGTGAAAAGCACGACTTCTTCCTCCGTCACGGAATAATGATACCCGCTGGGTATATAGTCAAGCATCAGCGTAGCGCCGCCGGGTATCCGCACATTTGCCGTACCGTCAGTAAACAATATACCGCCGATAAGCGATTCTCCTGAGAGAGGATCGTTGTTCTCGTCCGTCAGCGTTATCGTAAAGACAAACATACGCTCCTCGTCAGCTTCCGTCAGCTCTGCTCCCGACTCGGCTTTCAACACCTTCTTAATTGACAGCGAACCGTATTCCGTTTCTTCATCGTCATAGGTGATGAGCCTGTTGGTTATCGTCCCCGTAAGATCCCGCACCTCAAGAGGCGAGTCATAAAGATGGGATTCGATATAATTCTCGTCAGCTATGTCCTCCTCCCAGGCATAATACTGCACGTTGGGATTCAGACCTGTGAAAGTATAAATGCATATCGAATCGGTGATAGGCTCCACAAGACAGTTGGGATCTTCAGAGCTGATATCGGTACTGTTGTTGACGGCAGGCGTCTTATATGTCAGATAGCCCTCGACTGCCGGAGATTCGTCAGTTGCGGCGGAATCTATCTTTGCATAGGTGGTGTTGTTGTAGACATGCTGATTAGAATAGCTCGGGTTGACAGCCCCGCCATAGCGTGTTCCGTTGCCGCCCACAAGCTTATAATCGTAGCGGAACATCCAGGATCCGTTAGTCACCTCGTCCGTGTTCCAGTAGTTTGAAACGTATATTGTGGTAAGCTCCGAACAATAATGGAACATATACGCCATATCCTTTACCTTTGACGTATCAAAGGAGCTGAGGTCAAGAACGGGAATAGCCCTGCAGTAGTAAAACATATAAGCCATGGTGGTAACATTAGACGTAAAGAAGTTTTCAACATTCAGCTCTTCCAGTGCAAAGCAGTTATAAAACATGGAAGACATATTCGTAACATTCTGGGTATTGAAGCTCTCAAGGTCAAGGGATACAAGCTTGTTGCAGTTTGCAAACAGGCTTCCCATTGTGGTGACCTTTGATGTATCAAAATTGCTCACATCAAGACTTTCAAGCTCTAAGCACCCGTTGAACATCTGATCCATATTCGTTAGCTCAGGAGTCTCAAAGCTGCTCAGATCAAGCTCTCTCAGACTCTTACAGTAATAGAACATCATTCCCATGGTTGTGACTTTTTCGGTATTGAAATTAGGGACAAGGACGCTTTCGAGCAGGGAACACTCCCTGAACATATTGCTCATTCTTATCAGCTTAGGTGTATCAAAGCTGCTAAGATCAAGCTCCCTGAGTTTTGAGCATCCATAGAACATGGAGTCCATAGTGGCTACCCTTCTTGTGTCAAAATTGCTGACATCAAGGGTTTCAAGCTGGCCGTCCGACTGGAACATACTTTGCATTGTCCAGGCCTTAGGCGTCACAAAGCTGCTAAGATCAAGCTCAGTCAGCGCTCTGCAGTTTGTGAACATATAGCTCATATTGGTGACTGTGTTCGTATCAAAGCTGCTCAGATCAAGAGACTGGAGCTTATAGCAGGCATTGAACATATACTGCATATAGACGGTCTCGGCGGTTTTGAAATTTTCACTGAGCAAAAGCGTCTCAAGCTCAAAGCACGAATTGAACATATACTGCATATAAACTGCCTCGTGGGTATCAAAGCGACTCAGATCAAGGGACTGAAGCTTCTGGCAGTTGCTGAACATATATTGGAAGTTGTAGACCTCCGCAGTGGAGAAGTCCGGCCCGAATGTGATGGAAGTAAGGGCATCACGGCAGTATTCAAACATACTTGCCATATTCGTGACCTCATGGGTGTCAAAGCTGCTGAGATCAAGATCTGTGAGTGCATAGCAGCTGCAGAACATATTATTCATATATATGACCTCATGGGTGTCAAACCTGCTCAGATCAATGGACTGAAGCTTCGTACAGCCGTTGAACATATGGTTCATATGCACGACCTCATGGGTATCAAAGAGCTGACCTAAGGTAAGGGTTTCAAGGTTTGTGCAGCCGTTGAACATTGACGCCATATTCCCGCAGCTTGAAACGTCAAAGCCGCTCAGATCAAGGGTGGTAAGCTTTGAGCAGGAGCAGAACATACTTGACACATCAACGACTCTTGAAGTATTGAATCTGCTGAGGTTGAGAGATGTCAGCCCGTAACAGCCGTTGAACATATAAGCCATGGTCACGGTTTTTGATGTATCGAATCCGCTGAGGTCAAGCTCGGTCAGCGGATAACAGGCATTGAACATATAAGACATATCAGTGGTCTTGGGTGTTCTGAAGCCGCTTGTATCAAGAGTAGCAAGAGCATTGTCGTCACGGAACATCCAGTACATCGAAACGACCCTTGACGTATCAAACTTTGCCGGATTTATCCGTATTTCTGCTGCTTTGATACAGCTTCTGAACATCTGATTCATCGTGGTGACCTTTGATGTAACAAAGCTGCTGACGTCAATCAGAAGAGTAGCCCTGTTGTTATAGAACATACTCGCCATGTTTGTTACACGGGAGGTATCAAAGCCCGATAGCGAAACACCCGTGAGTGCCTGGCAGTTATTAAACATACTCGCCATACTGGTGCATTCCGAAGTATTGAACAGACTGCCGATATCAAGCGTTACAAGCCTTGTGCACTCCTGGAACATCGACGCCATATTTATGCATTTTGACGTATCAAATCTGCTGCCAAGTGAAAGCTCGGTCAGCCAACTGCAGCTCTGGAACATTCCCGCCATATTTGTGCATCTTGCAGTGGAGAAATTGGGGATATCAAGGGTTTTCATCTGATTGCAGTTATAGAACATGCTTACCATTGTCGTGCACTCTGACGGCGTAAAGCTGCTGAGATCAAGGGCCGTGAGCTGACTGCAGCTGTAGAACATATCTAACATCGTGGTGCAGGAGGAAGCGTCAAAGCCGTCGAACAGTATCTCCGGTGCCGTACAGTTTGTAAACATATCTGACATATCCGTGACCTCCGGAGCCTTGAAGCTTCTGAGATCAAGGGTCGTATTGATGGCCTTGCAGTTGCGGAACATCCTGTACATACTTGTGGCCTTGGTTGTCACAAAACTACCGAAGGTTATAGATTTTACAGCCTGGCATTCGTTGAATGTCGAGTTAAGGAAGATGATATCAGAGCAGTTGAAATTGGTAAGGTTAATGGCTGTCAGCTTATTGCAGCTCATGAACATCTGGTACATATCATAGACATCGGCTGCAAAAAAGCCGCTTGTATCCATTGTCGTAAGTGCCTTACAGTTAAAGAACATATTCCTCATGCGCCTGACCTTTTCGGCGTGGAAGGCGCTGCCAAGGGTTATTGAAGTAATTGCAGTGCAGCCGTTGAACATCTCTTCCATCGTCAAGACGTTTACAGGGGCAAAGGAGCTTATGTCCAGAGTTTTGAGAGCCGAGCAGCCCTTAAACATCTGAAACATATTATTTACAATGGAGGTATCAAAACCGTCGCCGAAGGTTATGGTCGTAAGGGCCGAGCAGTTATCAAACATTCTCCTCATGGAGGTCATGTGTGAGGTGTTGATGCCTGTAAGGTCGATCTTAGTGCAGGCGCTCAGGTTGCAAAACATCGAAGACGATCCGCCCTCAAGATATACCTTATCCGTATCGGACCACCAATAGACGGTACCGCCGGAATTCCATGCATAGATATAGTGCTCCGTTTTCAGGTCATCCACCCTGACCGCACCGCCGCCGGAAATGATGGCCTGTGCCTGATCCTCAGTGCCGTTATAGTGTGCAAAGGCTTTTATGCTTCCGACAGCAACCACTTTTGACAAAAAGCTGGTGCTGTTGTTTTCATCACTGTTCAGGCAGCCTCTGAAGCATACACCGTCGTTGACCCAATGGGATGGATCGTTTTTATATGTCATATAGCCGGGAGTATCGGGAGTGTCGACGCAGGCATAATCCTTAGTGACCTTATTGCTTAGATAGGAAAAGCCCGACTCGCCCTCCAGGTAATTACACCCGGAAAACATCCCGCTGCTTGAGGTGACGAAATTCACGTTCCACCAGTCAGAAACATAGATCTTTTCAAGGTTGCTGCAGCTGCTGAACATATAGTTCGTATTGTTTAGAGCCGATGTATCAAATCTGCTGAGATCAAGCTCAGTCAGCCCAATGCAGTTTGAAAACATTCCGCTCATAGAGGTCACTGTGGTGGTATCAAAGCCCGAAAGATCAAGACCTGTGATCAGTTTGCATCCGTTGAACATAGAGCCCATTGCCAGGACATTGCCCGTATTGAAGCCCGAAACATCGAGCGATGTCACGGCGCTGCATCCGTTGAACATGGAATCCATGTTTGTGCAGAGCGAAGTATCAAAATGGGAAACATCTATTACCGGAACAAGATTACAGCCGTTGAACATAGCGCTCATGCTCGTGGCTTTTGACGTGTCAAAGCCAGAGACATTCAGCCCCGTCAGCTTATTGCAGTTGCTGAACATCAATGCAAAGCTGGTGACCTTTGATGTTTTGAAACCTGAAACATCAAGGACAGACACTTTTTTGCAATCCCTGAACATGGAATCCATATTTGTGACACGGGACGTAACGAATCCTGAAACATCAATCTGAGTCAGTTCATTGCAGAAGGCGAACATACTCTGCATTTCCGTCACCCTTGAAGTATTGAAATGGGAAACGTCTATGGATGTCAGCTTGTAGCAGGAGTTAAACATAGAAGCCATGTTTGTGACATGAGATGTATCGAATTTTGCAGTATCAATGCTCAGTGTCTCAAGAAGCGGACAGTCATAAAACATATTCGCCATTGTCGTAACCGAGGAAGTATCAAAGCTTGAAATATCAAGACTTGTCAGCAGCTTGCAGCTCTGGAACATTGAGGACATATTGGTGCAGGCTGATGTGTTGAACTCAGAAACATTGAGAGTTTCAAGGTTAAGACAATTTTGGAACATAGCCGCCATAGTAGTTACGTGTGAAGTATCAAACCCTGACAGATCAAGAGACTTGAGCGAGCTACAGTATTTGAACATCACATCCATTGTAATAGCTGAGGATGTGTTGAATTTTGAGATGCCGGGATCCGTCAGAGCCCTGCATTCTGTAAACATCGAACCGAAATATATGACGTTTGAGGTATTAATATCATCCGCAAAGGTAACGGAATGAATACCGTCCGCTGCCGAACCAAGATAGCAGTTTGAGAACATTGATCCCATGTTTATGACATTGGACGTATCAAAGCTCCTGAGGTCGGGATTGCGCAGTGCATAGCAGTAGGCAAACATTGACCCCATATCGGTGACAAGGGAGGTGTTGAAGCTGCTGAGATCGGGGTCGGCAAGCTTGTTGCAGCTGCTGAACATACTGTTCATATTAGTGACGCAGGAGGTGTCGAAATTGCTGCCAAAATTGATGCTTACAAGATTATAGTTGCCGCTGAACATATAGGACATATCCACACAGCTTGAGGGATGGAAGCTTGACAGGTTGAGACTTTCAAGCTTACTGCAGCCGTTGAACATATAGGCCATATTAATGCAGCTTGAGGCATCAAAGTTACTGCCAAAATCAATGCTCGTAAGACCTGAGCAGCCGTTGAACATCTGATACATATTCCTTGCGCTGGAACAATCAAAGCTGCTGAGGTCAAGAGTCGTCAATGAATAGCAGCTCTGGAACATCCTGTACATATCATAAGTATCGCAGACGCTTGAGGTATCAAAGCTGCTGAGATTAAGGTTTTCCAGTTTGTTGCAGGCATTGAACATCTCACGCATATTATTGACGCTTGATGTGTCAAAGCTGCCCAGGTCAAGACTGACAATCAGCTTGCAGTTATAAAACATACTGCCCATATTATTGACGCTCGAGGTGTCAAAGCCGCTGAGATCAAGTCTTGTAAGGGAGATACAGTTGCTGAACATGGACGACATGTTGTAGACGCTTGAGGTATCAAAATTGCTGAGATCAATCGAGGCAATACCCTGACAGTTTGAAAACATACCGCCCATATCCGTTACGCTGGAGGTATCGAAATTTCTCACGTCAAGCTCCGTAAGAAGCTTGCAGCCTGAGAACATAGACCCCATTGTGACGCAGGTGGAGGTGTCAAAATTTGTTACGTCCAGCTCAGTTATGGCGCTGCAGCCGGCAAACATACTTGACATATTTTCTACTGCGGAGGTATCAAAGTTAGTTACATCAAGATCAGTCAGATTGTTGCAGTTATAAAACATTGCAGACATTGATCTGACAACGGAGGTATCAAAGCTGCTCAGGTCAAGAGAGGTGAGGGCATAGCAGTCATAGAACATCCATTCCATGTTTGTTACCATCGAGGTATCAAACCTTCGCAGATCGACATTTACAAGCTTCTGACATTCCCTGAACATATGGGACATTGATGTTGCGTTTGATGTGTCAAAGCTCCTCAGATCAAGAGTCATGAGGGAATTATCATTGTAAAACATATATGACATATCCGTCATCCTGCTCGTATTGAAGCCCGTTACGTCGATTGTAGTACAGGAGGGAAGGTTCCTGAACAGACGGGAGCCTGATGTAACATAGACATTCACTGCGTCCGACCACCAGTAGACCGTCCCCGTGTCATTGTCTATCCATGCGTAAATACTGTATTCCGTCCTGTTGTCGTCAAGCTTTACGGCGGTGCCGTCGTCAATAAGCTCATAGACCTCTTCATCGGTTCCCGGCCACCCACGGATAGCCTTTACATTGTTCTTGTTAGTCACCACACTGGGAGTTGCATTATTTCCCACAAGGCAGGATTCGCTGTTAATGGTTGCATTTCTAAAGGTTGCCTCAGAGGTCTCCGCCTTCTGTGTCGTCAGGTGGATCACAGCCTTCGTACCGTTTTCCTCACGCTGTTCGTTAGTAAGTCCGTCCAGCCATTTCTTGGTTATGGTAACGACTCCGTTCTCCTTGTTTTCGATTATGAAATAGCCGTTTACATCGGTTTCGGAATCGCTTATGGTAACATTGCCATACTTGTCTATCGTTACCGTCCTTACTGTCAGATCAAGAGCAAAGCCGTATGGAGCGAATATTTCCTGCAATGTATATGTTCCCGACTCCATTCGCTCAAAGGTGATCCTGCCGGTGATGCCGGTTGTTTTTGTGATATCCACAAACGCCCCGCCTGTCGTCTGACCCTTCAGCTCAAAGACTGCTCCCCTTATGGGCTGCTGGTCGGCATAGGCGTTTTTCTGGATAGTAAAGCGGTGATAGGGCTCGTTGCAGATAGAATAGGCTCCGCTTACACCGGTGGTGAGCAGCTCGCTGTCCCCTGTCCCCTGGGTCTGATCGACGGTTATTGAATAGAGATTTCTTCCCGTTACGCTTACGGTATATACGTTTCCGTCAAGAATGTGATCGCCGTCGGTAGCTGTCTCACGCATTTTGTAGGTTCCAAGCTCAAGATTGTTAAAGGACACTAAGCCGTTACTATCTGTCTGAGCGTAAAGAGTCACCTCATGGCCGTAATCGGAAGTGCCTGTAAGCTCAAACCTTGCGCCCTCAATGAATAGCTGCGGGACGGTTATATCTCGCTTAAAGAATGATATATTTGCATAGAGTCTCGGAATATCTCCGATAGTGTGATAAACGCCCTCCATTTCGGATACGCCGTCATAGGATACGATTCCGTTTTCGTCTATCACTACGACAATGGGAGTTTCTATCGGAAGAAATTCGTCATTGCCCTCCACTTCGGTAAGGATATATGTACCCTTTTCGATATCCCCGAAGGAAATGCGTCCGTTAATATCCGTCAATAAGGTTTCATCCGTCCTTGTGCCGTAGTCGGAGGTACCGCTGAGGCGGAAGGAAATGCCCTTGATGGGGGTCGTATTGTCCTCGGTGCTGACCTTCACGATATTAACATCAGCCATTATGTGGAGAATCAGCTCGGTGTAACCCTTTTCAGTAAAAACATCCTTTGTATAGTTTATCTCATCTGTAGTCGTATATGATGCGTGGACGCTGTTGTAGGCCTTGGGATCCTCTTCGCCGGAATTATCGCTTGGAGGCCCCTGCATATATATCAGTATCGCAATGGAATCCTCCGGGGGAAGGATAAAGCTCTCTCCCTGGGTGTTATTACGGATATCTACCGCAATTGCTTTGGCATTGTCGAGACTTCCGTATCTGGCGATGAAATCCTCCTCCGTTTCCCACACCCTTTGTCCGCCTATCATAGCATCAAGATCCCTGTTTTCGATAATATCAAGGTTCCCGATGGACGACACATAAACCACCGGGTCTGCTCCCAGGAGTGCGGGCTGGCTTGCGTCTACTCCCTTGAGAGTTCCGTGCCAGCTGCTGGAACGGTCATCGTCGGTATAGTTTTCAAGAGAGTCATAAAGTATCAGGTTTTTGGTGGATATGCCGCCATTGGCGCTGTAACGGAGCTTGTATGTATATTCTCCGTTCTGATGCACGAGAGAGGTGTCACGATAAATATGCTCGGAAGCGTTCTTTACCGTCTTTGTCAATCCGGAATCCGCAAGCAGGAGTATGCTTATCATGTGGCCTGCTTCGGCATAGATGAATTTCTCGTCGTCCGTATCCGGATCCAGATCGGACATCAAATGAGCGTAGGTAAGTGATCCGCCGTCATCGGGATAGCCGTCGGAAATTGCCTCGTTTCCTGTTTCATAGGCGACGGAGTTTGTAACAAGCTTACCATAATCCACAACGCTCTCCCATGAATAAATAAGATCGAAGGTCAGAGAAGCATGAAGGAACTGTTCCTTTAGCTTTACGATGAGCATTGTCCGTCCGGTGTTTCTGTAATTGATTATCGTGGAAACGTCAAATGCCGAAAAATCCAGATAGCCCTCCTCCGTCTGCACTGCGACAGTCGAAAGATTGACCTCGCTTCCCATGGGGAGAAGATCATAGAAGGTGCCGCTGTTCTGAGGGATATATTGCTCGCCGTCATTGCTGAAGTAGCTCTCCTTCATATCTATCTTCCAGCCGAGGGTAGCATATTTATCGGCATTGTTGTTATCAAAGGAAAACAGTCTTTTTGAAATGGACGAATTGACCTTATATCCAATAAAATAATCTCTTCCTATAATGTCCTTATAATACAGGACCTTTCCTCTGCTGTTCTTTACTTCAAATGTACCAGTGTTTGTGAGCCATGCCTTTTCGTCGCTGTAGAGACTGCTGTTGATGATATTCATTATATTTTCGGAGCGCTTTACCCTGTAATAGGGATAGGCAGTCATCATGGACTTATAATGAACATTCGCTGTCGTAATGCGGTAGGCCGTACAGTTTTCCTTGAATACCACCTTTTTCAGCGTCAGGGATCTGACATGATCGGAGTCAAAGGTTATCTCACGGGAACGGAGCCATATCGTCCCGAACCATGTCCATTCGTCACTGCCATCAAACTTTCCCTCAAAATACAGCTTCTCGTCCTCTGCATAGACCGGATACTTCTCATCAAAGGTCATGGTTTCCGTATTGAGATAAGCGTCCTTAAATATAAACTCATAATCTATGTGATCTATCTCGTAATCCTCGTATGTGATCGGCACTGTCCCGTCCGGGATAGTGATCTCCTCCATGTTTGTCGTTATCGCATCGTTGAAATATACCCTGTCGTCTTCAAGATAATAGTAAATAAGCTCCTGACCATACTGTGTGGGATCGTTGGGATCAGCATCTTCGGGAAGGGTGTCATAATAGGGATTGACCACCGTATCTATACAATATTTTACATTGCCTGAGATAGCGTCCCTTGCTCCCGATACAAACTCCGTAAGCTCATAGTCCGCTACGTCCCATGCGGAATCAAATTTTTCAGTCCATGTGGAGTTGCCGTATTTCCATGCATTGAATCCATGAGTAGGTATGATAAACTTCGGCCTGTCATATCGGAACATTGCCTCGGCTCCCATCGAGGAAGCGTTTTCGGGTTCGTCAGCGGGAATCAGCTCTACATCGCAGTAGTTATACTGTTCATACTGTTCAGCCGTGTAGCTTGACTTCAGGTGGCGTGTGAGTATCTGGTCGTGGCGCGACGAATCAGGAAGATTACTGCAATACGCCTGGTTCTGGTTTGAAAACACCGAGCGGCCTGACATTCTGTATCCGACAATATCAGAATCCGGCTCGTTGAATTGATCCGTGAGTCTGATCGTAAAGGGCTGTGTTGCGTTTACCTTAGTAACCACCGTCCATATTATGTAATAATAATCCGATGAATCCTCCGGCTCCTCTCCCCATGTGCTGTCCCACGAAATATATCTTTGGGAGGATGCGGTTTTTTGCACGCTTACAAGCTCGGCGGAGGTATCAATATAAAAAGGCTCGGCATCGGCTTCATCAGAGTCTATCACCGTTCCGTTGCGGCTCAGGGTGATCATTATGTGCGGCGCATCGGATGAGGCCAAATCCTTATAGGAATATGTGGTCCTTGACGTGGTATATGCGATATCTATTATGCCGCTGGACTGTATTGAACGGGTGACGTTTGTTATGATGATATAGTCTCCTGACATATAGTATGCAAATTCGTTTCCTCCTGTTGCTTCGCTCAGCTCAGTCATAGGAAGCTCGCACAGATCGGCATAAACATCGTTTCTCGCTTTGAGTATATGCTTGGGAAGATAGATTTTTACATCTCCTGCCTCAATACCGCTGACGTCATTGAAGGAATAGGTCAGTCTGTATATGAACTGATGGTTTGCCACGTCCTCTGTAGGAGTCCATACATATCTGCCGTCAACATAATCCGCACCGTCTTCAAATGTGATAGTCAGATCTGAGATCGGATCATTCTGATCGCCTGCAGCTCTGGTCCTTACATAATCAGAAAGATACGAAAAAAGCATGACCACAACAAGTATAAAAGCAAGATAGTTATGATATTTTCTTTTTGCTCTTATCTTCATCACGATCCCTGTCCTTTCCTTTACAGCAAAACCTGTCGAAATGATAATTACCATCGGGTGCCTCTCCCGTATCATTCTCTCAAACCAAAGCGTATTATTGTAATATTATACTATTTTTTTAAGAAAAAATCAATGATTTTTGTTAGTGATTTAATATTACTAACAATTCTGGTTTTTTTGACTTTTGTGATGTATTTCTCACGCATAGCAACTATTCGTCTTATATTATTGTGGTTACTGATTTCAACAATTACCACGCAGGATGGAAGATACATCCCTAAACGATATCCCTCAGCGGCAACGGCCTTAACTAAGAAACCCAGGTCATCATTTCAAAAAGCAACGAATCGCAAAAAGCATTGCAGCAGAATGCCGCCTAATACTTTTAAATGCTTGATAAACCTCCCACTGTATGGTAAACTTTAGTATAGCTATATAGCGAAGAAAACTATTCAAGGGGGCACATCAATGAAAAGAAAACAGCTTTTGTCTGCTTTGCTGGCATTATCAATGGTAATAACGCTGGCATCCTGCGGCAGTAAACCACAAAACGATACTCAGCAAAATACATCCCAGCAGGATAGCACTATACAACAAAGCTCGCAGCAGGATAATTCTCAAAAAAAAAATAGCACCTCCGAAATATCCACAATACAGCCCCAAAAAACTGACACTGATCCCGACCATGCTGATACCCAACCAAAGATAGTCTTTGAGAAGGGCGGAAAGACCTTTTTTGCAAGCAAGCTGTTTTATTATCTGACAGACGGGACGAATGATGCTGCCGTCATGGTGCATAGCCAGAATGAATCACCATCGGAATATTCTGTAAGCTCAAAAAGTCTTGCGTTCTGCGGAGATGAATTCTACGGTGTCGAACACGGAAGCTTTAACTCTATTATTTGGCACGTCTATGCAGACGATACAGGCACCATGCACAAGGAAAAGCTGTATACCTCAGCTCAGGTTAGTGAGACAGCCACCAAATTCTGCGATAAAGACATCGTCAACGAGGAATTAACTCATGCTGCCGAAGCTGCCTTTGTCGATGAAGTCAAAGACATAATACGTGAAGACTACAAGCAGCAGTACGAAAAGCCCTATGAGGAAACAGAGGAACGTCCTGATGACCTGCCCACATACGTTGAATTCAAGGAGAGCCATCTTCAGGAATATCTCGACCGGTATCGCAGCTCTCTCTACCAGAAACACTACGACGCATCTGAAGAGCATTTCTGGAGTTATGTTATGGGCAAGCTCTGTTATGATATCTGTGATCCCGTTGACGGCGGAGACGGTTATATTTATGCCTCTCTCTATCTGAACAGAAACCGACGCCTGATACGCTTTGCAAAGGACGGCAGCAGCTATGAGGTGCTTAACGACATCATTCTGTCATCATTTACCATCAGTGACGGCTGGCTATATTATTATGACAGCGGTGCCCAAAATGCAGATTATTACAACAACACAACCTTTGACGCAAAGCGCCGAGGCATTTATAAAATGCGGCTTGACGGCAGTGAAAAGAGCAAATTATACGGCAATATTACCCTAAACATAGACGAATTCAACTGGTATGATGAGGGCGACTATCGTGAAGCCGTGCTCAAGCCGAGGGTTGTGGGCGACTATCTTTACTACCTGCTGGCGAACAAGGAAACCCGCAACTACCATCTTTACCGTATCCCCACCGAGGGCGGCACACCGGAGCTTTGCACACCGATAAGCTGCTATAACTATACAATTGACGCTTCCGGCAACACCCTGTGCTATTACGGCTGTGAAGAAGACCTGCCCCTGGATTATGAGATACTGAAAGATAATAAAGATAAGCTGAAGCTTGTCCTTAAAAATCTTTCGGACGGGACAGAAAAGCTCATTCCCAACAGCCAGATAGTCAGGTATGGATATGATGATGAAATGCAGATATTCGATGATACACTTTATGTGGCCAGCAATTATTTCTGTGAGGGAAAGGATATTGACATCTCTGAGAGCGGCTATGAAGCGGCATATACCTCAAAGGGTGAAATGGTAAAAATCCGCGAGCCTGAATACAGGATAAATAAATATGCCCTTGCAGGGCTGCGAATAAATTTGACTGACGGAAAGGCCAAATGGCTGCTGCGTTACCGCTATTGCAAATCAGACAGTGATAACTTCCAGACAGCAATAGAAGAGGCAAAGACACCATGGCAGACTGTGTGGAAGGATGCTGACAGAATGGACGATGAACTGAACGATATCATCAAAAAATACAATATTGATGTGGACTATCAGGAACCGCTGGTATATTGATTTGACAGCTTGTGCAATGCATTGGCTGATGCCGGAATAACCAGGAGCGCCGACCCTCTGTCTTTGTTTTAAAGGGTTGGTGCTCCTGTTTTTATCGTACCTGTATAACGGAAAATAATTCTATTACTGTATTAATGCCACTCCATCCCCGCCGCCAGGTCAGGCTATCCGGTTTTTGCAGTTATTATACATATTACACAATAAGCAGTCCCGAAAATTGCCCTGAAATCAAGGCTTATTTGTGCATTTGCCGCAAAATATCACCATAATGCACATAGTTTTTATGGAAATAGCAATAGACAAAACTATCGGTTTATGGTACAATTTTGCTCATAGGATATATTGAAACTTCCTGTACAGAGCTATCACGGTTATGAAGCCTTAACGGTAATACCAGTTTTGAATGATGGAATTATGATGCCCTATGCCTCACTGTCTGATGTTTTTCCGGCAGGGCATATCGTACTGTTTTCCGGATTGAAAACTGTTGTATTATAGATCAAAAAACGGAGGTATTTGTATGAAAGTCAAGAAGGCATTGGCCATTGCACTGACAATGTGCATGGGAGCGTCTGTGCTTGGCATGGGAGCGATTTCTGCATCCGCTGAATCCTTCACCGGCCGATGGAAATTTTCCGATGTTGCCGCAGTCAATGTGACTGAATCTGAAAAGGATGCTCTTGCAGAAGCACTGGAAAACGGCTACGATGGCCTGAGCAAGTTTGAAGCAACAGATGTTATTGCCGTTAAAGTAGTTTCCGGATTTGATTATGCTTATCTCTGCAAGGAAACACCTGCCGGAGAAGACGCTCCCACAAACTGGAGCATTGTTACAATTTATTGCGACACAGAGGGCAATTCCTCACTCCTGAAGGTCGAAGCTATCGACGATGGAAATATCAAGACCCTTGACCAGCTCCCCGAAGCCATGAGCGGCGCTTGGTTTGCAAACGGCAAGGAGACCGGCGTGGAAGTTTCTGACGCAGTGCAGAAGGCTATCGCTGAAAATATGGGTCTGAGCCTTGTTCCCACAGCAGTTCTGGCCGAGCAGGTCGTTGCAGGCATGAATTATCGTATGCTGGCATACGGCACTCTTGTTACCGCAGAACCCAGAACAGATCTCTATGTTGTAGACGTTTATGAGGGGCTCGACGGCACAGCTGAGATAACAGGCATAGAGGCATTTGATATCGCTGCTTACTGCACAGAGTATTCCGAGGAGCCTTCTGAGGAGCCCTCTGAAGAACCCTCTGAGGAGCCTTATTCTACTCCGAGCAAGCCCGTGTCACCTAACAGCTCTGTTCCTGCAACAGGCGACAACAGCTTTGCATTTGTTCTTGTGCTGATCTCTGTTATTGCTGTCTGCGCTGCCGTTTCTGCAGTACGTTTCAAGAAAGAGGATCGCTGATAACCGTTTCTTTCCCTCGCAGCACATCACATAATAACAACTGACAGGCAGGATATCCGCAGTAATTTGTGGGTATCCTGCCTTTTTGGTGCGCCCGTCCGACAATACGCTGGGGGAAACTCTCCCTGTATAGTATAAAATCACTTGATTTAAAAGCAAATTTGCAGTATTATAATTACTGACAATCTCCGCCGGAGCTTGTTAAAATGAAAATATATCCCGTTTTTTCTGAATAATCATAATTATGACCGACCTATAACCTCACAATATTTCCTTTCACGATACAGGAGATGAAAACTTGACTAATCTTACCAAAAACCTGATAAAGAAGACCTTCCTTTCGCTGCTTGAACGTATGCCCCTCACCCAGATTTCCGTTAAGATGATCGTTGAGGAATGCGGCATCAACCGAAATTCGTTCTATTATCATTACCATGACCTTCCGGCTCTGATAGAAGAGATGATACAAGAGGAATCAGACAGGATAATTGCGGATTATCCTACCATAGAATCGGCGGAGACCGCTCTGATTGCGGTTACCGATTTTGCGTCCAAAAACAAAAAAGCCATACTGCACATCTACAACTCCGTCAACCGCAGTATCTTTGAGCAGTATCTCTGGAAGGTCTGTGATTATATCGTGGATTCATACGGACGTTCCCTGCTGAAAGGAAGAGAGATCGACGAATTTGACAAGGAGATCATCAACCGCATATGTAAATGCGAGTGCTTCGGCATCGTTATAAACTGGCTTGACCAGAAAATGGAGACGGACTCACAGAAGTTCATCTCACGCTTCTGCGAGCTGCATCACGGAATGATCGAAGAACTGATAAACCGCAGTTTAAGCGGAAGCTCAACAATTTGATAGACATTTTTAGTCCCGTGTCTGAAAAACAGACACGGGCTTTTTGTTGACCGTTTTCATTTTTCCTGTTTATGAATAAAATAGAGAATCAGAGGAGATGAGAAAATGAAAATGCGTTCCACAGTTCCCATGCTTGTGGCAAAGGCAGGATATATCGTCATGTCGGCGGTGTTTTGCCTTGCAGGGCTGATGTTTATGATCTGGCCTGATATTTCCAAAGGGTCTCTGGGGTGCCTGCTGGGAGCTTATATGATCGTATTCGGAATAATAAAGATCATCGGATATTTTTCAAAGGATCTGTTCCGTCTTGCATTCCAGTATGATCTTGAATTTGGCATTATACTGATGGTTCTCGGAATGATCATTTTTGCCAGGGCACCTGACGCAATAAACTACATTTTTATTGCAGCAGGCATTGCAATACTTGCGGACTCGCTGTTCAAAATACGGATTGCGCAGGACGCAAAAAGCTTCGGGATACACTCATGGCGGGTGATTCTGATACTTGCCGCACTCACCTGTTTGCTTGGGTCGCTGCTCTCAATGTTTCCGTGGAAAAGCACAAAGCTGCTGACAATCCTGACAGGTGCATCACTGTTTTCGGAAGGATTGCTTCATCTCTGCGTAGCGCTCAGTACGGTCAAGATCATCAAAAACCAATATCCCGACATTATTGACACAGATTATTCAGAAACGGAGGCTGTTAACAAGTGAAGCTTTCAAGAGCGGTTGTAAAATACCGCATACCCATACTTATCATCACTGTTGTGCTGATGATTCCGGCAGTGATAGGTTTTGTATTAACAAGAGTAAACTACGATATGCTGGATTACCTGCCTGAGAATATGGACACCGTAACCGGTCAGAAGGAGCTGATGAACGAATTCGGAAAGGGTGCATTCTCCTTTCTCATCGTTGAAGACATGCCGGCAAAGGATGTGTCCGAACTCAAGTCAAAGATCGAAAAGGTAGATCATGTTGAGACTGTTATCTGGTATGACAGCATTGCCGACATTTCCGTGCCGATGGAAATGCTGCCCGAAAAGGTCTATAAGGCATTCAATACGGATCATTCCACAATGATGGCAATCTTTTTTGACAGTGCCACCTCGGCGGACATAACCATGGATGCCATCAGGGAGATACGTTCCATTGCAGGAGAGCAATGCTTTGTCTCGGGAATGTCCGCACTGGTCACCGACCTTAAAGACCTCTGCGAAAAGGAAGAGCCAATCTATGTTGCAATAGCGGTATTGCTTGCCACCGCCGCAATGCTGCTGTTTCTTGACTCATGGATTGCACCGTTTATTTTTCTTCTCTCCATAGGAATGATGATACTTCTCAATCTGGGTTCAAACTTTTTCCTCGGAGAGATATCATATATCACAAAGGCGCTTTCGGCAGTGCTGCAGCTTGCCGTTACAATGGATTATTCTATTTTCCTATGGCACAGCTATAACGAGCAGCTCAAGCTCCATGAGGATCATAAGGAAGCTATGGCAGTCGCCGTCCATAACACCTTTACAAGCGTCCTCGGCAGCTCCATAACGACCATTGCGGGATTCATAGCACTGTGCTTCATGACCTTCACAATGGGACGTGATCTCGGCATTGTCATGGCTAAGGGAGTCCTGCTGGGCGTTATCGGCTGTGTTACGGTGCTCCCTGCACTGATACTTCTGTTTGACAAGCCCCTGCAAAAGGCAAAGCACAGAGCACTGATCCCCGACATGAGCAGATTTTCAAAGGGGGTCACAAAGGTCTTCCCCATATTTCTCGTGATCTTCATGTTGATTGCCGCACCTGCATACTACGGCTACAGCCGGACAAACAACGAGGTGTATTATGATCTGGGAAAATGTCTGCCGGATGACATCGGATATGTTATCGCCAACAGCAAGCTTCAGGAGGATTTTGACGTTGCGTCAACCCACATGCTTCTGGTGGATTCAAGTCTTTCACCAAAGACTATCCGGGATATGACAAAGGAAATGGAAGAGGTTGACGGAGTAAAATACGTCCTCGGACTGGAATCCGTTGTCGGCTCCCGTGTTCCGGAGGATATCTTGCCCGAATCCGTCAGATCAGTCCTGAAAAGCGATAAATGGGAGCTGATCCTGATCAGTTCCACATACAGGGTGACAAGCGATGAGGTCAACAAGCAGGTGGGTGAGCTGAATACCATCCTGAAAAAGTATGACAATAAGGGTCTGCTGATCGGAGAGGCACCCTGTATGAAGGATATGATCGAAACAACGGATCACGACTTCAGAGTAGTCACGCTGATTTCTATACTGGCGATATTTATCATCATTGCGTTTGTAGAAAAAAGCATCTCTCTGCCCTTCATACTGATAGCCGTGATCGAAATGGCAATATTCATCAATCTCGGTCTGCCCCACTATTTTGGACAGAACCTTCCGTTTATTGCACCTATCTGCATCAGCACCATACAGCTTGGAGCTACGGTGGACTATGCGATACTGATGACGACACGGTACAAAAAGGAGCGTATTGGCGGCGCAGACAAACGCACCTCTATCATCACCGCACTTTCAACATCTATTCCATCTATAATCGTATCCGGTATGGGACTGTTTGCGGCGACGTTTGGTGTGGCTCTTTATTCAAAGCTGGATATCGTCAGCTCCATGTGTATGCTTCTTGCAAGAGGCGCAGTTATCAGTATGATAATGGTCATTCTGGTACTGCCTGCACTGTTTATGCTTTGTGATAAGCTGATATGCAAAACAACATTTGACATGATTCATATTAATACGAAAAAAACCAAAGCGGAGGTAATTCCCGATGAAAAATAACATTATAAAGGTTCTTGCCCTCAGTCTGTGCGCACTGTTAACAGCAGGCGCAGTAAGCGGTGCGGTGCTTGCAATGGGCGATAACGAAAATAAAGAAAATAAACAAGAACAGCCTGCTGTTTCAGCCGCTTCGGACAACAAAGAAAAAGACAAAGAGGTATCAAAGGATGAGACGGTTTACGTTATCGCAGGTGCGGACGGTTCGGTAAAAAAGATCATCGTCAGCGACTGGATAAAAAACTCTCTCGGTGAAAAAACCATTGGCGACAGCACTTCACTTACCGATGTGGTAAATGTCAAGGGCAACGAAGCCTTTACCGAAAACGGCAGCGGCAGCCGTGTATGGGATGCAGAAGGCAACGATATTTATTATCAGGGAAATATCGACAAGGAGCTTCCCGTTGCTATGAAGGTGAGCTATACACTTGGCGGAAAGAGCGTTTCACCCGATGAGCTCAAGGGTAAGAGCGGAAGGGTAACTATCCGCTATGACTATGAAAACAAGCAGTATGAAACGGTAAGAATAAACGGCAAGGACGAAAAAATATATGTTCCCTTTGCCATGCTCACCGGAATGATACTTGATAACGACACCTTCAGAAATGTCCAGGTATCAAACGGAAAGCTCATCAATGACGGTTCACGCACCATAGTGGCAGGACTTGCATTTCCCGGACTTCAGGAGAATCTGGGCATAGACAAGGAAGTGTTCGAGATACCCGATTACATTGAAATCACTGCCGATGCGGAGAATTTTTCTATGGGCATGACCGTGACCCTTGCCACTAATGAGCTTTTCAGTCAGCTCAGCCCTGATAGACTAAACGATCTCGGTGATATCAACGGCTCCCTCGGAGAACTCTCCGACGGAATGAAGCAGCTTATCGACGGCTCCTCAAAGCTTTATGACGGGCTTTGCACTCTCCTTGATAAGTCGGGTGAGCTTGCAGATGGCATTGACAAGCTCGCTTCAGGCGCAAAGGCACTAAAAGACGGAGTTGCAGAGCTTGACGGCGGTGTGGAAAAGCTTCAGGACGGTGCAGAGAAGCTTTCTGACGGACTTGACACCCTCGCTTCAAACAATGACAAGCTTAACGGCGGAGCTAAACAGGTGTTTGAGTCCCTTCTTTCCACCGCAAAAACACAGCTTACAGAAGCAGGTCTCACTGTGCCGGATATGACGCCGGATAATTATGCAGCTGTCCTTGATCAAGTCATTGATTCCCTTGACGACGAAAAAGTCCACGCCCAGGCACTTAAAACCGTGACTGATGCGGTAGAAGCAAAACGCAGCTATATCACCGAGCAGGTCACGGCAGCCGTAAAATCACAGGTAGACGCAGGTGTAAAGGAAGCCGTATTGGCGGAGGTAGAAAAAAAGGTCACAGCAGCAGTCCGCACTCAGGTAGAAGCAAAGGTGACCGGGGCAGTCCGTGATGAGGTGGAAGCAAAGGTCACCGAAGCGGTAAAAGCAGAAGTTACCGCCAAGGTCACGGAAACCGTCAGAGCCAGTGTTTCCGAGAAGGTTATCATGGCAGCCACAGGTATGGACAAGGCTTCTTATGAGCAGGCTGTAAAAGCCGGACTTGTAGATGCGGCAACTCAGGGGACGATAAATGGGGCGATCAACGCTCAGATGGAGACTGATGAGGTAAAGCAGGCCGTCACACAGAATGTTGAGGCACAGATGGGTTCGGATGCAGTAAAGTCAGCTATAGAAGCACAGACCGATGCGCAGATGCAGAACGATACGGCAAAGCAGGCTGTTTTGCAAAACACCGAAGCAAAGATGAGTTCCGATACGGTAAAGGCGCTTATCTCATCAAATACCGGCGAACAGATGGAGAGCAAAGAGGTCAAGGAGATCATCTCTCAAAAGACCACCGAAAAAATGAATGCCGATGATATCAAGGCTATCATCGCACAAAAGACTGAAGAACAGATACAAAAAGCTATCACCGATGCTATGTCAGGTGAAGAGGTGCAGGCAAAACTTGCAGGCGCCTCAGAAGGAGCAAAAAAGATAATAGCTCTTAAATCATCTCTTGACAGCTACAACGACTTTTATCTCGGACTGCAAAGCTACACCGGCGGCGTTGCTCAGGCGGCAAACGGCACAAAGGAACTGAAAGCCGGCACGGACAAGCTCAAAAGCGGCAGTTCGGCATTGTCAGACGGTGCAGGCAAGCTGTATGACGGCATCCTCACTCTGAAAAACGGCATCCCTGCTCTTAGGGACGGAGTCACTCAGCTTCGTGACGGTTCTCTGTCTCTTTCAGACGGCTTAAAGGAGTTTAATGAAAAAGGCGTACAGAGGATAATAGACGCTGTTGACGGAAATCTTTCAGGACTTGCCGAGCGTGTGAAGGCCACCATTGACGTATCGAAAAAATACCGCAATTTCTCCGGCATCTCCGACGGAATGGACGGACAGGTAAAATTCATTTATCGTACCGATGGGATAGATAATACTATTATCCGATAAAACGTATAAACAGCTTTCTCGGGCACAAAGCCGAAATAACGGCAATCGGGCCGCATCAAAGAATTGATACAAAATGCAAACACAGCGTTTCCTGACTATTTCACCTCAGGAAGCGCTGTGTTATTACGGGATATATTTCTGATTAATTGCCTGATGCTTTTATGGATTACCGCCCCATCCGAAAAGGACAGGGCGGTATTTTTGTCAGGTAGATGACCTCAGGAACACGATATCAAATGTAGCTTTAAAGCCATTATAATTTGCGTTCAGCGTATAGACACCGTTTTCAAAAGCTGAAGCATCCGTTACGGTTATGGTATTGTCTGCATAGGAGAACTGTGCCGGAACAGCCTGATCGTCACCGGACGCCGCTCTGCCGCCAAATTCTCTTTTATCACCTGTTGCAGAATCATAAGTATAGGTGATATCGAAGTTGGTAAGAGCCGCTTTTTCTTCGGATGTCATCGCCACTTCCGAACCGTCTGACATAATCTTGTAGATTTTGAGATTTTCAGCAGGAACAGTCATTGTGTCGGAAGCATTTGTATCTGCTCCCGTACCTGTTGTGCCGACCTGATGATAATCTGCAATTCTGATACCCTTGACAGTCTTGTTTGCCCTGGTATTCTCATCAAGCGTATAGAAATTGTTGATTTCTTCATCTGCCTGACTGATTTTATCATAGTAGCCAACTTTGTCATAGTAGTGAACAATAGCTGTACGTTCGGCAGGAATTGTCACCGTCAGCTTTTCGGTTTCGGTGCGGTTATCGATGTAATCCTGTGCCTGGTCACTGATGTTATCCATCGTGTAGGTATTTTCAACGAATTCATAACGGGATACAGGCATTCTGGTGATCTCATATTTTCCGGGTTCAAGACGGATGCGGCCCTGTTCGTCAATCTGGAACTGTCCGAGATATTCAAGCCCACCATTTTCCAATTCGTCAGTAGACTCCTGATACCAATCCTTATAGTTGTATGAAGGGTATGAATGACTTGTCAGACCTGCGGTCCATTTTCCTTCATCATCTACGGTAAGGGCTACAAGGATTTCCTTGCCGTTATGGTTTGTAATAACAGGTGTTTCACCGCTGTAATCGTAATAGCCTGTCTGCTTTATCTTGAAGATGAATGTGGGATCACCCCAGGCATCTCTTTTTTCATTGATATGCTCATACAGTTTGATATAAGCAGGTGCCATTTCATCCGAACAAGTAATATTCTTGATAACGGTATTCTGACCAACGGAGAAGTAGACCCTCTTGTTTGAACCTGTATTGGAATCAATATTGGAGTAGCCGGACGGTGCCTGTACTTCTTCAAGACAGTAATCACCCCAGGGAAGATTATCCACTTTCAGCTTGCCGTTGGCGCCTGTGACGAGAGTGTTATACTCCGTAAGCACTGCCGAACTGCCGCTTCCGGTGGTTTCATAATCGCCGGAGGCTGTCATCTCCGCCAACAAATTGGCGTCAATCGGTTTATATTCATACTCATACTTGTTTTTCAGCTTGACAAGCGTGACAGCATCACCTAATGTACCGTTTTCCGCATCGGTAACACTGAAAAGTCTGAACTCTGCACCTGCCAATACTACACCGATATCCTTCGTGCCCACCTTCTCTTTTGCTGTCTTTTTCAGCACGATTTGCTGCGGCAGCGGCTCATCAATTACAGTAGTGATGAGTGAGGTTATCATTATCTTTTCCTTTTGAAGCTTGTAACCTGGGGGTGCCGAAGCTTCTTTCCAGTAGCATTTATCTGTAGCTACCATCAGTCTGATCGTTGTTATTTTTGCATCGCCTTCCTGCTGCCATATGTCATCCGTCGTATGGTCAAGGTAACGCTGATCGACTTGTGTACCGTCTGCAGTCAGTTTGAGCCAGATGATTTTTTCCTGCTTACCGTCAGCACCGGTTACTACGGTTGCCAGTTTGGTGTCATAGATCTCGCTTGTTGGAATGTCCTCAGCATCATCAACGATCTTGTTGACAAGGTCAAGCAGGAAATGCTTCTCGTTGATATTTCCGGAAGCATCATCTTCTTCAATATAGGCTGCTGCACTGCCTGCACTTGGTACAAATCGGTATAAACCGTTGCCTGTGACAGCTTTCAGTTCGGACTGTCTCATATACTGATTTGTCGTGCCGGCCTTTGTGCCGTTGGTTATCTGGAAGTACATAGCATCCGCCGGAACGCTTATCCGATAGACCTCGCCTGCTCCTGCCGCACCTTCGCCATCGGCGTAGCTGACAGGTGTTGTGGAATTGCTCATCAGCTTATCGGGCTTATATCCGCTGTCGCCCCCGCCCACAATCGTCTTCTTATCATCTGCATAAAAGATAATGTGCATATCATCAAGCATATCACGAGATGTTGTTCCGTCAAGCTTGTTGGTACCATTGCCGATGATGAAGATCTGCTTATTGGAACTATAATACTCTGTAGTTACAGCCTCCTTGACACCTGACGCTGTCGGATAGGCGGTAACATAATTTGATGAGCTTGCGGCACTGTCGTATGTACCATAATGCTGTGCGCCGGTATTGCCGGAAGCGTCCACACGGTAATTCATACCGCCGGCAATGTAAGAATAGGATGTTACGCCCTGATTTGTCGAGGCTTCCATAATATCTATCTTCTGGCTAATTTTGCGTGTACCGTCAGATGCAGAGCCGTTATTGAAGATAACATACGGATATTTACCGTCACTGACCTTTGGCAGTTGGAACATATAGACCTTATTGCCGTCATTGTCGGTATAGACAAGCGGTGCATTGTCGCCTGTGCTTGCCCTGATACCCGGCCATGGGGTATATTCTCCGTCCTCACCACCATAGTAGTAAGCGTAGACCGCATTACCGCTTGCGAAATGGTTGCCCACATCTGTCAGGAAGATATAATCATTGTCCGTTCTGGGATAGAGCGGGTCGGTGATGGTCTGCGTGGGAACAGTTTTTCCTGTGCGGAGGGTCTTGGCTGTTACATTTCCGTCATTTCCGACTGTAAAGGTTGTTCCTGCATGGTGGTAGCCGGTCAATTTAACATACGGTTCGGGATTATCACCCGGAACTGCATAAATTGTACCGTCAGCACTCCGGACTGTAACATTTTCATACAGCGGAACCGCATTTCCCTGTGTACCGCTTGCGCCGTTTCCAATCCTGAACCAACGTGCATCCTTCGGCAGGCGTATTTTGTAGGGGCTGGTGTTGTCGTCTGTGGAAGAATCCCCTGTAATCTTGGCTTTGACAAGGCTGATACCGTTTGATTCCATATCACTGCCTCCAACAGGGGTTGTGGCATTGTCATCGCTGTAGAACATGATATAGGGGTCAGTCAGAGTTGTACCGGAAGCAGTCTGAATGACAATGTAGTTATCATCAGATGTGCGGTATGTGCCTCCGCCTGCGTTCTTATAGGTGCGGTCATTCGCATCTGTTACAGCGTTGATATAGCCATATCTGTCTTCGGGCTGGTAGGTGGCGGAATTAGATCCACCAGTGTTACTTTGCACAGGCCATATTATTGGTGCATATTCTGACCAACAATTACTTTGATTTATTATTGTTACATTTGCTCCACTATGACGTGCAAACCCCAAATATGTCCAACTTCCATCGCTGTTAATTTTATAAGCACGTCCCCGTCCTCGATTATTATAAGCATCCAGCGTTTTGGACTCAGATGTTTTATAAGGATTACTGCCGTCTCTTTCATATACTAATTTGACGGTTGTGTAACTATTTTGGATGTTTCCGTACATTCTTCCGCGTCCGCTGTTAATATTTACATCGTTGCCGTTCACTCCGGCACTCGTTGTATTGCCGCTGTTGTTATAAATTGCAAATACGCTGTCATTATCTGTCCACCAATCATTATACTGGGTATAAAAATATGATGAATTGGCATTAACATTGAACAGATATCCTTTGCCGTTTGTACCGGGCAGAGTCAGATCATTTGTGCCATCTTCTGAACTATCACTACCGGTAACAGAGTACTTATTATTGTGGAATTTTACTTTTGTAGCAAGCGGATAGCTTGTCATATCTAAACTAAATATTCCATCACCATCATCATGCATTTCTATTCCAGGATAAGATACATATACCGCAGAATTTGAATTATCCATAAAATAGGCATAGACCTTTGCCCAACCAACAGTACTATTATCAAAACGCAATTTATTATCAGATTCACCTGTTTCTGATGTAGGCTCCGAAACGTCAAACTTTCTGTTATTATTACTGTTTTGTGACTGGTGACCATAAAACATATATCCAAAGCCACCTTCACCATATTTATTGAGGTCAATTTCTTGAGTTTCGTTCGCTGCTCCTGTATAAGTATGGTGATAGAATCTAACATAACGATACAGTGCATCTCCATTGCCGTCCGTCGGAATTACAATTCTCCATACATTTGTACTTCCGACTTTTTCCATTAGGGTTCTGCTACTGCTACTATTACGGAAATCTTCACTATAGTTATTATAGAAAACAGCATAGACTTTACTATCACCTTGACCCCAGTAAGTTGAAGCATTTGCAAGACTTCCAAGGTCGAATCTGACATAATCATAGTTTGGATTTCCCCCGCCCCACTCATATGTGATCGTATTCGTGTCGGTTTCGTGGAGAACAGGCAAGGTTGACAGAGTGTCGCTTTGGGTTGTAGCTGTGGCGGCATTGTTATCGGCATAGTCCGATACCTGTGAAGCGTCAACTCTTGTTAAGCTCGATTCACTGCCGATCGTCTGACCTTGGCTTATTTCGAGCGTCTGGTTTTCAACCTCTGTAAATATTGGGTATATCAGCTTGGTCGAT
>CACXMR010000018.1 GCA_902768825.1 uncultured Ruminococcus sp.
CGTTTCATTATTTTTCCGCATCTCCTCCAAAGCAGCAAGTGCAGCCTTCTGATGCTCTTTGAGTTCGAGATCAACGGCTTCTATTGATTTGCTTTTTTGGCAGGGGAGATAATCTGTAACTTCACGGAATGCAGGAGAGTTTCCAAGAAATACACGCAATTCGTCTTTTACCGTATCAGGCTGCACCTGCATCTGACGTACAGCCCAACGATACACATCCCAACCAAGGTGTATCATACTGTTCTGTTTAAGTAAATCATCGACAAACTTATTCCTTGAAACAATTGTAGGGCTATGGCTTGCCTCATCATCAATTTCTATTGCAATTTTCTTTGCACCGCTTTCGATCAGGAAATCCGCAAATCGGTCGTTATTATAGATATCAAAAAAGTGGTACTGGCTGTAAAGATAACCTGCCTTTTCCGCACCGAAGGTATCAGCAAAAAGATCAATGAACAGATCCTCTGCCGAGCTGCCTGATATAGATTGTAATGACCTGCTCATTCCATCACTTCCTTCAAAAAAATTCTGTCATTGAAGCCTCCGCACTTTTCTGCTTTATCCCTGCGTACTTGTTCAAGCTCACCGACAGAATATCCTCTTGCAAGAGTAATGGCATAGATCACTTCAAGCATATCTGCAAGCTCTTCTATGCTTTTATCCTGCTGATATTCCGCACATTCCTCGTTCAGCTTCCGGTCAAGCTCGGTCAGGTATTCTTCATCATTCAGAACAGTTGTGATCGCCTTTTTCCCTGAGTTTTCTATTATCTCAGGTATTTTGTCACGAACAAGTTTATTGTATACAGGCATACTAATCACTCCTTCGGAGATTATAATTATCCATATTAATTTAATTTTATCACCACTGTAATTATTATTCAACCGGCATTTTTCATCCTATACATTTTATTGCACATCAATTACTTTCAACACCTTCTTCTCCGCTTTCTCCCTGAATTTCGCCGCACCGCCAGTAATCTTATGCACATAGCAGACCGCAATCTCCGACTGCTGTATCATCCAATCATTCCGTTTTGAGATAGCAAACTTCTTAGGAACATTCTCCAGACCATCAGGAAAGAGTGTATCTTCGCCGTACAATTCCCTTATATACTCATCCGGCATATAAGCGAGAACAACAGTGAATCTGATCTGCGGATATTTTGCTTTCAGCTCTTTCAGAACCGAATAAACCATCCAGTCAAACTGTCCCTGATGACCGACATAAAACTCCGTTACATTGTCCTCTGTAATCAGCTTTTCGATTATTGCTATCAGCTTATCTTTTATATTGTGCGTAACCTCACGGTGTCCGAAAAAGCAGCAGGTCTTTTCTTTAATATCCATAATGATACCTCCATAATAGGCGATGTATTGCCTATTATGGTATCACGCGTTGCCTATATTTTCAATAAAAATTTCATATCCTATAATAGTAGAAACTATTATGGGGGTGACCAATGTTGGATACTGTAACGGCAGTCAAAAACAGAATCTTGCAGCTATGCGGTGAAAGAAATATCACCATAAACAAGCTTGCGAATATATCCGCATTGCCGCCATCGTCTGTTAAAGCTATACTTTACGGCAGAAGCAAGAATCCCAAACTGTTGACAATAAAAATCATCTGCGACGGTCTTGGCATAACCCTTGCTGAGTTTTTCGATACCGATGAATTCAACAATCTTGAACAGGAAATAAAATAGCAGGAGCATCAACCTAATCATCAAGGTTGGTACTCCTGCTTTTGTTATCACATTATCCGTGCTGAAGCTTATACTCTACACTGACCATTTTATATACTTCAACGATAGCATCTTCTTCGCAGTCATAATAATAGTATAGACTGCTTCCTCTTTCATCATTATGGTATGTCGCCCATTTATTAACTTCCGGATCATAAAAATACCCTATAGCAAATGCTCCGATTGAGCGATCGTTCAGCCAAACCGGCACACAACGCAGATTTCTTTCCAGTTCTCTGATTTTTTCCAGAGGATGATCGTGTGCCTCTGCTTCATCACGAACCGAATTATACAAATATTCTATTACATCAATTTCATTTTTTGATTTGCTGGTAATAAAATTATAGTTTCCACACACATAAGATTTCCATAATTTGTCTTTTTCATCAAAATAATAACCCATTCCATCATTGCCGCCGGTTTTGTATTCATTAAAATATACTTTAACGCTGCCGATTTTTTTACTAAGATCCCTGATCTTTGACAACAATTCTTCTTTTCTGTTCAAATAATCATCCCCCAATTAGAATATTTACAATTCACCGGCTGTCAGCACAGTCGATATGTTTCCTCTGTAACATCCCGAGGAACACCTTACATATTTTCCAAACTGTAAGAAAAACAAACACAAATAAGCTCATATCATCTGAAAATGTCTCAAAGCATCCTCTATAGCAGCCTCTTTTTCGGGCGGCACAGTAGGAACAGGTGCTTTTCCATTGCCAAGATTGTAATTCTCACGTTCAATGATACCATACTTGTGCTTGACCTGTGATATGTACAAGGTTGATACATTCAGTCCGGTCGTTTCCCGAACATAGGCTTTTATCTGATCATATGTAGCTTTTGCCTCTGCCTTTGTCGTAGGAATGTTCTCTAAATCGAATTCTACCGCTGTGCTGCCCTGCGAAAAAAGTTTGGACAGTAAACATACCGTCTCCACATGTCCCGTTCTTGGGAACATATCTACCGGCACGGCTTTGACGGTGCTGTAGCCGTGACTTGTAAATATGGCAAGGTCCCTTGCAAGAGTAGCGGGGTCGCAGGAGACGTATACCACTCTTTTTGGGGACATTTCTGCCACTGTGGAGATCAGCTCCCTGTCGCAGCCCTTGCGGGGCGGGTCAAGGATAACGCAGTCGGGTCTGATGCTCCGTCTTCTCAGCTCCTCAGCGGCAACGCAGGCGTCACCGCAGATAAATTCGGCGTTCCGGATACCGTTTTCAGCGGCGTTCCTTTTTGCATCCTCGATAGCCTCGGGTATTATCTCCACGCCTATGAGCTTTTTTATTCCACGAGCCATTGACAAGCCTATGGTGCCCGTCCCGCAGTAGAGATCGATCAGAGTTTCCTCGGAGCCAAGGCTTGCATAATCTGCAGCGATTCCGTAAAGCTTTTCAGCCTGGTCCCTGTTGACCTGATAGAATGATAACGGAGATATACGAAATCTGAGCCCGCAGAGAATATCTGTGATATAACCGTCTCCGTAAAGGGTGCGGCAGGCTTTGCCGGTTATTACGTTTGTCTTTTCAGTGTTTACATTCAGCACAACGGTTTTAAGGCAAGGCAATGCACAGCAAAGCTCACTAACCAATTCCTTCTCCCGGCGCAGCTCCTTAGCGTTAGCCACAACACAAACCATAAGCTGATCTGTTTTTTCAGCATAGCGCAGATAAAGGTGCCGCAATACGCCTTTGTGTGCAGTTTCATTATATGGCGGTATGCGGTTTTTATCCGCCCAGTCAACGAATACCCTTGCTGCCTGTGTAAAAATCTCTTCCTGCAGCATACAGCCGTCAAGGGGTATCACTCGGTGGCTCCTCGGCGCATAAAACCCAACACAAACCCTTCCCTCCCTGTCGTATGAAACAGGAAGCTGAGCCTTATTCCGATAATGACAGCTTTTATCAGAGCCCACAATGCCGCCTATGACATCAGGGTCAATGCCGCCTATCCTCGTCAGAGAATCATATACCCTTTTTTGCTTATACCTCAGCTCTGCCTCATAGCTGATATGCCTGAAAAGGCACCCTCCGCATTTTTCCGAAACAGTGCAGTCGGAGCCTATCCTGTCAGCCGACGGAGTGAGGATCCTCTCAGCCTTGCCGAAAGCATAATTCTTAGCCACCTTGAGTATCTTAACCTCTGCCCTGTCCCCTACAGCAGTAGACGGCACAAAAACAGTCATACCGTCGATCTTGCAGACACCGCTGCCCTCTGTGGTATAGTCGATTATATCGGTCTCAAATATTTCATTCTTCTTCAGCAAAATAAACACCTCTGGTTTTATGTGTCATATATTATGATAATGCAAAAGCCGAAAAAAATCAAGCTTCACCACCAGTCAGCAGGGCTAAAGATTCCAATTGTCAACCAAGATATTTCCGATTTAAGTTGACAATTAAAAATAACAGGTGTATAATAATCGTAGAGAAAAAGGAAAGGATGAAAAAATTTGAATAAACGAAACTCCGAAAAGAGTGTGTCCCGCTCCGGAGACAAGTTGCGTCTCCAGATCAGGGATATGGTAATGGTGTCCCTTTGTTCTGCCATTATAGCTGTGAGCGCCCAGATAACCATCCCCACTACTGTGCCGTTTACGCTTCAGACTCTTGCTGTGTTTTTGGCTGGTGGTGTGCTGGGAATGAAAAAGGGTACAATAAGTGTGCTGATTTACGTTCTCCTTGGCGCTGCCGGGCTTCCGGTTTTTGCGGGCTTCAAATCCGGTGTTATATCCATCATCGGGCCAACAGGAGGGTATATAATCGGTTTTATTGCTACAGCAGCGATTGTAGGCTTCTTCCGTGATCGTTTTGGTTCAAAACTATGGATCAGCATGATCTCTATGGCCATCGGTCTCTTGGTGTGTTACAGCTTTGGCACGATATGGTTCACTGTGGTTTACAACAGCACTGAGGGGGGCATTGATTTAGTCAAGGTCCTGCAGCTTTGTGTATTGCCGTTTTTGCTGGCGGACGCTGTAAAGATCGTTATCGCTGCCATTATTTCAAACAGGATCAACGCTATTGTCAAACACTAAAGGATTTGCACCATATATTTTTTCTCCCGCTCACAAGTTATAATATAGCCCAAAACCTGCCCTCACAGTATGCCGCTGTGGGGGCGGGGCTTTTTGTTTTGCAGTCAAAAACAGCACCCCACTATTAATGCAGGTGCTGTTTACGATTGTTATTTCAGTTTCCGAAGGATGAGGACTGTTTTGTTTGAACAATGCAGTATATCAGGCTTCTACAGAGAGAGTGAAGGTTTTTATTTCAACCGTGCTGCTGTCCCTGACCTTGACCTGAAGGGTGTATCCGCCTGTGGAAGCAGGAGTCCAGGTGTGGGTGGTGGATGTGCTGTAGTTTTTGAGGACGTACCACTTGCCGTCAGGAGCCTGTGCCACAACGGTAATAATGCTCTTTTTATCAAAAATATCACAAAAAGAGTAACTTTGCAACACTTTTACCCAATACATCTGGGAGCCCATATTGTTTTTTCTGTTTTTTAATATATATTTTTATTCATAATAGTTGCATAAGTATATAATTAATAAAATGGTACTTCATTATGAATTGTAAAAAATAACAGATTCATTTGTATTTAACATTGACTTTTTTAATCATTTAATATATAATGAATCACAAGATAAATATCAATGATAAAATTTCACGCTTGAGTAATATATCTTTTATACTAAAGGAGTGAAAGAATATGAATGAAGAAGATGTTGTATATGTAGATATCTCCTCGAACACTTCAAAAACCCATTACTCTAATCCAAATCGTCCCAAACCTCCCAAAAGACATCCTATCATAACAACCATTGTGTGCTGTTTATTGGTTGTGATAATTTTGGGGGGTGGTGTTTTTGCATTTGTATTTTTCTGGGGAAAAGGAGTGCAAAACGCAATTGATGAAACAATGAAAGTTAGCGGATTTGATAACACTGATAATACGTCTACAGTCATATACAAAAAGGGTGGAATAACTGTAACCTACAAAGGAATAAAGGAAACCGTATTGGGTTTAGATATAAAATTATTAATTGATAATGAAACTGAGAACAAACAAACAATTCAAATTGAAGATTTCTCTATAGATCGATTTGCTGTTACTGCCGTTTTTTCAGCAGACGTGCCATCCAAAAAAAGGTCCAACAAAAGCATTACCGTGTACAATTCAAGTTTAGAAGAAAATGACATAAGTATAGATTCGATTGAATCTGCCGAGTTTAAACTTGTAATAATAAAAGATCTTGATTATCTTAATCCAGTAAAAACGGATTTGATTTCCGTGAAGCTAAAATAATACGTTTTCAAAACAAAAGCACCGTACATTGATTATTTCAATGTACGGCGTTTTTTATCATTTATTCAGTCCTCGTCCGGCTCCTCCGGCATATCCCAGTTGTGATAGACGTTTTGTACATCGTCGTTGTCATCAAGGACGTCAAGAAGCTTTTGCATTTTCTCGACGGCATCGGGGTCGTCCAGCTTGGTGTAGGTAGAGGGTATCTCGGAAATATCAGCAGATACAAACTCATAGCCCTTGGCTTCAAGTGCCTCCATCACGGTGCCGAAGTCTTCGGGAGTAGTATAGATCTCATAGACATCAGTGCTCTCGGATGAGAAGTCCTCTGCGCCGGCCTCAAGAGCATCCTCCATCAGCTTGTCCTCATCGTTATCCTCTTTTTCGATCACGATAAGGCCCTTGCGGGTAAACATGAAGGACACACAGCCCTGAGTGCCCAGATTTCCACCGTACTTATCAAAATAGTGGCGAATGTCACCGGCTGTACGGTTCCTGTTGTCAGTGAGGGTCTCAACAATAACCGCAATACCGCTGGGACCATATCCCTCATAGGTGATGGCCTCATAGTTGCTGCCATCGGCACTGCCGGCAGCCTTCTTGATGATGCGCTCAATATTCTCATTGGGAACATTGTTTGCCTTTGCCTTAGCGATACATTCACGAAGCTTAGAGTTTGAGTTGGGGTCAGCTCCGCCGCCCTCTCTTACTGCCACGGCAAGCTCTCTGCCGATCTTTGTGAATACCTTCGCCCTTGCACCGTCAGTCTTTTCCTTCTTTCTCTTGATGGTGCTCCATTTTGAATGTCCTGACATAAATTCTTCTCCTTTTATTCTTTGATAAGACACTTGACTAAAAGCCTTTACTCTGCCGGATCGAAAGCCATGTCACCGGCCCAGGCGTTTATTTATTATCGAGACTCGCCTTTATAAACTCCCTGAAAAGCGGGTGCGCATGGTTGGGACGGCTCTTGAATTCCGGGTGGTACTGCACACCGATAAAGAAACGGTTAGTCGGAATCTCAACAGCCTCAACCAGCATTCCGTTAGGCGAAGTGCCGGTCACAGCCATGCCGTTTTCCTCAAAGAGACTGCGGAACTCATTGTTAAACTCATAACGATGACGGTGGCGCTCACGAATCTCCCCCACACCGTAGGCTCTCGACATAATGGTATTCTTGCGGATCTTGCAGGGATAAGCGCCGAGACGCATGGTGCCGCCCATATCCACAACGCCCTTCTGGTCGGGCATCAGGTCAATAACCTTATGAGTGCTCTCAGGGTCAAGCTCACCGGAGTTTGCGTCCTTGAAGCCAAGGACATTTCTTGCATACTCAATTACTGCGGTCTGCATTCCAAGACAGATGCCGAGATATGGGATGTCATGCTCCCTTGCATACTTTGCGGCGATGATCTTTCCCTCAACGCCTCTGTTGCCAAAGCCTCCGGGAACAAGTATGCCGTCAACATGGCCAAGAAGCTCATCTACAGTGTATTCCGTAATAAGCTCTGTGTCCACCCACTCTATCTCTACAAATGCCTTGTTTTCATATCCGGCATGATGAAGCGCCTCAGCGACAGACAGATATGCGTCGTGGAGCTGGACATACTTTCCGCAGAGAGCGATCTTTACTTCCTTGTCACGGGAGTTTATCCTGTCAAGCATCTCAAGCCACTCGGTCATATCGGGCTTGGGTGCGTCTATTTTCAGCTCACGGCAGACGATGTCGCTGAAATTTGCCTTCTCAAGCATGAGAGGAGCCTGATAAAGCACCGGAATGGTCATATTTTCGATAACGCAGTCAGGCTTTACGTTGCAGAACATAGCTATCTTCTTAAAGATGCTGGGATCGAGAGGCTCGTCACAGCGAAGCACCATGATATCCGGATTGATGCCGAGAGAACGGAGCTCCTTTGCCGAGTGCTGAGCGGGCTTTGATTTGTGCTCCTCGCTGCCCTTGATGTAGGGCACGAGGCACACATGGATGAAAAGGCTGTTTTCCTTGCCCACCTCAACGCTTACCTGACGGATAGCCTCAAGGAAGGGCTGGCTTTCGATATCGCCCACGGTACCGCCGATCTCGGTGATGACGATATCCGCATCGGAATCCTCACCCACTGCGTAGATGAAGGACTTTATCTCATTTGTGATATGAGGGATTACCTGAACCGTCTGACCCAGGTAATCTCCGTGGCGCTCCTTTTCGAGCACGTTGGAGTATACCTTGCCTGTGGTCAGGTTAGAAAACTTATTAAGGTTTTCGTCGATGAAGCGCTCATAGTGTCCCAGATCAAGGTCTGTCTCAGCGCCGTCCTCAGTAACATATACCTCGCCGTGCTGATAGGGGCTCATTGTGCCGGGATCCACATTTATATAGGGATCAAGCTTCTGAGAGGCGACCTTGAGTCCTCTTGCCTTGAGCAGACGTCCGAGGGAAGCGGCAGTAATGCCCTTGCCGAGACCCGAAACTACTCCACCCGTTACGAAAATGAACTTTTTGCTCATCATAACTCAATGTCTCCTTCAAATACTGTTTCCGCATAGCCTGTAAGATAAACCGTATCATCAGTATACTCGATGATGAGGTTTCCGCCCTTGAGCTTTACGGTTATAGGCTCGTTCTTTCTGCAAAGACCGTTTTCTACAGCAGCCACAGCAACCGCACAGGCTCCGGTTCCGCAAGCCCATGTCTCTCCGCTGCCGCGCTCCCATACACGCATCTCGATGGTGTGATCGTCTATTACCTTTACAAACTCCGCATTGACTCTTTCCGGGAAGAGCTCACTGTTTTCAAAGAGCGGTCCGATCTTCTCAAGGTCGATCTTGTCCACATTGTTGCAGAATACCACACTGTGAGGATTGCCCATGGATACGCAGGTGATGTTATATTTCTGTCCGCCGATGGTAACAGGCTCGTCAATTACCTTAGGCTTGTTGATGGCTACCGGGATCTCAGTTGAATGAAGGACAGCCTTGCCCATATCTACACGGAGCACATCTACCTCACCGTCATGGCGGAAGGCCTTGAGGGTCTTAATGCCTGAAAGGGTTTCGATCCTGACAGTATCACCCTGTACCATGTTGTGGTCAAAGAGATACTTGCCCACGCAGCGGATACCGTTGCCGCACATCTTGCCCTCACTGCCGTCCAGGTTATACATCTTCATCTTTGCATCAGCCACATCTGAGGGGCAGATAAGGATAACGCCGTCGCCGCCGATGCCATAGCGCCTGTCAGCAAAACGCACGCTGAGGCCTTCGGGGTTGTTGATCTTCTGATTGAAGCAGTTGAAGTAGATATAGTCATTGCCGCAGCCCTGCATCTTTGTAAAGCGCAGCTTCATCTTCGTGGTTCTCATGTTGTTTATGTCAACAAGCTCGGTGCTATACTCTGAATAGCGGCTCTTGAGTGAATCCGCAAGAGCATTGGCGGTGTCGATAGATGTCAGGCAGGGAATGTTCCTCTCTACCGTCTTTCTTCTGATCCTTACGCTGTCACGGGTGGGGATTCTGCCCTTTGAGGAGGTAGAAATAACATAGTTGATCTTGCCGCTCTCGATGAGTGTCAGGGTATTCTCCTTGTCGTTCTCGTGAATCTTGTCAACCTCGATAACGTCAAGTCCGTAGTTTCTGAGGATCTGAGCGGTGCCCTTTGTAGCATAGAGGGTAAAGCCCAGCTCGTCATACTTCTTGGCAACATCGCCGATTTCCTTCTTGTCAGGGTTACGCACTGTGATAAACACGCCGCCATGCTTCTTCATCTTGTAGCCTGCAGCGATAAGTCCCTTATAGAGAGCTTCCTCAAGTGTGCCGGCAATGCCCAGCACCTCGCCGGTAGACTTCATCTCAGGACCAAGCTGGTTATCAACATTGATAAGCTTTTCAAAGGAGAATACAGGCACCTTGACTGCCACATAGGGTGAGCGTCTGAAAAGACCTGTGCCATAGCCCATGTTTTCCAGCTTTTCGCCAAGCATAGCCCTTGTTGCAAGGTCTACCATGGGAACGCCTGTAACCTTGCTGATGTAAGGAATGGTTCTTGAAGAACGGGGGTTGACCTCGATAACATAGAGATTGCCCTCATAGATAAGATACTGTATGTTTACAAGACCCTTTGTTTTCAGAGAAACCGCAAGGTTCTTGGAGGTATTGATGATATTCTGGGTCATCTCGTCGCTGATGTTCCATGCAGGATAAACAGCGATGGAGTCACCGGAGTGGATGCCTGCACGCTCAACGTGCTGCATGATGCCGGGAATGAGTATATCTTCGCCGTCACAGATAGCGTCAACCTCAAGCTCTGTGCCGGAGAGATACTTGTCAATAAGGATCGGATTTTCGATATCCTGAGCAAGGATGATTGCCATATACTCCTTGACATCCTCCTCGTTGAAGGCGATTATCATGTTCTGACCGCCAAGAACGTAGGAAGGACGGAGAAGTACAGGATAGCCTATCCTCTGTGCAACATCGAGAGCTTCCTCAGTAGTCATTACTGTAAAGCCCTCAGGACGCTTGACATTGTGCAGCTCAAGCAGCTCATCAAAGCGCTCTCTGTCCTCTGCCATGTCAATGCTGTCGGCAGATGTGCCAAGGATATTGATGCCGCTCTCGCTGAGGAACTTTGTCAGCTTGATAGCGGTCTGGCCGCCGAATGCCACGACAACGCCCCAGGGCTTCTCTGTATTGATAATGCCCATAACGTCCTCGTTTGTCAGAGGCTCAAAGTAAAGCCTGTCAGCGGTGTCAAAGTCTGTGGAAACCGTCTCCGGGTTATTGTTAACGATAACTACGTCAAAGCCTGCCTTCTTCAGTGCCCACACGCAGTGCACCGACGCATAGTCAAACTCTATGCCCTGGCCGATTCTGATAGGACCTGAACCAAATACGATGATGGTCTTGTTGGTGGAGTTTTTCTCCTTGATGAAGGCCTCAGCCTCATTGTCCTTATCAAAGGTGGAGTAGAAATAAGGTGTTTCAGCCTTAAACTCAGCAGCGCAGGTATCAACCATCTTGTATACGGGAACCATGGGGTTTTCGACCTTTTTGCCCGAAAGCTTCTCTATGGTCTTGTCAAGGAAGCCCAAAAGCTTTGCCCTGCGGTAAAGCTCATCGCTAAGCTCACCCTTCTTCAGTTCATCCTCACAGTTAGCAAGGTTGAGCAGCTTATAAAGGAACCACTCGTCGATCATTGTAGCCGCATGGATATCATCAACGCTGATGCCTCTCCTGAGTGCCTCATACACACAGAAGATACGCTCGTCGTCACACACATGGAGCCTCTCACGGATATCCTCAAGGCTCATAGCGGCAAACTTGGGGTCGGACATGGTGTCGTGACGTATCTCAGCGCCTCTGACAGCCTTCATCATTGCCTGCTCAAAGCTGGGAGCTATTGACATTACCTCGCCGGTAGCCTTCATCTGGGTGCCCAGAGTCCTCTTTGCATAAACAAACTTATCAAAGGGCCACTTGGGGAACTTGACCACTATATAGTCAACCGCAGGCTCAAAGCAGGCATAGGTCGTGCCTGTGACAACATTCTTGATCTCATTGAGGGTGTAACCGATAGCAAGCTTTGCAGCGACCTTTGCGATGGGATAGCCTGTTGCCTTTGATGCAAGAGCGGATGAACGTGAAACACGGGGGTTGACCTCGATCACGGCATACTCAAAGCTCTCAGGCTGCAGTGCGAACTGTACGTTACAGCCGCCCTCTACTCCCAGAGCACGAACTATGGAAAGTGCTGCCGAACGGAGCATCTGATATTCCTTATCGGCAAGGGTGACCGCAGGAGCAACAACTATGCTGTCGCCGGTGTGGACGCCCACAGGATCAACGTTCTCCATTGAGCACACGGTGATGGCGTTGCCCATCCTGTCACGCACTACCTCAAACTCTATCTCCTTCCAGCCGGAGATGCACTTCTCTACAAGCACCTGGGTGATAGGTGAAAGTGCCAGACCGTTTGATGTGATCTCACGCAGCTCGTCCTCGTTGTTGACGATGCCGCCGCCTGTGCCGCCAAGGGTAAAGGCAGGACGGATGATGACAGGATAGCCGATCTTGTTGGTAAATTCTATAGCAGACTGAACGTCATTTACTACGGTTGACGGGATGCAGGGCTGACCGATGGACTCCATTGTGTCCTTAAACATCTGTCTGTCCTCTGCCTTGTCGATAGTCTCAGGATCAGCGCCCAGGAGCTTGACATTGTGCTTTTTGAGGAAGCCTTCCTTTGCAAGCTGCATGGAAAGGGTAAGGCCTGTCTGTCCGCCAAGGGTAGACAGAAGTGAATCCGGCTGCTCCTTGATGATTATCCTCTTGACTGTTTCAAGGGTCAGGGGCTCTATGTATACCTTATCGGCCATTGCCTTGTCGGTCATTATTGTCGCAGGATTGGAGTTGACGAGGACTACCTCAAGTCCTTCCTCCTTCAGTGCACGGCAAGCCTGTGTGCCTGCATAGTCAAATTCGGCTGCCTGTCCGATAACGATAGGGCCCGAACCGATCACGAGAACTCTCTTTAAGCTTTTATCCTTAGGCATTGTTTTTTACCTCCTGCATCATATCAATAAATTTATCAAAAAGGAAATCTGTATCCAGCGGACCTCCGCAGGCTTCGGGATGGAACTGAACGGTAAATGCGGGTCTGTCGGTATATGTTATACCCTCGCAGGTACCGTCGTTTGCATTTTTGAAGCTCATATATGCGTTATCCGGCAGTGTTTCCGGAAGGATCTCATAACCGTGGTTCTGGCTGGTAATATACACCCTGCCGGTCTTTGTATCAGTGGCAGGCTGGTTCTCTCCTCTGTGGCCATACTTGAGCTTCTTTGAGGATGCGCCCATAGCCAGTGCGAAAAGCTGATGTCCAAGGCAGATACCGAAGGTAGGATATTTTTCCTCGCCGAGGATCCTGAGCTGCTCGATGATCTCGGAGTTGTCCTTAGGATCTCCGGGGCCGTTTGACAGCATGATGCCATCGGGATTCATAGCCTTGATCTCCTCTGCTGTCGTATATGCAGGAACGACTGTCACATTGCAGCCTCTTTTTACAAGCTCGCAGCGGATATTCTTCTTTGTGCCGAAATCCATCAGCACAACATTATATTTTGCATTTTCAGCCTCAAAGAACTGCTTCTCCTTGCAGGTAACATACTTTACAGCAGGCTCGGACTTAAAGACCTTCAGTTCTTCAAAGTCGCTGTCCTGAGGCTCTGTATACATAAGCTTTGCATTCATTACACCGTATTCACGGACTGTCTTTGTAAGGCAGCGTGTGTCGATGCCATATATTCCGGGAATCTCGTTTTCCTTTAAATAGGCGTCAATCACACCCTCGCAACGGAAGTTGGAAGGCTGCTGACACCACTCTCTGACGATATAAGCCGAAAGAACGGGCTTTTTGCTTTCAAAATCGGAAGGAATAACACCATAGTTACCTATCAGCGGAAATGTCTGACAAACAAGCTGTCCGAAGTAGCTCGGATCGGTCAGAGTCTCAAGATATCCAGTAGTAGCAGTTGTAAAAACAAGCTCGCCGATGGATACTTTCTCTGCACCGAAAGCATAACCCTCATACACATCTCCGTTCTCCAAAATTAGATAGGCCTTTTTCTCCATTTTCTACCAATCCTTTCCCGCGGAATAGATCCCGCATTTGTGATTTTGTCAGCGCCGTACAACGCACGGCATATTAGCATCCTGCCCCCACGAGGGAGCGGAGATAGCGCAGGATAAGAGAAATAAACTGTTAGTTTTCGTAGGTGCTCAGCAGACTTTTTGCGACCTCCGCCTTTGTGATGCGAAGATCCATTGCCTGCTTTTCGAGATACCTGTGCGCCTGGGACTCTGTCATTGAAAGGTATTCCATCAGAATACCCTTTGCACGGTTGACGAGACGGATTTCCTCATTCTGCTTCTGGAGCTTCACCTTTTCATGTCTGATACCCCTGAGCCTGTTGAGGCTTACTCTGAGATATGTGATCGACTTATGGAAGACATATCTGGTGACGGGCTTTGCGATAACAAAAACCCCCGCCTCACACATATTCTTTTCGACCTGCAGCTCCTGCTCATGTCCTACAAAAAGCAGCACACAAGAATCCGTATTATGGGAGAGATAAGCAGCCAGCTCCTCGCTCTTCATATCCGGCAGAGGCGAATCCACCAGTATCAGATCGTATGGCCTCGAAAGTGCCAGCTCCCTGCCGTGTTCAGCGTCCTTAGCGCTGTCAGGCGAAAGCAGCTCCTCCTCCATCAGCAGCTTTGTCAGACCATCAATACTCTGACTTTTTGATGATATTATCAGAATACTCTCCAAATGCTCCGACATCCTTCCCAGGTGTTTGAATATTTCCCTCAGGCAGAAACAACAGCTCAGCGCATAGCACATTAGTTGCCGCATTTCTACAGGAACCAATATTTTTGTCAAGAATGACTGTTATATCAAACAGGCAGACTTCTCCCTATTGGTCTTATATTCAATTTATTATAATAGCAGATTAATGTCGATTTGTCTATCGTAAATTATTCACAAATGTAAAAATATGTTCATTCATTATTTCCGCACAAATGACTACACCCCCAAATACAGCAAAAACCCCGGCAAGCTGTAATTTGACCACTCGTGGTTTCGGCTTGTATACAGAGCGGAACGTTGTGCAGCGAGCAACGCCACATTTGTTTTTTCAAAAAAAAGCCTGACTCCTTTCGGAATCAGGCTACGCTCACATATTTGCGATGAAAGTAACAACCGGGAGAGTGCAGTTACAGTTTGTTTTTCTTTGCCGCCGCTATTCGGTGCGAAGGGCGGTGACGGGGTCACGCTTTGCAGCCTTGCGGGACGGAATAAGCCCGCCTATGAGAGTAAGCACTACGCTGAGTGCTACAAGGATTATCGCATGGCTCAACGGCAGGAATGCATTGACTGTGTCCATGCCTGAGATAATGTGGATAACTACATTTATGGGTATCAGCATGAGCAAGGAGAAACCTATTCCTATCAGACCGGACAATAGCCCGATGATGAAGGTCTCAGCATTGAATACACGGGAGATGTTCCTCTTGGATGCACCGATGGCTCTCAGTATGCCGATCTCCTTTGTTCTCTCCAGTACGGAAATGTAGGTGATTATGCCGATCATTATGGAGGAAACTATCAGCGATACCGCAACAAAAGCCATGAGCACATATGATATCACGTTGATGATGGTGGTCACTGAGGACATCAGCAGACCAACGATATCCGTGTAGGTGATCCTGTCCTCCTCATCAACAGTTTTGTTGTATTCCTCTATGCACTCAGCTATCTTCTCTTTATTCTCGAAGCTGTCTGCATAGATAGCTATGGATGATGGTGCGTCAACACTTACTACACCAAGCTTTGACAGGTTTTCGTCATAGCTTCCCGAAGAGATGTACTTGTTATAAAGACCTATCAGCATCTCCTTGGATGTGGCTGAATCCTGTGACAGCAGGAAGCTGTCTACGACTGCCGCCATCTGCTCCTCGGTCATTTCCTCAGGCTTCATGGTCTGTGACGGCATCTGCTTGCCACGGGATGAAGCTTCCTTCTGGAGATTCTGATAAACCATAGTAAACAGCGCTGCCTTTTCACTGGTCTTGAGAGAAAGCAGATACTGCTTTGCACTCTGAACCTTTTCATCGTCTGTTTCGGCCTTGAAGGGAATGCCGGAAAGCACGTTCTTGTCAGGTGAAGCGATCTGAGCCTTGACTACCTCGCTGTTGTCGGTGTAGTTGATGATATAATCAGTCAACGCCCTTGTATAAGCTATGTTTGACTTGATGAAAGCCGTATCAACGCCCTCCTTGGGCTTGATTATGCCTGTGATGTGCAGCTTGACGGCACTTTTCAGCTTGTTTTCAATGCGAAGGGTGTCGCCGCTGATATCATCATAGGTGCCCCGGCTGTTTTTCTCATACATATCGCAGGCCGGAATGATATAATAATCCCTGCTGCAGATATCTGCATAATCGAGGCGTTTTTCCTCAAGCTTGATATCCTCGCTCTTGTCGATGCTCCTGAGGATGTCACGATATTCGTTTGTTTTGAGGATTCCCAGCTTATACAGCGGAATGACAGGCACCTCGTTATTCTTGTCCAGCACCAGAACCATCTCGTCATATTTTGTGGGCATCGAACCATAGACAATGTCGTAATTATCAGTTATGGCCTTGCTTATGCCTTTGCCGTCGGAGTCAGGGATCAGCTGTGAATACACCTGAGAGCCGCCGAACATATTGGTTGCCGCTGCCGAAGAAAATGCCTCTGTACTTCCGTAGGACATCATCATGCCCACGTTTGTCTTCTGGAGCTCATCGTCTACGAGGGTGCTGCCGTCAGAGTTTACCAGCTGGTGGTCGTCGTCGTAGGAATAGAGTCCGAACTTTGTTGCGTAGGAGTAGACAATGCCGTTGCCGCCCACATACTTATGTATCTCGCTTTTATCGTCGTCAAGATACTTTTTAAAGCGGGTCAGGTTGTTCTCGGTCACAGTGGTGGACATATCCACCAGCATCTGCATCCTTCTCGGATTGGAATAAACTGCGTTCATATCATGGGTAATATCAACACTCCGGTCGGGATCCTCAATATTCATAAAGCTGCTGATATCGATGGTCTCGGCATCTATCGTTATGGGGTATGAGGACATTGTATCCCGCTGGATATCCGTAATATAAGCATTAACGCCGGATGAGAGGGACTGTATCAGGGCTATGCCTATGATACCGATAGAACCCGCAAATGAGGTAAGGATCGTTCTGCCCTTTTTGGTCCTGAGGTTGTTGAAGCTCAGGGACAGAGATGTCAGAAACGACATCGATGACCGTCCCATGTTTTTATGAACAGGGGGAGTCGTTTCCTCTTCGACCTGGCAGGGGTTAGTGTCCCCTATTATCCTTCCGTCGCTCAGGCGGACTATCCTTGTGGCATACTTGTCGGCAAGCTCGGGATTGTGAGTAACCATAATAACCAGCCTGTCCTTGGCCACCTCATTAAGCAGCTCCATGACCTGGACGCTGGTTTCACTGTCAAGAGCGCCGGTAGGCTCATCGGCAAGAAGTATATCCGGGTCATTTACAAGTGCTCTTGCAATGGCAACTCTCTGCATCTGACCGCCTGAAAGCTGATTCGGCCTTTTGTGTGTCTGATCGCCGAGGCCCACCTTTTCAAGAGCTTCCCTCGCCCTCTTTTTTCTTTCGGAGCGGGAAACGCCTGAAATCGTCAGCGCCAGCTCCACGTTTGACAGCACTGACTGATGAGGAATTAGATTATAGCTCTGAAAAACAAATCCGATAGTATGATTGCGATAGGAATCCCAGTCCCTGTCCTTATACTTCTTAGTGGAGATACCGTTGATTATCAGATCACCGCTGTCGTAGCGGTCAAGCCCTCCGACTATATTCAGCAGGGTCGTTTTTCCCGACCCGCTGGGGCCAAGCACAGCAACAAACTCATTATCCCTGAAGCTGAGGCTCACGTCATCAAGAGCGGTCTGTGTCAGCTCTCCGGTGACGTATTTCTTATTTATATTTTTAATTGTCAGCAAGCGCCTTACCTCCTTTTCACTCGTTCTCTCATTGGCAGGAAGTGCCTGTCAAAGCACTTCGTTAAAGTATTATATCATAAAAGAAGTATATGTGTAAATATTGCATCAAAAAATTATCTTTATAAAGCTAAGGCACAAGTATATCAACAGGAAAGATATTTCTGACCACCGCAAAGATCAGCAGCACAGCAACAAGCACAAAGATCAGCACGTTTTCTGTCCTGCTCAGTTCCTTGTCTCCGTAACGGATATATCTGTACCAGTGCCTGACCACACCCGCCAGAAAGAACGGAAGCACACAAAAAACCACGCAGTTAGATGAAAAAGCAGCGCAGAAATCAAGCTTCAGCATATACATAAACATCCTGCTTATTCCGCAGCCGGGACAATACAGTCCGGTCAGTGACTTAAAGGGGCATGGTATGCCAAAGCCTGCTATAAAGTAAAACAGAGAATAAATAAAGCCTATCGCCAAAAGGATGGCCATAGGCTTCATTACTTGTAATAGTCGTTTTTTCAATCCCGAAACAAAAATCAAGCAGTCTTGTTGCCGTTGTCGTAGTCAACAAGGGTGTTGATGTCGTTCTGGATAAGGCACCATGCAACGATGGAGATAACGATGTAGAGGATGAGGTAGAGAACAGCCTTGCTGTCGCCACCGGGAATGCCTCTCATTCTGTAAGCGTCCTCGATCTGCTTGCCTCTCTTATAAGCCCAGTAGATGCCATAGATGCCGCAGGTAACGATTGTGAGCAGGAAAGCAATACCTGCTGATGTGTCCTGAGTGTCATTTGCGAGAGCCTTTGTTGAGTTGTGAACATTGATGAACCAGATGATACCATAGATACCAAAGGTTACGATCGTAAGGATAACGCAAAGTGGAATACTTTTCTTTTCTACCATGGTACAATTCCTCCAATAATTTTTTCAGGGGTGTCCCCCATACTGAACATTTTACAATAACCTGTAATAATTTGTCAATAATACAGTCAAAAAAAAATACTACCAGTCTTTTTTCAATAATCGCCCCGTATTTTCACATATATTCATAAAACGACGCTGATTTCTATTCATCATTCACATTTTTTCAGCCATCAATAGTGTTCCTTCATTTCCCTGACAACATCGTCGATCTTTTCACGGGTGGCAAGACCCGAGCAAAAGGCCGTTGCATTTGCGCAGGCTGTGCCAAGCATAAGGGCTTCCTCATAGCTTCCGGTTCTGTCATAGCCGGCAATAAAGCCTGCCACAAGAGAATTGCCGGAGCCTACGGTGTTGACAATCCTGCGCTTCACGTTTTCCATTCTGTGCACCTTGTTGTTTGAATCAACGAGCATCACTCCGTCAGACCCAAGCGAAATCAGCACATTCATGGCTCCCAGCTTTTTCAGCTCAAAGGCACATTCGATCACATCCTTGTCATCACGCATATCCTTTACGAATATTTCCGAAAGCTCCTGCTTGTTTGGCTTGATAAGGAAGGGCTTAAACTTCAGGCAGTCGGTCAGAAGCTTCTTTCTTGCATCAACCACTATCCTGATCTTCCTGTCCCTGAGCCTTTCAAGGATGCGGACGTATGTATCGTTTCCCAGGGGCTTTGGTATTGCCCCGGCGATAACTACGGTGTCTCCGTCCTGCACACAGCTCAGCTTGTCAAGCAGCAGCCCGAATTCCTCCTCGCTGATATCCGGTCCCTGACAGTTGATCTCGCTCTCCTCAAGCGCCTTTATCTTTACGTTTATGCGGGAATTTCCGTCCCTGAGCCTAATAAAATCAGCATTGACCCCCATCCTTTCAAGACCGCTGACAATAGCATCACCTGTAAAGCCTGCTACAAACCCAAAGGCGGTGCTCTCAATCCCCAGCTCGGAGAGAACCACGGATACGTTTATGCCCTTACCGCCGACATAAAATTCCTCACTGCTTGTGCGGTTGGTAATGCCCTTTGTAAAGCTTTTCATCCTCACTATGTAGTCAATCGAGGGATTGAGGGTAATAGTGTATATCATAGAACCGCCTCCTTTACGATTGTCTTTTCTGCAATGCCGCTGCCAATGATCCTGTCCGTAATAATGCTGCACTTTGAAACCATGGAGAAGGTCACAGGGAATATCCTGCCGAACTTGGTGTGATCGGCCAGCACAAAGGCCGTCGAGCTTCTTTTTATTGCCATTTCCTTTACGGCGGCCTCCTCGCTGTCCGGGGTAGTAAAGCCGGCATCCTGATCAATGCCGTTAGTGCCGATAAAGGCCTTTGTAAAATGGAACCTCTCAAGGGCTCTCACACCGTCCGCACCGGCAACGCAGGCATTTTTTTGTTTGATGGAGCCTCCTAACATGATAGTTCGCAGCCCCCGTGCCATGAGCCTCTGGGCATGAACTATCCCGTTTGTCACAAAAAGCGCCTTTGTTGCTCCTATGTGGCCGACAAGCCTCTGGGTCGTGGAGCCTGAGTCGATATAGACAAAATCATCATCCTTTATAAGTGTAGCGGCATACCTTCCGATCTGCTCCTTTTCATCGGGCATTATGCGGTCACGCTCTGCAGCAGCCGGTTCGTTTATTCCCTCTATCTGCATCAGCGATACCGCTCCGCCAAACACCTTTTTGAGTCTCCCCTCTTTGTCAAGCACGCTCAGGTCCCGGCGTATGGTGGATTCGGAGATATTTGTAAACTGTGCAAGCTCCGATACCGTCGCCACATCCTGTCTGCTCAGAAGGTCGAGTATCAGCCTGTGTCTCTCCTGTGTCAGCATTATTATTCACCTTCATTATCTGCTTTGTGCCGACGGGTCAGTTAAGAAAAAAAATCCGCCAGCTTATCCTTTATCTTATCCTTCAAATCACTCAGCTTGTCTCCGATATAGCCTTTTATCTGCTCTCTGCCCTCTTCTGATAAAAGATAGTCCTTGACTGCTGAGATGACCTCCCTGGTAAGGCTGTTGGTCTTGCAATGCACGAAACCGTCATCAGGGTCAAATCTTTCAAGCCTGAGCGAAAGGGAAAAGTTCTTACCCTCATAAGTGTATTCGGTCTTTATATATAGCACATCGTCATAATAGTCCACCAGCAGCGAGCTTTTAGCAAAATCCCTCAGCAGCGAGTCAATCACCAGTTTGTGGACGTGCAGCTCTCCCAGCTTTACATCACTGACCCTGACGGCTGTAACGCCCCTTTCGGGAATAAGCTCTATCTGTGCTTTGGCAGAAAGCGCCTGCTCCCTGTCCATGTTGAATATCCTTGCATAAATCTCTGAAGGGCCATCCTTGTGAAAATATACCCTGACCCTCCTGAGAAACTTATTTTCAGAGCACAAAGACTTGAACAAATAGGTATTGATCTGAGCTTCTGTCAGTTCAAACTCTGACCCTGTAAGGGCATTCTTCAGAAGGGTAACAAGAAAACTGTCATCCTCCTCCGTAAGTGTATATTTATCGCTGATGTTGTCCTGATTGATCAGGTACAGGCACACTCCGCCGAAGGTCATAACACCTGCCAGGATAACAGCTATCGTCACAAGGACTATCCTCGTAGCAAGCCTTTTCCTCTTTGCCATAGCATCACCTTTTCCTGTTTACAATGATGTCATTTCAGCTCAGCAACGGTAACTCCGGAATCACCCTCTCCAAAGGTGCCAAGCCGGAAGGTGCGCACTGAGGGATGGTTCCTCAGGTGCTGCTGTATCTCACGCCGAAGGACGCCTGTGCCCTTGCCGTGAATAATCGTCAGAATGTGTAACCCCTGCATTACCGCCGAATCGATGGCCTTGTCCACATCCATGATAGCATCCATGGCATTCTGACCCCGGACATCCACCTCCGTAGAGGCGGAGCGGCTGACGTCGTTCCTGACCGTGCGTGTAACGCTCCTTTTGGGCAGAGTTACCTTTTCCTGCTTCAGCAGACGCAGATTATCAAGGGCTACTCTTGTCTTTATGATCCCCGCCTGCACCAGAACGGTATCCTTTCCCACCTCAAGGACAGTGCCCTTTTTGTCTATGTCAAAGATAAGCACCAGATCTCCCGGCTTCAGCGGTCTCGGAAGCTTATAGTCCTCGGTCTCACGCACCCTGACCGGATCGGCTGCATCCTCCATGCTTCGGATATCCGCCTTAAGCTTTGCCTTTTCCTCCGCCGTTGCATCCTTCTTTTTGCGTATTGCCTCTATCTCGTCAAGCACGCCGTAGACCTGTGCCCTTGCCTTGGTGATTATGCTCTCTGCCATTGCTCTTGCATCGGCAAGCTCCTTTTCGTTCTTTTTGCGGCTCTCCTCGGCTTCGAGACGTGCCCTTTCAAGCTCTTCCTTTACCCTGAGCTTCAGCTCATCCGCCTCGGCAAGTCTTCTGTCAAGCTCACTGCGGCTCTCCTCCAGCTTTTCAACCACCGACTCAAACCGGGAATCCTCCATGGAGACAAGCTCCTTTGCCCTGTCCACCACCTCAGAGGAGATCCCCAGTCTCTCGGAGATCGCAAAAGCATTGGAACGTCCCGGCATACCGATAAGAAGCTTGTAGGTAGGCCTCAGGGTCGCCACATCAAACTCACAGCAGGCATTCTCGACGCCATTGGTATCAAGAGCAAAGCTTTTCAGCTCCGCATAGTGGGTGGTCGAAGCTATTTTAGCGCCAAGTGAGCGCAGTCTTTCAAGTATGGCAGTAGCAAGAGCCGCACCTTCTACAGGGTCGGTTCCGGCTCCAAGCTCATCTATCAGAACAAGACTCTTTTCATCGGCAATATCGAGTATACGCTTTATATTAGTAATATGTGCCGAGAAGGTAGACAATGACTGCTCGATGCTCTGTTCGTCGCCGATATCCACAAGCACATTGTCAAACACCGACAGCTCGCTGTTATCAGTAGCGGGTATCATCAATCCGCACATTGCCATCAGCGACAAAAGCCCGATGGTCTTGAGTGACACGGTCTTGCCGCCGGTGTTGGGGCCTGTTACAACAAGTGTATCAAAGCTTGTTCCAAGCTCCACGCTGGTAGGCACCACCTTTTCCTGAGGGATAAGCGGGTGCCTTGCGTTTTTAAGTAATATCCTGCCCCTGTCGTTCATTATCGGCAGGGTAGCCTTCATTTTGTATGCCAGGTGCGCCTTTGCAAATATCACATTCAGCTCTGTGAGGATGCGATAGCTCTGGCAGATGCTGTCGGCATAGGCTCCAAGCTCCGAGGACATCTCCGCAAGTATCCTGTCGATCTCCGTCTGCTCCCTTGAACGGAGTATTCGTATTTCGTTGTTTGCCTCCACTACGCTCATAGGCTCTATGAATACCGTGGCGCCGCTTGATGAGGTGTCGTGGACAAGGCCCGGAACTGCCGACCGGAATTCGGCCTTGACAGGGATAACGAACCTCTCGCTCCTGATGGTCACAATGCTGTCCTGAAGGTACTTCTGCATTGATGAGGACCTGATGAGCTTATCAAGCCTTTCACGGATCCTTGAGGATTCCGCAGCGATCTTTCTTCTTATGGACGCAAGCTCCGGGGAAGCGTTGTCGGCTATCTCCTCCTCGGAAAGTATTGCCGAGGTTATCTTGGCTTCGAGATATTTATTCGGTGAGAGTGCATTAAAACGCATATCGAGACAGGTCTCTATTGAGGCGGATTTATCTCTCCATTCTATCACCGACCGGATGACTCTCAGCAAAACCGCCGCTCTCAACAGCTCCAGTGGAGTAAGCACTGCTCCTGCCTGGGCACGTCTGAGAGCATTCGTAATATTATGAAGATTGCCAAAGGACGGTGCCCCAAACCTGCCGGAAAGTGAGTGAGCGTCATAGGTCTCCCTGAGCAGCTCGTTTACCTCAAAAAGTCCGGTTGACGGCTCGATGCTCCTTGCAAGCTGTGCCGCATCTTCAAATGATGTTTGCTCTGCAAGCTTTTCAAGTATCTTGTCAAGCTCCAGAGACAGATGATCTTTATTCATATTATTATCCTTTTCTTATTGTTACGTCCCCGCACAGCGGAGAATATCATTATCGTTCAATTGTGCAATTATCAGCTTCCGGCCTCAGAGCAGCGATTTGATCTGATAGTAATATGCCAGTGTATTGATTTTGCTGCCCACAAGGCAGGTCATATATTTTTCCGCACATTCCGACAGCTGATCCAGTGATGCCTTTGATATCGTAAAGGAAAACAGCTTTTTTGGCTCCGAAAGCAATATAAATCTCATGGCTCTCAGGGCGCCGGATGACAGTCTGCATACTGTATCCGAGCCTTTAAAGCATTCACTGCAGTAAAGCTTGTTTTCCTCATAGTCAAAAAACATTTCATCGTCATCATATTTGCCGCATTCCGAGCAAAAAAGCACTCCGGGCATACCGCCGGAAATAAGAGCAAGTCTCAGCTCAAAAATCGCCTTTATCATCTCACAGGACTTTGAACCCTCCATCAGCAGGTGCAGACAGTTCAGCAGCAGTTCAAGCTGTCCCTCCGACGGAACATTCTCCGGTGTCGTCTTGATGACAAGCTCGCAGAGATATTGTGACAGCGCATATTTTTCAACATCCGAGCAAATGTTATAAAAGCTTCTGATGGTCTTTGCTTCGTCGATTATGTACATTCCTTTACCCTGATACAATGTCAGACGGGAGAAGGTCAGCTGTTTTGTGGCCGCAAAGCTTGGGTGCTTGATGTTCCTCACACCTCTTGCATAGCAGCTGACGATCCCCTGCTCTTTTGTCAGCACGGTAATGATCCCGTCATTTTCGCCATAGTTCAGTTCCTTCAGGATCAGACCGTCCACGTTCGTCTTCATAAGATACCTCCGTATCCCTTTGCACATCCTGCCCGGGATAACCCAGCTTTATACGGCAGTAGTCAAGGTAATCCGTTACCCTGCCGGTCTGCACGAAATTTTGCCAGGCGGTGTTTTCATCCATACCATACACCTCCGTTCCATACGGTTTCCTATGGTATTATTATATCCCGCCTGCCGTAAATTATTACAGAAAAATTGTCAATTCCGCTCATTCGTCAAAGGCGCTGCTGTCATATCCCAGGCTGCGCAATATTCCCTCACGGTTGCGCCAGTCCTCCTTCACCTTTACCCAGAGCTGAAGATTTATCCTGCAGTCAAAAAACCTCTCCATATCCTGACGGGCATAGCTGCCGATCTTCTTCAGCATTGATCCGCCCTTGCCTATCACTATCCCCTTATGTGAATCCCTCTCGCAATAGATGGTAGCGTCCACGTCTATAATGCCGCCCTCCGGACGCTCCTTCATCCTTTCGACAAAAACAGCAGTGCCGTGAGGAACCTCCCGCTCCAGCAGGCGCAGCAGCTTTTCCCTGATCATCTCGGCAGCTATGACCCGCTCAGGCTGGTCAGTAAGTGTATCCTCATCAAAAAGGAAATCACCTTCCATTGCCAGACCCCGCAGCTCCTTTTTGAGGCTGTCTATTCCGGAGCCGGTCTGTGCCGAGCAGGGCACCACTGCGCTGAAATCATAAAGCCCCGCAAGGGACGATATCTGAGCTGCAAGCTTTGTCTTATCATTTATAGTGTCTATCATGTTTATCGCAAGGACAGCGGGCAAGCCAAGAGTCTTAAACTTCTCGATAAGCTGCAGCTCCTCCCCTGATATTTCCCTGTCCGGCTCGACCACCAGCACACACATATCCACACCTGCCACGGATTCGTTGACCGACCTGAGCATGAAGCGGTCAAGATCGTTCCTTGGCTTGTGCAGTCCGGGAGTATCAATGAACACCAGCTGGCAGTTTTCCTCTGTCAGCACACCCATTATCCTCGTCCTTGTAGTCTGGGGCTTTGAAGAAACTATGGATATCTTTTCCCCCAGCATTTTATTGAGAATTGAGGACTTTCCCACATTCGGGCGCCCCACAATAGCTATAAAAGCACTTTTTCTTTCACTCATTTTTCATTTCCTTCCTTTTTTCTTTGGTACCAAAACAATAAACAGCACTGACAGCACAGACAGCACACCAAGCATTGCCATCCTCCACGGACTGCCCGTATAATACCCTAATGCGGCTATCCAGCCCTCAGGGTCAGAAAAAAGCACCACTCCTATGACGGCAGCAAAAAACGCAAGTATCAGCACAGCCCCTGCCGCAGCATCCTTTGAACGCTTGATCCTGCTGTCCTGACTTGTGCACACCCTGTCACAAAGCTCCTCTATCGAGGTATTGATGGCTTCGGCAGCCATTACTGCACCAATGGTCAGCAGCAGAAGGGAATATTCTCCCCGTGAAAAGCCAAAAAAACGTGCAAAAATGAGAACATACAGCGCAGCAACTGTATGAAATCTCATGTTCCGCTCGTTTTTTATGCAGCGTATTATTCCGCAGAATGCGTATTTGAAGCCTTTGAAAAAGGACATCAGCTTTCATCCTTCATGACATAGCTTGATGAGCTGGGCAGCCCGAGCTGAGTCATGACCTTTTCCTCCTTTTCACGCATACGAATCCTCTGCAGGCCGTTATCCTCGTGGTCATAGCCCAGAAGGTGCAGCATGGAATGAGCCGTAAGATAGCCCACCTCTCTCTGCAGGCTGTGGCCGAAGCGCCCTGCCTGCTCTACCGCTGCAGGCATTGAAATAACAATATCCCCCAGTATCTTTGCGCCTGTGGTCGGGTCAGTATCATACCTGCCGTTTTCGCCCATAGGGAAGGACAGCACATCTGTTTCCCTGTCGATATTGCGATAGATCCTGTTAAGCTCTCTGATCTGAGAGTTGTTGACCAGAGTAACGCTTATCTCCACTGAGCCCTCAAACTCCTCAAGTGTAAGCACTGCATTACAGCAGCGCCTGATAAGCATTCTCAGGCCTGTGGGTATCTTGACATCCTTCTGCTTGTTTGTGATAATTACCTTGATCTTGTCCATATTAGACCTCACCTTTCAACTTGATCTGTATTCCGCTTATTTTTGCCTTTTCTGTGAAGCATTCTCATATGCTCTGATAATATCCTGAACCAATCTGTTTCTGACCACATCCTTTGCAGAGAACATCACAGTCTCAATGCCCTCAATATCCCTGAGTATCCTCACTGCGTCCTTCAGTCCGGAGCGCACACCTCCCGGAAGGTCGATCTGAGTAATATCACCGGTGATGACCATTTTGGAATTAAACCCAAGTCTCGTCAGGAACATCTTCATCTGTTCAGGTGTTGTATTCTGTGCTTCATCAAGAATGATAAAGCTGTCGTCCAGTGTTCTTCCCCTCATATAGGCAAGGGGAGCTACCTCTATATTTCCTCTCTCAACATACTTCTGATAGGTCTCTGCACCAAGCATATCAAACAGTGCATCGTAAAGCGGGCGCAGGTAGGGATCTACCTTACTCTGGAGATCGCCCGGCAGGAAGCCCAGCTTTTCCCCCGCCTCCACCGCAGGTCTTGTGAGGATTATCCTGTTTATCTCTCTTGCCCTGAAGGCAGCCACGGCCATTGCCACGGCGAGATAAGTCTTTCCGGTGCCCGCAGGACCCACGCCTACTGTAACCGTGTTATCCCTGATAGCTGTGACATAGCTCTTCTGGCCAAGGGTCTTGGGCTTGACAGGGCGTCCCTTAGAGGTTATGCAGATGCAGTCGCCTGCAAGCTGCTCTATCCTGTGCTCATTCCCCTCATTTACGAGAGACATACAATAGCGGACATTCTGTTCGCTCAGAGCCTCGCCCTTATTCAGCAGGCTCAGCAGGCTTTCTATGACCTTGACCGCCCTCGCCACATTCTCAGCGTCACCGGAAACCTTCAGCTCCGACCCTCGGCACACGACAGACACCATATACTCATTTTGTATGAGCTTGATATTCTCATCAAAGGTCCCGAAAAGCGCCACCGCCTGCTCCATACGGTCAATATTCAGATTCTGCTCGAACATCCAATCACCGGCCCATTTTTTAACACGATTTGCAAAAATATATAATTGAGATATAATTTTTCTAATTATACCATAAAAATAGTTTAAAGTCACTATATTTTTTGGATTTTTATAAAAAATTTTAACAAAATTTTATTATCCCATTGGCCTCATGATATATACTTTATCCATATTCCCCATCAACACAAACCAGAAAAGGAATTTATAGCCAATCCCTTCAACTCATTTTTGTGCGGAGGACAAGGGTTTTGAGCAAGGGCTGCATATCTTTGATGGCTCGCAGCTATGTGCTCACAGCACTTTTTTAAATGCAATCTCTCGCAAGAGCAGATCGGATTTGGATCGTTTTGCCTTAAGATAAAACTATGCAGACGACAAAAAAGCCTACCCCTTTTGAGGTAGACTTTTTCGATGATTGTTATGGCTTTGTGACATTGACCGTAAAGTCCTTATATATCACCTTGCCGGTCTTATCCTTTACCTTGGTTCTGAGGATGTATGTAGCTGCGCTCGTGGGCTTAAAGGTGATCCTGCTTGTTGTGCTGAAATCCTTATACATCGTAAAGGTTGATGCACCGTTTTTCTTATAGTACAGGGCATATTGATAAGGACTCGTGCCGCCGCTTGCAGAGCCTGTCATGGTCAGGCTGCCGCCAAGCTTCAGTGTAGAAGCCGACAGTGTTGAGGCATTTGTCAGGGGTTTTGTAACCGTAACGGTAAAGTCCTTATATACCACCTTGCCGGACTTATCCTTTATTTTGCCTCTGAGGATATATGTAGCTGCGCTCGCCGGCTTAAAGGTGATCCTGCTTGTTGTGCTGAAATCCTTATACATTGTAAAGGCGGATGCACCGCTTTTCTTATAGTAGAGGGCGTATTGATAAGGGCCTGTGCCGCCTGTGGCTGCACCTGTTACAGTAATGTCCTGCCGTGTGGAAATGGTTGAGGCGGAGACAGTGGAGTTGTTTTTAAGGGGAGCCACTACATTGAGAGTAAACAGCTTCGCCGCAACGGTGCCCTTGCTGTCCTTGACCTTCATCTTAACTGTGTATTTACCTGTCATTGCAGGCGTCCACGAATGTGTGGTGGATGTGCTGTAGTTCCTGATGGTCTTCCACTCACCGCCGGGCGTCTTGGTAACATAAGCATACTGATACGGAGCCGCACCGCCGGAGGCAGCACCCGTTAGCCTGATGGCCGTACCCTTAGTTATGCTCGTTGCGGAAAGCTTTGAATTGTTTGTGAGAGGAGGCAATACGTTGAGAGTAAATGACTTCGACGCAACGGTGCCCTTGCTGTCCTTGACCTTGATCTTTACTGTGTTTTTACCTGTCATTGCAGGCATCCATGAATGTGTGGTGGATGTGCTGTAGTTTTTGATGGTCTTCCACTCACCGCCGGGCGTCCTGGCTAAATAAGCATACTTATATGGGCTCGTGCCGCCGGAGGCTGCCCCCGTTAGCCTGATGGTCGTGCCCTTAGTAATGCTCGCTGCGGAAAGCTTTGAGTTGTTTGTGAGGGGGGGCAATACATTGAGCATAAACGACTTGACAACAACAGTGCCCTTGCTGTCCTTGACTTTTATCTGAACTGTGTACTTTCCTGTCATTGCAGGCGTCCATGAATGTGTCGAGGATGTGCTGTAGTTTTTGATGATCTTCCACTCACCGCTGGGGGCCTGGGCTACATAAGCATACTGATATGGGCTTGTGCCGCCGGAGGCTGCGCCCGTTAGCCTGATGGTCGTACCCTTAGTTATGCTCGCTGCGGAAAGCTTTGAATTGTTTGTGAGAGGAGGCAATACTTTGAGCGGGAATGACTTCACCGCAACATTGCCCCTGCTGTCCTTGACCTTGATCTGGACAGTATATTTGCCAAGAGCTGCGGGAGTCCATGTATGAGCGGAAGCAGTGCTGTAGCCTTTAAGAACCGTCCATTTACCCGAAGGTGCCTGCACAACATAGGCGTATTGATATGAGCCGATGCCGCCTGTGGCCGAACCGGTCATGGTCAGAGCCTTGCCCAGAGTCAGGTTGGCTGCGGACAGAGCGGAGGTGTTGGCCAGCGGTTCATTGACCCTGACAGTGCAGACAGCGGTTTTGTTATCGTTTGTTTTGGCAGTGATGGTGGCTGTGCCTTTTCCTACTGCTTTTACTTTTCCGCCCGAAACTGTCGCAACTTTTGCATCAGAGCTTGCCCAGGTAACTCCTTCGTATGCACCGGAAGGGTCGGTGGTCGCTTTTATCAGCTGAGTCTCGCCAATAATAAGGTCGATGGCAGAATTATCCAGCTTTATGCTGTTTGCCGGGGGAACTATCAGGTATTCTTTTTTAGCAGCTCCGGTGTAATAATCAATGCCCTCTGCCGTTACGGTATATTTTCCGGGGCTTGTACTTGACCGGTCAGAATAAGTAAGAACATAGTCTATGTTTTCCTGTAATAATTTACCGTTAAACTTTACAGTTATTTCAGGAACCTGCACATTGCCATTATATGTGAAGATCGATGATGAAAGGGACACACTTATAGTCTCGTCAGAAAAATCAGCAATTCCAAACCGTGTTCCGGGTTCGGCTGTTCCGTCATAAATATAGCCCTTTAATATTTCTTCGTTTGTGTTTTTGTCTACGTTTAAAGCCTTGACCTCTTCTGAAGTAAGGGTTACCATATCAAGGTATTTCCTATCGATCAATCCCTCTTCCACAAAATAGGCTATCCTATCGTAGCCTGCACATCCGTTTTCAAATGAGCTGTCGCTTACCTTCCAGACATTTTCATCATGGTAGAGCAATACATTTTTAGCTGTTTGGTCATTGATCGTAATGTCGCTATAGTCTATCTCCCACTGGCTTAAGTCATAGTTATACCTGTAGGAATAATCGTATGAGATTTGAGGTATTGTCATAGACTTAAGCATGATAGCACTTGTGGGATGATCTTCAAACTTAGCACCGGGAACAAAGCCTTCACATTCATCAATATATCTTCCATCCACCCATGCGTCTGATAGATAGCCCAAGTCTCCGCCCCAGTAGATTTCGCCGCCGTCACTTCCTGAGGAGTCTGTCCTGTGGTATTTACCGTCGTTTTTCTTATACAGATAGGTATATCCGGTTTGTGTACCGCCTAATATACTGACTATTTCCGTCAGTCTTACCCACGCACCGTCTCCCACAGTATCGCACACTTTTTCCCATGTGAGTGCGTCCTCTCTCGGAACGTCATCAGGTATTTGCAGCTCTGAATAATCTTCCAGCAGCTGCCTTGCACTCTCCAGGGTGATCTTATCTTTATCATCAAAAGTATAATATTTCTTTATTTTATCCTCGGTTATACCTTGCCCTTTTCCATTTCCCTGACCACCGTACATATGTGTTTCACCGTTATAGGTGACATGGATCAGATAATGAGAGTAATCGTCCCATTCATAAGCAGAAGAGCTGTCAAGCCGCTTTGATACCTCCGCCATTATACTTGGAAAGCCAAGTGAGCTGGCACGAAAGGGATAAACCACCGAAGCAAATAATGATTTTCTGTCCTTTCGTGCATACGGGGACTGAATATAAAATGACTGGTCCTTATGGGGTGATGTTGACAAGCTCCAATACTCGCCGGCTTTATACAGTTCTCCTCTGATGAACGAGCCACTGTACAGACAGATCGACGACAGCCCTGCCTGTACGGCGTCCATGTTTTCAAAGAAGCTGTCCTTTGAAGCATAAGTATCCAGGAGATAATCAATATAATTCTTAAGCCTTGGCAGCTCTATGCTTACGTTGGAATCCTCCCACTTATAATAACCCACTATACGATAGGTTTTAAAGCCGACACTGCCGCTTGATGAGCTGAGGGTTTCGGTGTATTGACCTATATTTGCATAATCTCCCGATTGCTGCAGCTCATCGTATTCAGAATATGAAATGTCCTTTTTATATTGAAGAGTAACCTTCCCGCCGTCCGTATTACCTCCGGAAAAGATATATCCGCCATTCACTCTTGCAGTATTTTTATCCTCGTAAACGATATCGGCATAAATGCACGGTTCCTCATCCCATGAATCATAAAGAAAACTCAATAAACCGTTATCGCCGTTTTCTCCATATACCGTACTCTTATCCACAAAGCGGAACGACAGCGGGTCGGGGTTATCCGTCTTGACAAAAAAATACTCATTAAACGGAGACAATATCGGGGTTATGGAATAGGTGTAATCAGCTGCCTCTTTTGCTGATACATCCAACTGGAAGGGCGTACTGCCGCTAAAAGCAAGGGCACAGCATGAGCCGATCATGCTTATAGCCATTATGGCAGACAATACTTTCTTTGACATGACTCAACACTCCTTTAAGAAAAAAAATTTTGCGTCTGACTCTGCTACTTTTTAGTCTTATAATTCCTTCAGCTCCTCATATTAATACAGCGATTAAATATCAATTTGTACATTTATATTATACTACCAAGCTTGTGAATAATCAACAGAATATCATTTGAGTGAACAACAAGAAAATTTGGTAAGCTATTTTTTTGATAAATAATCCCTTATGAGCGTTTCAATCATCTCTGAATCGCTCTATGTGTAAAATAATAAAACCCCGCCAAAGTGCTCTCTCACTCTGACGGGGGTACGTTTGTTTACATACTTACTTTTTAACCTCAACTATAAAAGCGTTGGTGAAGCCGGCCTTCTTGACCTGTTCCAGAAACGCTTCTGCGTTCTTGCGGTCGTTGTAAACACCCACCTGCACACGGTAGAAGACATCCTGCTTGGGAGACGGATCGGAAGGCGCCTTGTACGTCACGCCGTAGCCTTTGCAGACACCTTTGGCGATAGCTTCACCGACGGTCTGAGGGTTCTCGATGAGCCACTTTGCTATATCCGCATTGTCATGGAAATTCACCTCGATATAGACTGCCGTTGCACTGGTGCTGATCGGCTTTGGCGCCCTGATTGTTCATGTTTGTACCTCCTTTTGGGCATAGAAAAACCGCCCTGACCTCGCACTGTGCGAAATCAAGACGGTGGGTGTTTATTCTTTTTTTACTCCCATTCTAATCTCTGCCCACAGTCGGGACAATATTGGCTTTGTTCAACGACATTCAAGTCATCTATATAAAGACTTCCTTTACAAACGGGACAAACTGTCTCAAAATGAGCTTCCTTAATCTTCTTCGGCACCTGCTTGCGCCTGAATTGCAAAGGCTAAAGCATTATGGTCAAGACCCTTGCCATCTGTGTGACACCTGAAATATTCTAAAGCTTTTCTGTTAGCTATAGCAAGTTTGTTCATCGTGTCACCTCATTCATTATCAATGTGAAACAAGTGCCTTCCGGTACGATTATAATAAACATCGTCTGCTTTTTTCGCTTCTTCCTTAATCTCGGATGGAGCATTTTTACTGATTGCTCTATATCCATCCTCCTGAAACTCTGTTAACCATTTTTCAAATTTATCGTAAATATCAGTCATTGCTATCATCTCCTGTTATTATATTCGCAACCTGCTTAGACATAGGTCTTGCTTTTGTGGTCATGCTTTCAGCAATACATTCAGATATGAATTCATCCCTGTTTCTAAATGCGTATGTAGAAACAGATGATTTTTCCGCACTTCTCATTAACTTGTCAATTTTGCCGAGTTTGTCATTCCAATGCGGATCGTTCTTTTTATGTTCTAACTGAATAGCGTGACCTATCTCATGCCTTATTACATGATTCGGATGAGAACTTGACCATACTCCAGCTTTTTTGTTGTCAATTGCCGCTTGGGATAATTTTTTTTGCCCCACCCTTTTGTTCAGCAAAACGAATAGCAAGCTCCCCTGAATTGTCACTAAACTCTCCTAATTCTCTGTCGGTACCCCAAGTCATTGGAACAACTCTTGTAATAGTGCTGATTGTTCCAAATTTCTCAGACATAGCATCAAATTCAGTATTAAACGTCTCTTTGAATTCTGGCTTTACTTTGGAAGAAAAAGAGTAACCGCCTTTTTCTTTCTTGTCATCACCTGAAGATAATTTGTCACCATCGTCAGATGTCTTTTCTCCTCCCGACCCGCCGTCATCATCCGCATAAGGTTCAGAACCCTCAAGTTTGCCTGTTTCTTCGTTGTATATGTAATGCTTGCCGTCATTGTCTCTTGCTTCAATTATACCACCCTGAGCCGCCTTGTCAACCGTTGTGTTGCTGCCGATCGGCTCTACAGGCTCAACAGCCTCCCCTTTCAGGGGAGGGGGACCGCCGTCAGGCGGTGGAGGGGTTCCGTAGCTGTCAACCGGACGATATTCACCCCTGATAAAGTGCCTGTCGCCGTCTTCGATAGGCGGAAGGTTGAAGACCTCTCTGTCCTCGTTTATGCTGGTGCGTCCTCTGTCGCCCATCTGAACGACATAGTTGATCTTGTCGCTGATAGAAGCGTACTGCAAGCGGTTGGAGCTGAAGAATATCTGATTACCGAAGGACTTTTCGCGCTCGGAAAACGTCATATTCGTATGCACAAGCCCCAGCTCCAGAGCAAAGGGTTCTATCTTGCCCTCGTAGGAAGATACAGCTCGTGAATATCCGGCTCGCTTATGTTCAGCCTGTAGCCATAGGGATTGTCCTTCAACAGCCTTATGCTCATCCGATATCATCCCACTCAGGCCCCAGCATCCCGCTGTCCTCATATTCATGCAGGTCGTAGGCCGGCT
>CACXMR010000019.1 GCA_902768825.1 uncultured Ruminococcus sp.
TTCACATAGTCCAACATCGGCAGAAACAACTTAAAGAATAATTTGGCATTTTCAGTATCAAGTGTCATCGGAAATTTCCTCCTTCCAGGGCAGGATAATCGTTCCGGCAGGCTGCCTGAACAGCTCCGTGAGATATTTTTCTGCATCCATGCCATTAGCCTGTGCTGTAGATACGATTGAATACAGAGCTGCACTGCAATCTGCACCTCTTGCTGTATTGCTGAACAGCCAGTTCTTTCTGCCGACAGCAAAGGGTCTTATCGCATTTTCAGCACGGTTATTGTCCATTGGAACATTTCCGTTTTCAAGGAATGTGTAAAGATACGCTTTTTCATTTTTGGCATAACCAATGGCCTCCGCAAGCTTGTTTTTACCGCTCACCGGCAAAGGTTCGAGCCATGCGAAGAATTCATCTATTAACGGCTTTATGATTTTCTGCCGTTCTTTGTATCTTTCATCTGCTGTACAGTTTTTCAGCAAACCCTCCTCGTGATATATTCTTTTTATCCGCTCCACAGCCTGAACGGCAACGGAAGTACTATGGAGCTTTTTATCGGAAGGAATAGCTTCAATGAAACGTCTCCTCAACGTCTCCTCATGTGAGCCCAGCATCCGCAATGCTTCACGTTCTTTAGAACATGATACCCACTGAATTGATCTCGAACGAGATATCCGCTCCAGCCTTTCAGAAATTCTTCTGCGTTTGCACCCTTCCTTGTAGGCTTGTAATCGAAAATGATAATACTACGATCATTGATCTTTCCGTTGCAGTACACCCACATCCTCGATTCACTTGTTGCCTTTCTGCCGCCCTCGTGAAGCACTTGTATGACCGTTTCGTCTGCGTGGATGACTTCACTCAACAGAAGCTGCTTTGTCATTTTCTGTACGACCGGCAGACACCATTGTTCTGCAGCCGTCAGAACCCAGTTGGACATTGTGGCTTTAAGCAACGGTATTTTCTTTGAAGCGAAATCCTTCTCTTGACGGTGCAGGGGCACAGCTTTCCCGTATTTCTCAAAAATAATATGGGCTAAAAGCTCCGGTGAACAATAGCTTCCGGGGATCATAGGCTTGGGGCAATATGCTTTGACGATATGGCAGGGTTCAATATCATCAAGTTCTTCATCCTTTTCAGGATCGCTGCCTTTTCTTCTCCGATCTCGACCATTTCTTCACCGCATTTATCGCAGGTCTTATCTTCAAGCTCATGAATGACTTTTTCAAAAGGAAGATCAGCCATTGCCTCTTCAAACGTGCGCTTTTTCTTGCGCTTATGCTCCGAAACGGTTATGGTTTCTTCAGAGGTCTTTTCAGAAACAGCTTTTTCATCCGACATGAAAGAAAGCTGCTCTCCGCCCCCGAGGATAATGGAACTTTGTTCGGACTTTCTTCCGAACATCTGCTTTCTGAACCAGTCAAGCTGACTCTGCACAATGGCCGCCAGACTGTCTATTGATCTGCGAAGGTCAGTGTAGCCTGTGACAAGATATACCTGTGTTCCGTTAGGAAGATCGTTCAGCATAGCTTATTCACCACCGCGATCAATACCTCTGCTGAAATGTTTTCCGGCAATGTTATGTGCAGTCCGTTTTTCTCTATGCTGATATTTCCGCCTGATGGTGCCGCCAAGATCGGAACTACTGCTCTTTCTGTTTCCTTTTTTTCTTGTGAATTTTCACCTTTGCCCGATCTCAGATACTCTTCCCTTACCTTGCGGAGATGGTAGTAATATGTTTTGAGGTTTATTCCATTTTGTTTACACCACTCCTGAATACTAAGACCGCTCGATTTCTGTTCTTCGATTTGTCTGTTCCATTCCTGCAGTCGTACATTCTTCTTTACCATCACTATTTCACTTGCTGTCTTTTCCACCTGTCTTACCTCCGTCTGAATTACTCTGATTTACTCCATTGGACTTGTTCAGACTATTTTTGATTTTGTCATTTAGTCTGAATGTCTACTTGGAGCTTATTATACTCTTTCAGAATTTGGAGAGGAAGACGATGGGGGTGATGCTTACCATTTAACTACCTCTACATAATGCTTGAGTATGAACAGCTTTGACGGAACATAAACAAGTTCATCATGCACGAATTCTTTACCAACGGTTTTCATCTCGCTGCCGCATCTGTCGCAGGTTTTGTCCTCAACTTCATGAATTACTTCTTCAATGGGAAGATCTTTAATTATCTCAGCACGACTGCGCTTTTTCTTTCTCTTATGTGCAGGGACTGCTACTTCCGCAGCTTCCTCACGGCGTGCTTCGGTTTCCGCTTCATTGAACAGGCTTAATTGTTCCGGATTTTCGGTATTATGAAGCACCTTCTTTTCGTTTTTCTGTCCGAAGGCTGCTTTTCTTAGCATATCAACCTGCTGTTGAAGACGTTCATTCTCCGCGTTAAGAGTTTCATTTTCTGCACGAAGAGCGTCATTTTCGGCGGCAAGCTCATCTATTGTACGTTCTTTTCTTTGTTTTTCCATGACTTGATTTCTTCTGTATATGATATTTTTGTTCTATCACAAGCAGGTGAACATACTGTATCTATGCTATGAACTTAATACAAACATTTTCTTTTGCCCGGTCTGATCGCTTTTTTCTGCTCAATTTCAAGCCCCTCCATCAGCCATCGAAGCTGCTGTGAAGTAAGCTGTTTTGTCTCGCATTCTGTTCTCGGCCAACGATAACGCCCGTTATCTAGCCTTTTGTAAAACAGCAGAAATCTGTCTCCGTCCCACACAAGTGCTTTCATCTTTGTGCTATTCCTTCCGCAGAACAGATACACTGCTTTACTGTACACATCCTTTCCGACAGAGCCCTCTACGATCTGTGCAAGACCGTCTATTCCTTTTCGCATATCCGTATATCCGGTCACGATATACACTGTTGCTCCGATCAGTATTTCCGTCAGCATTTAAATGCACCTATTATCGCTGCAATCTTTTCCGAAGGAACATCTGATGATATCTCTACTTTCAGATTTCCGGATTCAATTCTTATTGCTGCATGGTCTGTTTCTGTATTCTCCGTGATTTCAGTAACCGGTACAGGTATCTGCTCACACAGGTTTTCTCTGATCTTGCGCAAACGATAATAATATGCACTTGTGCTGATCCCTTCCTGCCTGCACCACTGTGTTACTGTCAGACCAGATTCTTGCCTTGCTAGCTCTGTTTCCGACCAGTTATGCAGTTGTACTTCCTTTTTGACCATTGCTACTTTATCCATGCATTTTCCTCCAATCAACTCCAATTGAAGTTCGTTGGAGTTCACTGGATTCCATTTCACTTCCTTGGAGTTTTTCTATTCGCAGTTTATTGTAGCATGGTTTCTTCAATTTGGCGCGGTGCGTGGGTATTTGACGCTTACCTTTCCGCCCAACCACAGACTCAGGTAATGGGGACAGCTTCGAGGGATCCTCGGAGTGGTGAGATTTCAATGAGGTCAATGACATGACCGTCCGGTAGGTTCCCGTGATTATAAGGAAATTAACCAAAGTCTTTTGGATTACAGGGAAGCTGAAGCGATGCTTCAAGCTATTGCTTCGGTGGCAAAGGCGGCTGATTTACGGTTTACGAGGCTTGGGAATGGTTACTGTCGTCAAGTTGATAGCTCTAATGATTGTGTTTTCGGTACATTTCCATACGCTCGCCAGAAAGGATTTGCAAGAATGTGACGAAGATAAAAGTGCACATCAGCGATCCACCCCGAATTGTTGCAGAGAAGAACAGATAGTAAAGGTTTACTGTGATTTGCTCTGCCAACGATATGTATTATGCACCGGTTTAGGAGTTAATGACATCCGAATAGACACGGTATGTATTGTCATCAAAAAGGACCCATTTGATAATATCCAGCTTGTCCGGATGCTCCTCAACGAAGCGTTTTACTGTGCTGACAGCAATTCTTGCGGCTTCCTCAAGTGGGAAATGATACACTCCGGTGGATATGGATGGAAATGCAATACTGCGGATATTATTCTCTACCGCAAGCTCCAGGCAGGAACGGTAACATGACGCAAGCAGCTCACGTTCGTTTGCTTTGCCGCCTCTCCACACAGGTCCTGGAGTATGAATAACGTATTCACAGGGCAAATCATACGCCTTGGTTATCTTAGCCTGACCTGTCTTACATCCGTGCAGCTTTATGCACTCCTGTAGCAGTCCCTTTCCTGCCGCACGATGTATCGCACCGTCAACGCCTCCGCCACCTAACAGACTGGTATTTGCTGCATTTGCAATTGCCTGCACACCATGATCTTTTGTAATATCCCCTCGAACTGCCATTATCCTTGTCGTTGAGTCCATCATTAATCCCCCTCAAGCAGTTTATTATAATTCGATTATATCACATATCATCACTATGCTTCAATCATAAATTATACTATTCCTTAACTAAGAATATGACAATAACCAAGAACGTTCTGTGATACTGCGGGTGGTATTGCACAAGCGGTCAACGACTTTGTCAAGGGTCTGGGATATTACCTTCTCGATAGGAACATGAAAAACCGTCAGATTATTCGTCAGATTGTATCAAATGAGTGCAGGAAATCTGACGGATTTTCAAGAGCATTTGGTGAAAGATGATGGAATAAGATCAAGTATTTGCGGGTGTTTTATCGCAAAATACAAAAAACAATACTTTCGTGTATAATTTTATTTATATATAATTTACAAATAGTATGTTTTGTGGTATTATTATACTGGATAAGTTTAAATGAACGGGGGTGATAAAAAATATATTCATACCGGCAAAATCTGCTTTGTAGGAACTTTTTTTCAATCCGGCTTATGAGTGCGGAAGAATACCGCCTCAAATCTTAGCAAAGAAAGAAGGAGCAAAATGTCAAGTAAAACTAAGAGTTTTTTCAAAAAGCTGTTGAGCTCGGTGCTTTCTGCTGCGTGTCTTGTATCAGGAACAGCAGTTATGAGTGCAGCTATCGGATCGGCTGTATCTGAAGCCAACCTTGAGGCGCATGCAGCTAATCCGGACAAATTGCCTGCGTTTTCGTGGGACAATGCAACAGTCTATTTCCTTTTGACAGACCGTTTCAAAAACGGTGACACCTCCAATGACCACGCTTATGGCAGAGGCATGAACAACGGTTCTGTAGTCAACTATGACATGACAGGATCCTTCATGGGAGGCGACTTTAAGGGTATTACCCAGGCAATCGAGGAAGGCTATTTTGATGACCTGGGCGTAAACGCCATCTGGCTTTCAGCTCCCTATGAGCAGGTCCACGGCTACTGCGTTGCAGGCGAAGGCGACAGCTTTGCACATTACGCCTATCACGGCTATTATGTGCTTGACTACACAGAGCCTGACCTTAACTTCGGTACCAAGGCAGACTTCAAGGAAATGGTAGATACCGCTCACTTACACGGCATCCGTATCGTTATGGATATCGTTATGAACCACTCAGGCTACAACACCATGCAGGATATGTATGAGTTTGGGTTCGGCGAGCTGAAGAGCGGCTGGGATACCTATTATTATGCACATCAGAATGTTAACAACTCTGCCTATCACGGTTTTATAAACTATTCGGCAAACGCTAACCCCTCATGGTCAGACTGGTGGGGCCCCAACTGGATCCGCTGCGGTCTGCCGAACTATAATACATATGGCCAAGGTCCCTCCGAGCAGATCGAGTGCCTGTCAGGCCTTCCTGACTTCAGAACAGAGTCCAGTAATCTGGTAGGTATTCCTAAGTTCCTCCAGACAAAGTGGGAAAAAGAAGGCACACTTGAAGCCAAGCAGAAAAAGTACACCGATGACACCGTTACAGGTCACATCTCCACATGGCTTGCTGAGTGGGTCGAGGAATTCGGCGTTGACGGCTTCCGCTGTGATACCGCAAAGCACGTTGGCAAGACTGAATGGGGTCAGCTCAAGGCCAAGTGCGTGGCAGCTCTCAAGCAATGGAGACAGAACAACCCCTCAGCAGTGGGCGCTGACTGGACAGACGACTTCTGGATGACCGGTGAGCACTTCGGTCATTCAGTGGAAAAGGACGACTACTACACCACAGGCGGCTTCGATTCAATGATCAACTTCGATTTTGCTCCGTCAGTAAACAACTCCCTTATTCCGTCGGCAAGCCAAGTAGAGAGTATATACAGCAGATACGCAAGCTCCATTAACTCTGATCCGAGCTTCAACGTGCTGACATATCTTGCTTCTCACGATACTACTCTCATCAAGGGCGACAGAAAATATGCAGGCTCCTTCCTGCTGATGTGTCCCGGCGGCATTCAGATCTATTACGGCGATGAGACGGGCAGACCTCTCGACACCGGTGCAAAGGCTAATGCCGATGCCAACGCAGGTCATCAGCTCAGGACCTTCATGAACTGGGGCAGCATTGACGATGATATTCTCTCACACTGGCAGAAGGTCGGTCAGTTCCGTAACAACCATCTTGCAGTAGGCGCAGGCGCACATAGTGTAATTTCAAATTACAACTCATCCACAGGCTATACCTTCTCAAGAACATATAAGGATGACAAGATAGTTGCAACACTGTTTGCACCTGTAAATATGGATATTACTGTAGATGTTAGCGGAGTATTTGCGGACGGCACCGATGTAGAAAACTTCTATGACAATACAACAGGCATCGTAACAGACGGCAAGGTAACCTTTAACTCAGGCGCAAACGGCACTATCCTCATTCAGCCTTGCACAGAGAAAAGAGGACGTGTAGCTGTTACTCACTTTGATTCAACCAGGAACAAGGTTATCAAAACTGAGACTCTCTCCGGTACTATCGGTCAGTCATACGCTGTTGAACCCCTTGATCTGTTCGGATATACCAATTCATCGGTTGAAGGCGATTTAACAGGTACTTTCAGCGAAGAACAAAATCAGGTCACTATATACTACACTCTTAATGATGGCTATGCATATCTTACAGTAAAATATGTTGACGCCGCAAGCAATAGTGAAATCGCCGAATCAGAGGAAAAAGTATATGCTATAGGCTCTTCCTATGCAAGTGACTTAGCTTCGATGCAAAAGAGTATAAAGAACTATGAATTGGATGCCGATGCATCGGATCTTGGTTCAGGCACTATCAGTGAAACAGCAAATATCGTTACATTCAGATACAACTATGTCAAACCCAGCTATCTTAAAGTACACTACTACAATGCAAATAACTGGTCAAGCGTATATATGTATGCATACACCGGTACAGATTCCACGTTAGCAGAGCCTCTCGGCGGGTGGCCGGGCACTGCTATGACAAGCGAAAGCAACAACTGGTATGTACTCGAAGTTCCGGAAGTTGAAAGCGCAAGGGTACTGTTCTCAAATAACGATAGTTCTCAGGAACCCGGTGCTGGTGTCCCCGGATATGAGCTTGCTGGCGAAGTATGGCTGAAGAACAAACATCTTCTGACTCCTTCAAAGGTAAATATACTTTATGTCACAACAGGCGGAGAAATACTTGCAAGCGAAACTCTTAACGGTTTTGCAGGCGACCCATACGCAACAGAGGCAAAGGAGTTTGATGATTACGAGCTTACAGCAACTCCCGAAAATGCGTCAGGCACATTCGGTTCAGAAACGATTACGATAACTTACACCTATTCCTCTTCTGTTCCGGAACCCGCCCCCCTCACAAATGACTCAACCCTTTCGGCAGAAAGCATAGAGCTTGGACAAAGCCTTACAGTAAACGCTTCCGCACAGGGCGGCACAGCTCCTTATCAGTACAACGCACTCTATAAGCTTTCTTCAAGCTCAGAATGGACCACTGCTCAGGCTTACAGCGATAACGACACTATAGTGATCACTCCGGCAGATCCCGGACAGTATGATCTCTGTGTAAACGTAAAGGACAGCAATGATAACGTTGACGAGAAAGACTTCACATTCAGCGTGACCGCTCCCCTTACCAATAATTCACAAATCTCCGCAGAAAGCATATTCAAGGGTGAGAGCGTAACCTTTACAGGTGCGGCAAGCGGCGGCACCGAGCCCTATCAGTTTGCTTATGTGGCAAAAGCTCCTGACGGCAAGTGGTACGTCTTAAAGAACTACAGCACTGATACATCCCACACCTGGAAGCCTGCTTCCCTTGGCAAGTATACACTTCAGGTCAAGGTCAAGGACAGCAAGGGCACGGTCGAGATCAAGTCCTTCAACCTCACTGTTTCCACTCTTACAAACAACTCAACCATTTCAGCCACAAGTGTCGCAAAGGGTCAGAGCGTAATACTTACAGGTTCCGCAACGGGGGGCGCCGAGCCCTATCAGTTTGCTTATGTTGCATGTGCTCCTGACGGCAAGTGGAGCGTTTTAAAGAACTACAGCACTGATACATCCTACACCTGGACGCCTGCTTCTCTTGGCAAATACACGGTTCAGATCAAGGTCAAGGACAGCAAGGGCAAGGTCGAGGTCAAGTCCTTCGTTCTCACTGTTTCCGCGATTGCAAACACCTCGACTATTTCGGCCACAAGCATCGCAAAGGGTCAGAGCATAAAGCTTACAGCCTCCGCATCCGGCGGCACCGAGCCCTATCAGTTTGCTTATGTAGCACAGGCTCCTGACGGCAAGTGGTACGTTTTGAAGAACTACAGCACGGCTACCTCTCACACCTGGAAGCCCGCTTCACTTGGCAAGTACACAGTCCAGGTCAAGGTCAAGGACAGCGAGGGCAAGGTCGAGATCAAGTCATTCACCCTCACTGTTTCCGATCTTACAAACACCTCAACTATTTCGTCCACAAGCATAACAAAGGGTCAGAGCATAGATATCACAGCTTCCGCAACCGGCGGCACCGAGCCCTATCAGTTTGCTTATGTTGTACAGGCTCCTTCGGGATCATGGACAGTCCTCAAGAACTACAGCACGGCTACCTCTCACACCTGGAAGCCCGCTTCTCTTGGCAAATACACGGTTCAGGTCAAGGCCAAGGATAAGGATGGTGCTATAGTGATCAAGTCCTTTACCCTCAGCGTCAATTCCTGACATATCACATCTCCAAAAACACATACATAAATTAACAACCGGCAGAGTACCGCATCAGACGGCGATACTCTGCCGGTTTTTTGCATTAACCCAATATCATAACACAGCTCCTATGTAATATGAAATTCTACGTCATGAAATACAGGTTTATTTATAAGGGAAAACAGGGTGATAATCAGTTCATAAATAAATGTGTATTCTCACCATTGAAAAAATGTACCGGAAATGTTATTATAATATAAAGCATTATTGCTATAAATATCTTAATAAGTTGATTTAATATGTGTAAAAGTGGAGTGATGGCTTATGAGAATAGTCATTTTCCCGGATATCTGCCCGCATAAAGAGACCGGGATATAAATGCGAAGGAACACAGGCTATTGATGAGATAATAAAGGAGGCACACAATGGCTGACAGATCTAAAATAATCTTTGGAAATAAAATGAATTCCTGCGTACAAAGAAACGCCCTTCATAGCAAGCTAAAATACGCTAAAAAATACGGTGATGACAGCAATGCTGATTACAGTGTGAAGCTGCGTAAGAATCCCTGTCTTTACGATCCCCTGGGAGTGTATGACATCAGGGTGAACGAGGGAGAATCTAACATTCCATTTGATAAGGAAAAGGGTATTATAGTGGGTAATATCCGTATGGGCTTCGGTCATTACCGGATATCCATAGCCATGGCGTCTGCGGCTCACGCATTGGGTTATACTCCCTACTGGATGGACCTTAATTCCTTTCCCGAGACCACCTGCACAAAAATCATAGGTGCTCAGAACAAACTCTATTCTATGGGCTCTCGCATTTCCCAAAAAAGCAAGCTATTCAATAAGCTGTTATGGGAGCCTCTTAATTATGAGGGCTTCCGCCAGCTCAGCTATAATGCCACCGATCAGAAAAATTCAGAGCTGATGGCTGCTGTTTTCAAAAATATACCCAAAGACATACCGGTGATCGGTACACATGTGTGGCCTGCTCAGGCTGCAATACACGCAGGTATGAAATATGTAGTAAACGCTATTCCCGATAACTGGCCCATGGCTCTGCACCTTGCGGAAGGAAGCATTCATACCATTCAGACACATCAGTCCTATGTGGGTTACCGCATACTTAACGGTATGCAAAAAAGCAGGATACTAAAGCCAATGCCGGCGGACAGCCTGGTTTATACAGGTCATTATATAGATCACGAGCTTACGGCAAATATAGAGGCTGACTGTGACCGCAGGATAGCCCGCAAGAAGGATAATAAGCCTATGCGTTTTCTTCTGACAATAGGCGGCGCAGGAGCTCAGAGAAAGCTGTTTGCCGCTGTAATTCGTCATCTGATGCCCGCTGTGTGCAAGAAAAAAGCCGTTCTTTATATCAATGTAGGCGATTATATGCAGGTATGGAATGAGCTTTGTGAAAAATACAGATGGCTAAGCCGTGCCGCATCGACCCATTTCAATGACTGGGACAATACCGTAAAATTTGCAGAAAAAGCCATTGACGGAGATGTATATGGTATCCATGCATTCTGCCACAATAATATTTTTGAGGCGGTATACTGCACTAACCTGCTTATGCGTTCCTGTGATGTGCTGGTAACAAAGCCCAGCGAGCTTGCTTTTTATCCTCTGCCAAAGCTGTTTCTCAAACGGATCGGCGGGCATGAAAAATGGGGTGCGATACACTCTGCGGAATTCGGCGACGGTACCCTTGAATGTGCCGATATTCCTCACACCCTGCAAATGATAGATATGTTTATGAATGAGTCGGAAATGTTTACCGATATGTGCGAGCAGATAAAGATCAACAAAACCATCGGTCTTTATGATGGTGCATACAGGGCTGTGGAATTGGCTTTTAACTCAAAAGCAAAGAACTGAGGAACACTAAAAAGACAAAAAAACATAAGGAGGCATCACCATGAAAAAAGGCAGCTCAAAAAAACCTGATAACAGCATTGAAGGGGCAGTGCCGCTGAAAAGGCTGACTAAACGTCAAATGAGAATATTCGCAATAGGTCAGCTGGGGTGGTCGACCCTCAGCGGTATTATCAGCGCATGGTTTGTAACATTCTATCTTCCGACGCAAAACGATGTTGACAGCGGTGCTGTACAGTATATCGCTCCGGGACTGGTGATCGGGGGCTTTCTGACGATCCTTGGCATTATCACTGCATTGTCTCGTGTATTTGACGCAGTGACCGATCCCCTTATAGCATCAATGTCCGACAGAAGCAAAAACAAAAGAGGCAGACGAATCCCGTTTATGCAGTATGCAGCGATCCCTCTTTCCATCGTTACCGTGCTGCTTTTCTGCGCACCCGTTGAAGAAATAAGCGGGTGGAATGTAGCATGGATCTCCGTGTTTATTGTGCTGTTCTATCTTTTCATGACAATGTACTGCACTCCCTATAATGCGCTGATCTCCGAATTCGGCAAAACCCAGGACGACCGTATGTATATTTCAACCGCTATCTCTCTTACGTTTTTTGCAGGAACAATGATCGCATATCTGCCCTTTGTTTTTGCCGGTATGCTGAGAGAAAGCTTAGGCTATTCATGGAGCTATCGTGTCTGCTTTATTGTTTTGGCGGTTATTGCCTGCATCTCAATGCTGATCCCCACCTTCTTCCTTAATGAAAAAGAATTTGTTGACGCAAAGCCATCCAAATCGAATATGTTCAAATCTCTGGGTGCAACCTTCAGAAACAAAAACTTCCGTGTTTTCGTTTTTTCTGACATTATGTACTGGGTGGGCCTTACATTATTCCAGACAGGACTTCCCTTCTTTGTAAAGGTATCGATGAAGCTGGACGAATCCTTCACCATGATCTTCCTCGGCGGCATGACCATACTTTCGGCGGCTTTCTACCCCATTGTACCTAAGCTTGTTAAAAAATTCGGCAAGAAAAAGCTGGTTGTGTCAGGCTTCCTTGGTCTCGCTCTTGCCTATGTAATAGCTGGCTTAATAGGCATAATCGGAGCTGACACTGTTCCCGGCATCGTATACGGTATACTTATATGTGTTATCGCCGCCTTCCCTATGGCGCTTCTCGGAATAATACCTCAGTCTATCGTTGCTGACGTTGCTGAGGCTGACGGATACGAAACAGGCGAGAACCGTGAGGGTATGTTCTTTGCGGCAAGAACCTTTGCTATGAAATTCGGTCAGTCACTGGCTATGCTGGTATTTACCACACTTGCCATCATCGGAACAACTCAGAATACAGACAGCAATGATATTACGGCTTCTGTACTCGGAATGACTTTTGTTGGCTTTGTAGCTGTTGCATTTTGTACCGCAGGAGCACTTATACTCAGCTTCTATAATGAGAAAAAAATAATGTCTGCAATTGAAAAGGGGAAGAAAAAGGAATAAATCTGATTTCAGATCAAAAAGTAACCAAACAATAAAGTTTCCCTCAAGCTACAACCAAATCATGCTAAAGTACCTTTGCACAAGATTATTTTGTTTCTGAATAAGCGGCACATCATGCCTTGACCATGGTGTGCCGTTTTTCAGTTTCAAAGGCCTGTTCACGTTCTCTGTTAGAGCACAAATGATAACGAGAGTGTCTGATATGTGGCAGGCAACGGCGATTGTGGATATCTCCCGGTAATCGTAGCAATTCTCTGCTGTGTTATCGCAAAAAAGTAGTCCTTTGCTCTGCAATGTGGTACAATCATAAGTGAACGGTCTGAATGTTATCGAATGAAAGGATGAGTGCTATGAAAATACTGATTACAGGCGGAACAACATTTGTGAGCAAGTTTGCGGCGGAATATTTTGTTCTCAGGGGGCATGATGTAACCGTTCTCAACCGAGGAAGCAGGGAGCAGGTCAAGGGGGTCGAATTGATCTGCTGTGATAGAATGCAGCCAGGGGACGCTCTGAAGGGCAGATTTTTTGATGCGGTTCTCGATATCACCGCTTATACACAGGAGCATATATGTGCCCTTCTTGATTCCGGCGTTGCTTTCGATGATTATGTGTTTATAAGTTCAAGTGCTGTGTATCCCGAAACAAATCCCCAGCCCTTCACAGAGGAGCAGGAATGCGGACATAACTCTGTCTGGGGGGATTATGGTATGAATAAGCTGAGGGCAGAACGATATCTGTCAAGCCGTGTCCCTGGTGCGTATATTCTTCGTCCGCCTTATTTCTATGGGAAATATGAAAACCTCTACCGTGAAGCATTTCCCTTTGACTGCGCAATGCAGGATATGCCGTTTTATATTCCCGGAAGTGGGGAGATGAAGCTCCAGTTTTTTAATGTGCATGATCTGTGCAGGTTTATTGAAATACTGCTGAGCCGGCATCCGCAAAATCATGTTTTCAATGTCGGCAGCAATGAAATCGTCACTGTCAGAGAATGGGTGGGGATGTGCTATAAAGCTGCCGGAAAAGAGGCACATTTTATCAGCGTTGACGAAACGATACCCCAGAGGAATTATTTTTGTTTCTATAATTATGAATATGTGCTGGATGTTTCCAGACAAAACGAGCTTATGCCGGATACCACCGGTTTAATGCAGGGCTTGCAGGAGGAGTATGATTGGTATAAAAACAATACAGACAGTGTTTATTATCGTAAGCCTTATGTTGAGTTTATTGATAACAATATCAAGAAGAATACAGGTCTATAAAAGCCATGCTGTTCTGAGGTGCTATCGCCCTGTTTTCAGGCGCCTATAATCCTGCGCATTAGCTGATAGAAAAAACTTGCCTTAATATGCTCATGCTTTTTTGCCGAGAGTATAAAAAATTGTCATATTGTGGAAATCTTTTTAATTTTATGATATACTAAAAAGTGTTATTTGTCAGGCTTGAGAGGAGGAATTGTTAGTAGAAATAAAAACTGACGTAAAGGAGTGGGTGCTAATAATTTACACAGAACAAAAAGCATGGAACAACAGCTTAAAAGAGGAGAAAAAAGAAAATGAAAACTATTTTTTCCAGAGTCAGATTCAATGCCAAGCAGGTAACTGTCATGGTAGTATTTGCGCTGCTTGCATCCCTTGCACAGCTTGCAGCGCCCTCATTGGTCAGCATGATGATCGACGGAGTAAGTGATAATAACCAGAATATGATCATTTATCTTGCCGTTGCCATGATCATACTGTCAGTTGTGGCGTGTATCACAAACATAGTCTCCACGAACCTTGCCGCAAAACTGACGGCACGTTTTTCGGCGGATCTTCGCAAGGAAGTTTTTCACAAGGTACAAAGCTTTTCCGCCTCGGAGATGGACAAATTCGGCACAGCATCCCTTATCACCAGGACAACAACGGATGTTACAGTGATCCAGAGCTTTCTTATCATGCTGTTCCGCATAGGTCTGTTGGCACCGATGATGGCTGTGATAGGTCTGATCCTTTCCGTTGCGACCACCGGTAAGTTAGCGCTTGTGCTTGCAATAGCGGTTCCGCTGCTTATCGTACTTGTTGCAGCGATACTTATCAGAGCAAGTATTCATTCGGCAAAGCTCAGAAAAAAGATCGACAACATCAACAAGCTCTTTTTAGAGACACTGGAGGGCGTCCGTGTAATACGAGCATTTAACAAACAGGATAACGAGATAGGCCGCTTTGATGAGGCAAACAAGGACGCTACCGATGTTTCCCGCAAATCCATAGCTATGTCCGGCATGATGATGCCCGTGGTCTATTTCCTTTTTGGCATTACCTCAGTAGGCGCAATGCTGGTGGGCTCGGTCATGGTTGCAAGGAACACCTTTGACGTGTCGGCGTTGGTTGCGGCAACTCAGTATATCAACATGATACTGATCGCAATAATAATGCTGGCGGTGGTTGTGGGAATGTTCCCGGATGCTTATGCCTGTATGCACAGGATCGCCGAAGTGCTTGAAACCGAAACAAGCATAAAAGACTCCACAAAAGAGACTCCCGCCAAGACCTGCCGAGGTACGGTTGAGTTCCGTGATGTAGCCTTTTCATATCCCGGAGCAGATGAGCCGGTTATCAAAGGGATAAGCTTTGTATCAAAGCCCGGCGAGACAACAGCCATCATCGGCAGGACCGGCTGCGGAAAGTCGAGTATCGTAAAGCTCATTCCCAGGCTTTATGACACGTCCGTGGGCGATGTGCTTGTGGATGGGGTTAATGTAAAGAAATATAAGCTCTCAGAGCTGAGAGACCTGATAGGCTATGTGCCACAGAAAAACGTGCTCTTCAGCGGAGACATCGCAGAAAACCTGAATTTTGGCAATGAAAGCGGAAGCGACGCCGAATGGCAGGAAGCTTGCCGCATTGCCTGCGCCGATGAATTCGTAGCAAAAAAGGACGGCACTTTCCATTATCAGGTGTCACAGGGAGGAACCAATTTTTCCGGCGGTCAGAGACAAAGGCTTGCAATAGCCAGAGCCGTCATGAAAAAATCAGAGGTATATATTTTTGATGACAGCTTTTCCGCTCTGGATATGAAAACGGATAGGCAGCTCAGGCAAAACCTGAAGGAAAGCATGGGAGAATCCACAATGATAGTTGTGGCTCAGCGTGTCAGCACCATCATGGACGCCACCCGTATCATTGTTTTAGAGAACGGAGAGGCAGTGGGAATAGGAACTCACAAGGAGCTTCTTCGTTCCTGCAGGCTTTATCGTGAGATAGCTGAGATACAGTTAGGAAAGGAGGAAGTCGAGCATGAACTGGAAAGTGTTTAAGCGACTTTTTTCTTACCTGAAGAATTATAAGGGCAGGTTTACATTTGCCGTAATCGCTGCCATCCTTGGAACTGTTTTTACGGTTTTTGCGCCGATACTCCTGGGAAATATCACGACCATCCTGTTTGCGGGGGTCATGGACAATAAATGGTTTGTTGAGCAGTCTGGGGGCGTTGATGATCCTTCCACCGTATGGCTGCAGCTTCCCCACCTCGCCTTCGGCAAGGCGCAGACTATTTTCTGGACAGTTGTTGTTCTTGTGGTGATGTATGCGCTGGCATTTATCTTTAACACCGTGTCCAACAGGATGATGGCGAGAATTGCCGCAAGCATGGTAAAGGATATCCGCAGTGACATCGACAGGAAAATGCACAGGATGAAGCTGAATTATTACGATACCCACACAAACGGCGAGATCCTTTCCACAGTCACCAACGATGTGGATGCGATAAACACCTTGCTTGGCAAAAACTTTTTCCAGATCATTTCTGCTGTCATAACAATTATCGGCATTCTTGTGATGCTGCTGGTGATCAACGTGTGGCTTGCGCTTATTGCCGTGGTGATGGTTCCGGTAACCTTTTTGACTACAGCTCCGGTGATGAAGCGGGGCGGAAAAAACTTTGGCTCACAGCAGGCTCTCATCGGCTCTGTCAACGGTTATGTCGAGGAAATGTATGACGGACACAACGTAGTCACCAGCTTTAATTATCAGAATAAATCCAAGGCTAAGTTTGATGCTCTGAATGAAGAGCTGTGCAAAAAGACGGAAAAAGCAGAGAGAGCCGCCGGAAAGACTATGCCTCTGACCCAGCTGGTCAACAACATCGGTTATGCGGCTTCCGGCCTTGTGGGATGTCTGCTTGCACTCAACGGTGTTCTTGCCATAGGCAGCGTACAGTCGGCACTGCAATACACCAAGCTCTTCCAGCAGCCCTTTACTACATTTGCCCAGATGTCCAGTCAGCTTTCCTCTGCCGTTGCGGCCTGCAAGCGTATCTTCGGACTGTTGGATGCGGAAGAGGAGATCCCTGATCCGGAGTCAGGCAAGATTCCGACCCTTTGCAACGGAACGGTTGAATTCAAAAACGTACAGTTTGGTTATAATCCGGAGAAGCTTCTGATGACAGACGTGAGCTTTTCTGTAAAGCCCGGACAGAAGATCGCCATCGTCGGACCTACCGGAGCCGGCAAGACAACGCTTATCAATCTTCTTATGCGTTTCTATGAGATCGGCGGCGGCGAGATCACGGTGGACGGCATCAACACCAAGGAGATGACCCGTCACGAGCTGAGGACCCATTTCGGCATGGTCTTGCAGGACACATGGCTGTTTGAGGGAACCATAAGAGACAATCTGAAGTATTCTACAGAGCGTGACGTGACCGATGAAGAAATGGAAAAAGCAACTAAGTTGGTCTGTGCCGATTCCTTTATCCGCACCATGCCCGGCGGATATGACATGGTGCTTTCAAAGGGTGCCGAGAACATATCTCAGGGTCAGAGACAGCTTCTGACCATTGCGAGAGCCATTATCGCAGCCCCGGAGATAATGATCCTTGACGAAGCCACAAGTAATGTTGACGCCCATACCGAGCAGGCGATACAAAACGCCATGGCAGTGCTGATGAAAGGCCGCACAAGCTTTGTTATCGCGCACAGACTGTCAACCATCCGTGATGCAAACGTGATCCTTTACATGGAAAACGGCGACATCAAGGAGGTCGGCGATCACGATGCCCTGATGAAGAAGAACGGCAAGTATGCGGTGCTGTATAACAGCCAGTTTGGATGATATCAACATAACGAAAAAGCTCCCATCTGTTTTTATTAAAGCAGGTGGGAGTTTTTCTTGTCATTTATGTCAGGGTAAGAGACTGAGGCTATCAGTCTGCAAACAGGGGAGTTGAAAGATAACGGTCGCCGGTGTCGGGGAGAAGGACTACAATAGTCTTGCCCTTGTTTTCGGGACGCTTGGCAAGCTCTATCGCTGCCCATGTTGCTGCGCCTGAGGAGATACCAACCAGCACACCCTCGCTTCTGCCTATCAGCTTGCCTGTTGCAAAGGCGTCTTCGTTGGATACGGGGATCACCTCGTCATAAACGTCGGTGTTCAGCACATCAGGCACAAAGCCGGCTCCGATGCCCTGAATCTTATGTGGGCCAGCTGTGCCCTTTGAAAGAACCGGAGAGCTTTCCGGCTCTACAGCCACCACCTTGACGTTGGGGTTCTGTGATTTCAGATATTCGCCTGTGCCGGTCACTGTGCCGCCTGTGCCTACGCCAGCCACGAAGATATCTACATTTCCGTCGGTGTCCTCCCAGATCTCAGGGCCTGTGGTCGCTCTGTGAACGGCAGGATTTGCAGGATTGACAAACTGACCGGGTATGAAGCTGTCGGGGATCTCCTTTGCAAGCTCCTCAGCCTTTGCGATAGCGCCCTTCATTCCCTTGGAGCCGTCAGTCAGAACAAGCTCTGCGCCATAGGCCTTCATCAGCTGGCGGCGCTCAACGCTCATGGTTTCAGGCATTGTGATGATAAGGCGATAGCCCTTTGCCGCAGCTACGGAAGCAAGGCCGATGCCTGTGTTGCCGGATGTGGGCTCTATCAGTACGCTTTCAGGCTTCAGCAGTCCCTTGTTTTCTGCATCCTCGATCATTGCCTTTGCAATACGATCCTTGACGCTGCCCGCCGGATTGAAATATTCAAGCTTTGCGACGACCTTTGCCTCAAGTCCAAGCTCCTTTTCGATATGGCTGAGCTCAAGCAGGGGTGTCCTTCCGATAAGCTGGTCTGCTGTCTGATAAATCTTACTCATAATTATTCCCTCCTGAAAATATTGTTGTTTTCTTTAAAACCTACAAAAGAAGTATGTTAATAGGATGGATATATCATACACTCTGATTTAAGATTTGTCAAGAGTTTTTTTAAAAAAATCTTGAAATCATATCAACATACCATTATAATAGGAAATAGGGAGGTGAGAGCTATGTTGATCTCAACCAAAGGACGTTATGCACTGAGGGTGCTTATTGATATGGCGGAGCATAACGGCACAGGATATATCAAGCTGATGGATATTGCACAGCGGCAGGAGATATCAGAAAAATATCTGGAAAGCATTGTCAAGGAGCTTGTAAGGAACAATATCGTGACCGGTCTGAGGGGCAAGGGCGGAGGCTATAGGCTGTCAAAGGAGCCTGATGATATAATAGTCGGAGATGTGCTGCGCCTTATGGAGGGCGGTCTTGCGCCTGTAGTATGTCTCGAAAACAGCGGCAAGACCTGTCCGAGGGTTGCAGAGTGTCGGACCCTTGAGTTTTGGCGGGGGCTTGACGATGTGATACGTCAGTATATTGACAGATACACTGTTGCCGACCTGATGCGCACCGAGGAAAATGGAAATGATTATATTATATGACATAAAGGACTGAAAAATGACTGCCATATTCATCTGACCGACGGGCATGATCTGTTCTGGTCAAACTGCTGTGTGACTGTTGCAGGTTTCTTGCAGCAGTCTTTTTTGTCAATGCTTTTAAAGATCATCGCTTGGGATGATTTTGCTATCAAGTTGAAAAAACCTATCTCATTTGATATAATTATGACAGATGAGAAAGGGAGTGTTGCTTCAGATGATAGGCAAACAGATCAAAAAATACCGTACAAAAAAGGGTTTATCGCAGGAGGAGCTTGGAAGAGTCGTGGGCGTTACGACTCAGGCCGTCTCAAAATGGGAGAGGGGAGGCGTGCCGGATGCTGAGCTATTGCCCAAGATAGCAGGAGCTCTCGGAATAACAATAAATATGCTCTACGAACAGGATCAGATACGTTCCCTTGAGGATGCACTCACTGACGAGATAGTTGAAATGGGACTAAGAGATGGCTTCAGCAGGTTGTTCTCCTTCGTGTGGAAAACTACTCTTGGTTTTTCCGGACTTGATGACGCCAAAAAGGGCTTTGCGGATGACGGGAGAGCTCCCGGAGAGCTGAGGGAAAAAAACGGGTATCACTACTATGCAAGGGCAAGCTTTGATGACGGAATGATAAATGCCAAGATGGATACGGATATTGGCTATTGCTTCTTTATGCCTGAGCCGGAAAATGGCTATGCACAGTTTTTTGCCGACAGGGAGCAGCTGTCTGAGACCTTTTCGGTGCTTGCGGAAAAGGACGCCCTGACGATACTGTTCTATATGTATACAAGGATCAACCTTCCTGTTTCTCTCTCGCAGATCGCTGCAAACGTAAATCTTGATGTCAAGCGCACCGAGGAGCTGATGGAAAAGCTTTGCAGGATTAATCTTGCCTGCTGTATGCCTATCGAGACCGAGAACGGAGAGATGAAGTCCTACACCTATTACAACGAAACGGTAGTAATACCGATGCTGTGCAGTGCAAAAGAGCTGCTTGACAAAAAGGTGATACACTGGGGTATATGGTTCGACAGAAATATCCCATTGTTTTAGTTTGTTATACCTTAGTTGATTTTTTGCTGTTTGGTTGATTTTATGAATTGAGGTTTATTCTTTGTAAAATCAGTTGTTTGACATGGTAATGATTCTTCCGTAAAATATAAAACACGGAGTATTATTGGTGAAGCTATAAGGAGGAGTCAAAGTGAAGTCAAAGAATTTATTTGCGGTTGTCCTCTCTGCGGTGGTTTGTTTGTCCTTTATGACCGCCTGCACAAAAAGCGATAGTAACAACAGTCAGGAGGAGGCTTCAAAGGAAGAAAGCAGCGCAGCATCAGTTGCTTCAGAAGAGCAGAGCACACAGAGTGAACAGGAGAGTAAGACTGAGGAAAGCTCTGGAGCTGAGCAGACCAAAGCAAAAACCCATACACTGACAGTCAGGGACGACGGAAAAAGCGAAAAAATGACCGCTCATTTTATCAACACAATGAGCGGAGCTACCGAAGCCGTGACCATGACGAAAACAGGCTAAGGCGATGATCACTTCATATATACCTGCGAGGGCGACATCACCAAGTATAATATGGTGCACCTGGAGTACGGCGGAGAGAAGCCCACACTGGATGTGGCATTTAATGAGTTTGTAAGCGGATGGTATCTTTCCGGCGGGGTACTCAAGCCCTATTTGGCAGGCAAAGAGCCGAATTACGATCAGAAGCATGAACAAAAGATCTTTGAGTTTGACGGATATGACAAGGATGTGTATATCTGGACTCCTGAGGGTTACGATCCTGAGTCGGAGGAAAAGTATTCGACAATCTATATGTTTGATGCTCAGTGGGACCTTGGCGGCGGTGTCGTAGATGGCGAGGACAGTTCATGGCATGTGGAAGAGCACGTCACAAGCATGATGTCCCTGACGGACAACAAGGCCATCGTCGTCGGTCTTGCCAACCACGACAAAACAAGGAATGATGAGCTGATTCCCGATCTCGGCGAAATGGCTATCAAGAATTATCCTTCAAAGAAGCGTGGCTCTGCATTCTCTGATTTCATATATAATACGGTTGTTCCATATATCGAGAGCAATTACAATGTCTATACCGATTCTGAGCATAATTCCATCACCGGAAGCTCTCTTGGAGGACTTGAGGCATTTTATGTGGCTCTTGATCATCCCGACAAGTTCGGCACAGCCGGTGCCCTGTCTCCTTCCTTCTGGGCTTATGATGTAAAGGAATGGACAAAGTTTCTGCTTCCTAAGCTTTCGGAAAAGAACCTGCCTTACATATACCTCTATGGCGGAGATTATATGATGGATGCAGGCGCATACGCAACACTGATGAACAACGCACTGCTGCAATACGGCTATCCCAAGGAAAAACTGATCTGCAGCGTTTATACTCCCGGTGAGCATCTCAGCATCTATTGGCAGCATATAATGCCGGAGTTCCTTCAGGTAATGTTTGCCCGCAAGGTCTCTGCACTGGAAAACGGAGCAATCGCTCCTGTGCCCGATGATGTCAAGCAGCAGATTGCGAACTATCAGAGCGATGCAAGCACTGCAGAAAGAGAACCAACCGCCCAGGATTATGTATACTTCGACAACAGCGAGACAAAGTGGGATAAGGTCTGCGCATACTGGTGGGGACCCTATGGCGCATCCTGCACCAAGATCACATCCAGCGAATACTATTCCTTTGACTGGCCCGGCACAGAGATGGAAAAAATAGGGGACACTGATATCTACAGGGTTCTGGCGCCCAATGGTGCTGTAGGCATAATTTTTGACAACGGTGTGGGGGATGATAGTATTTCCGAGGAGACTCCGACATATCAGACAAATGACATCGAATATGATAAGAAGGCCGTTCTCGGGAAGCTTTACAGCATCGACATGACCAAGGAAGCAAAGCCAGGAAAGGGAAAGGAAAAGTACAAATTCAAATATCCTGCAGGCACATGGTCTGACTACGATAGTAACATCGTGTCCGCAGGTTGATAATGCGCTGCACTGTGTTCTGCTTTGTGTAAGAACCAAAACTGCACCCTCGCAATCTCTGCGCAGCGGAGACTAAAGCGTAATATCAGAGAAACTATCATCACGAAATTGGGTGCTTGCCCGTTCATAAAAAAACAGTCCGCCGGACTGTTTTTTTATTTTTCCCCTTTTTGGGAAGAACTCAGAGCCGCGAGCGGTGAAACTGCAATTCAGTTTATCTGTCAATGCGAACAGCGTTTTCGGGGTTGTCAGGGGGACTTTTTCGCAAAAGTCCTCCTGATGGACGAGATGTTGAAAAGCAGAGCTTTTTTTGATATAATGAGAAAAAAGATGAAAAGAGGCGCTGCAATATGTTAGGTGAACAGATAAAGAAATTCCGCCGGAAAAAGGGGCTCACTCAGGAGGAGCTTGGGAAAAGGATAGGCGTTACCACTCAGGCAGTCTCTAACTGGGAAAGGGGCGGTGTGCCGGATGCGGAGCTTCTGCCGGATATCGCCGATGCTCTGGGAGTGACGACGGATATGCTTTTCGGGCGCAGCAGCCTGAAAAAGCTTGAGGACGAGATTTCCGACGAGCTTTTGTCAGTAGGTACCGACGAGGGCTTTAAACGTGCCTTTTCTCTGCTTTATTCTATCGGGGTGGGCTTGTCAGGACTTAGCCCCATAAGGGATAGCTTTAATTTTGATGCCCTTTCGGCTTTGGGCAACGATGACGGCTACGGCTATTATTCACGGGCAAGCGTAAACGAAGGTACCTTTGACATAAGGCTCAATTCCGATTTCCGCTACTTCTTCCTCATGCCTGAACCGGAAAAGGGCTGCATAAATAGTCTGGGTGATGCCGGGGAGCTTGCCAAAACATTTTCTGTGCTCGGTGACAAGGATGTGCTGAAGATCATCTATTATATGTACAGCAGGCTCAATACACCGGTTTCGCTGGCCATGATAGCCAATAACACAAAAATGGATATCAAAAAGACCGAGGAACTCATGGATAAGCTGTGTGAGAGACACCTTGCAAGCTGCGCCGTGGTGGAAACGGAGATGGGTGACGTAAAAGCCTATTGCTATATAAACGAGAGCATCGTCATGCCCCTGCTTTGCTTTTCAAGAGAGCTGACAGACACAAAGGCAGTAAACATGGGGACAATGTTCAGAAGAAATAAGCCCCTGTTTTAGCAGATAAAACCATGCTTTAAAATGTTTCGGAATGCTTGCTTGATTGAATCGGATATTTCCTGTAGAATTGAGTCATAACAAAAAAATAATACAGGGAGGCACATTATGAAAACGAAAACCATCGTAACAGGTATTATCTGCGCCGCTTTATGTCTTTCAATGCTGGCTGGATGCGGCAGCAAAACAAACACCCAGAGCTCCTCAACAGCCCAGGAAAGCAAGCAGAGCGCTACCTCCGAAAAGACTTCAGATAAGGAAGAGACCTCGACAGATGAAACAAGCAGCAAGACATCAGCACCGGGAGACTATACACTGACAGTCAAGGACCCGGCAAAGAATGCAGAGATAACCGCCACCTTCTCCAATACCACTTCGGGGGCAAGTGAGAACGTAAAAATGGAGAAAACCGGCGAGAACAGTGACAGCTATATTTTTACCTGCGTAGGAGATACCGATAAATACAACGTGGTACATTTTTCTTACGGCGATATGATAACAAAGGACGCAGCCTTCAACAAATGCGTAAGCGGCTGGCAGCTTTTTGATGGCGAGCTTCTGCCTTATGATGTCAACAGCAGCAAGGACTTTGAACTGAAATATGAGACAAAAACCTTTAACGTGAGCGGTCTGGAAAAGAACGTATACATCTGGCTGCCTGACGACTATGATGCAAACTCCGAGGAAAAATATTCCACAATTTATATGCTTGACGGTCAGACGGTGCTCACCACAGAGCTGGGCGGCAGTGTGCGCAGCTGGAACGTGGCTCAGCACACGGCATCTATGATGTCGGCAACAACCAACAAGGCCATACTGGTCTGCATTGAAGCCGGTGAAATGAGATTTGACGACTACTCTCCCGCACTGCCCGGAGACGCCAAGTGCCAGTCCAGCAGCAATCCCTGCGGCGGCCTGTTTGCCAACTTCGTCTGCACCACCATCATGCCCTATATCCAAAAAACCTACAATGTATATACCGATGCAGCCCACACATCTATTGCAGGCAGTTCTATGGGCGGTCTTGAGTCCCTTTATATCGGCCTGGAGCATCCCGATGTGTTCGGCACAGCCGGCGTCTTCTCACCCTCAATGTGGGCATACACCCAGGATGAGTGGAAGAACTACTTCAACGGCAAAAAATACGGCGATAACTGCTGCTTCCTCTATTTTTATTCCGGCAGCTTTGCCCAGGATACAGGCTATTGGGCAGAACCCGGATACAACGCACTGATCGAAGCAGGCTATCCCAAGGACAAGCTTGTATTCAGCAAGAACGAGACCGGCGACCACAAAGAAGAATACTGGAGCAATATCTATCCTGAGTTTCTTGAGGCAATGTTCTGCGGCAAGGTTTCGGCACTTGAATCCGGCGCACCCATATCCTTCACAGACAGGACACCGCCCCAGAATGCAGAGATGATAGCCGAGGCTGAAGCCAGCAGCAACGAACCGGATACACGTCCCGACTACATCAAGAATTACGTTTTCTTTGACAACAGCGAGATGAAGTGGGAAAACGTGTGGGCATACTGGTTTGGCCCCACAGGAGACTCACCCATAAACAAGGTTACCGGGGAAGATGAGTATGGTAATCCTGAGTGGCCCGGACTTCAGATGGAAAAGGTGGAAGGCACAGACCTCTATCGCATAGTGGCGCCTGTAGGTGTATCAGCCATTATTTTCAGCAACGGTATACTCGATGAGGACGTAAAGAAGGGCGTGACCGCTTATCAGACCATAGACCTGCTTTACTCGGACAGAGCCTGCTCAGGCAAGATATATACTATCGACACATCCGTCAAGCCATATCAGGGCACGGGTGTCGAAAAGACCAAGTTCGGCTATCCCAGCGGAAAATGGGTGCCCTATGAGGGATAAGCTCAGAGGGTCATCCCAGCGTGAGTATGCGCAGTCCTGAATAAAAACCAAAGGCCGGTGGATCAAACAGATCCGCCGACCTTTTTTATATAACTTCATCATCCGAATAGGTCTTTGACCTAAGGATTGAATATCTGTCCTTAAAAATCTCTCTGCTTATTCTGAGCTCCAGCTCCTGCCGATGCCTGAAATGCTCGATCAATGCTCCTTCTCCAGACAGACCTCTTTTTGTTGCGTATGGCGATTCCTCAAAATATCTGCACATCATCGGGAACCACAATTCATTTCCGTTTTCATCCGAACCTGTCCAGCAATTCCCTGTAACTCTCAATAGTTATATATGCACACCATGCCAGCTCTACCGATGAATAAGCTCCTTCGCAAAGAATCTCGCATTCCGGATGCTTTTGTCCCATCCTTTTGACAAGTGTGCTTTTGCCGCTTCCCTGCAGACCCTCGATAAAAAAGTTCATAGGCGCTCCCTTCTCAGACTGCTCCATATGAGAGTCGTTTAGCTGCTGGATTAGTTTTTGTGATGTACAAAGGATATTGATATTGCGTCATAACAGGTATATAATTTTATGTAGTGGCACAGCAGGTGAGATAGCAGAGTAAAATGGAGGTATCAATGGACTATGATAAAAAATCTGTTTAAAAAGGACCCTTCTGAAAAGGTGATAGCCTCGATAGAAATAGTCACGCTGCATCTCAGCGGTATGCGTGGTTCCGTGGATTATGAGATCGTGATGAAGGACGGCCAAGCCCAGGTATCACAATACGAAATCAGATATGTGGATCACGAAGACCATCGCATACTGCAAAAACAAGCCCTGTGTGAAACAAGCACCCTGCTGTCTTTGCTCAATGACTGCAAGCTTCTTTCGTGGGACGGATTTAACGGACCTCACCCAAAAGGCGTTTTGGACGGTACGATGTTTACGCTGAAGGCAACGGTCAACGAGGGTAAAAAAATATACGCCCAAGGCTCAGAAAACTTTCCCAAGCATTACAGGAAGCTCCGGGACGGGCTGTATAATATTCTTAATGCAGAAGAGAATAGTACCCGCCCAGATAACAAGTGATGCGCCTGGGGGCATAAGTTCCTCTCTGTGAGCACTTGCCATTCAGCCTGTGCTCACAGCAGCTTTTTCATAGAAAAAACATTCTTACCATTGCTGTATTCATAGCTGACTTCATCCATGATATTCTTTGTCATGAATATGCCCAGACCGCCGACAGGGCGTTTTTCGGCAGGAATATCAATGTCCGGATCGGGCTTTTCAAGCGGATTGTAGGGGACGCCGCTGTCAATAAAGGTTATCCTTACGGCCTTGGGGTCGTCTGTTGCTTCTACCCTTATGACAGCCTCGCCGTCCTTTTTTTGATAGGCGTAGTGAGCGATGTTGACAAATGTTTCCTCTACCGCTATCTCTATCCGCATAAGCACTTTGTCAGGGCAGCCTTCATCAAGCAGAAAAGAATGGACAAAGGACAAGACCTCATAAAGCTTTTCTGTATTTGCGGGGATAATCAATTCGTTTGTTTTTTGTCTGTCCATCGATATCACTTCCATTTGTATTCTGAGCACGGCACCCAGGAAATAATACGGCAATGACTGCTATTAACGCCGCCGCCTCTGACCGCAGTTCATAAAAACTCTGAATCATACGTCAGAGCAATACCATTCAAAAATCTATAAATAGCCGTGCAAATTCCTCGGCTGTAAAAATCCGCCATTTTTTTGTAGCCTTCAGCCTGGGAACTATCTTATCGGCGTTTATCATATCCGATACAACAACGCAGTCGGCGGGCGGCAGCTTGCTTGCCCTGTTGAGAAGCGGCACACCGCCCTCAAAATATTCTGCTCCGATAGTGGTTTGTTCCAGGTTTTCCACCACCGCAACCGGTTTGATGCCCTTATTTGCAAGGAGCTTCAGCAGATACTCACTTACCCTTGACCAGCCGTATATTATAGCAGAGCTGATACTGATATCAGTGTCTTCCCTATAAACTGCCTTGTCTGCAATGCTTCCCAGGAGCTTTGCCTGCAAATTGAGGTGCTCCTTCCTTTTTCTTTCAATGTTCAATGCATTTTCCTTTTCGACAGTGCTTTGCGCAAAGTCTAAGGCAAGCATATTGAAAAACTTTTTATAGTACAGTTGGGTATAATCTCTGTGCAGGCGCCGGATCTCCAGCTCCTCTTCGTCTCTTGGCAGTTTTTTTGCTATCACATTCATACATTCGTATGCATAATCATAATATTCCCGTGTATAGTGGATGAAAGCAGTCTTGAGCCAGTGATTTGTGTCTGCAACAACGGCATCGAGCATGGGTACTATATGACAGCCCGCAAGCTGCTCCTTCAGCAGCTCAAAGCCAAGCTTCATACGCTTGTTTTTTTCGGTGAGATTATCAAGTCCCCCAAAGGGTGTCAGCACCTTGCCGTTATAATGCACATAGCTCCCCTGAAGCTCTATCAGCACGATTTTTTCTGGTGGATAGACCTTGAGCACCTCACTGCTAAAGCTCCTGAGTCTTTCTTCAAATTCCTCACACGGCACCCGTAATTCCTCTGCCACATCATCGTGGATTATGCCCTCCTCCTTGAGCATACGGAAGAAATCCGCCCTGTTTCTGCTTACGGAGATAAACGTATCCCCGACCCTGAGTGTGGGCATCCTGCAAATTGCTGCATCTATAAGGAGAAAATCCGAGTCCTTTTCTTTTATATAATCCATTATGGTTTTTGTAGCGTCAAGATACATACAGCGCTTTCTGAAGGGCGGTATCAATCCGGTCGTATCATAGTCGAAATACCTTTCCTTATCAACCTCCATACCCTTGCCGCCGAAATAGAACGGATCAAACTCATTCACATACTGCTGCACCAGATATGAGTCGTCATCGGCATGAGTTGAAAAGGTATCTCTGGAAATACAAGTTCCCAGAATGTTTATGGTTGTTACTTTCTCCATTTTACTGCCTCCATTCAGACTGACCACACCAGACCGATTTTCGCTCTCATTGTAGCATAGTGCTAAACCAATGTCAACCGCCAGGTCAGGGGGACTTTTGCGAAAAAGTCCCCCTGACAACCCCGAAAACGCTGTTCGCGTTGGCAGATAAAACGACTCGCTACTTCACCCTCGCAGTTGATACTGTCGTCCCGCAGACACTGAAGTTTATTATCAGAGAAACTTTCATCGTGAAATTGGGAGCGCAGGCTCTGCGCCTCCGCTTCCGTGTTTGCGTTGGCAGATAAAACGACTCGTTACATCACCCTCGCAGTTGATACTGTCGTCCCGCGGACACTGAAGTTTATTATCAGAGAAACTTTCATCGTGAAATTGGCACCGGCGGCTCGCCGGTCAGGGGTTCGGGGATGAGAGTGTCCGGTCGGTGAGACCTGAAAGTCCATGACATCTAAACTCCTTGCTGCCCTTGGAAAAGGGCAGGTTAAACCTCTGAATAAAAAAAGCGGCAAGGACACACCTTGCCGTCATCATCAAGCACATAAAAACTCACGATCTGACAATGTTACGCCAGTCAAGATCTCCTCTTTCAAGTCCATGGATCAGCACCTCGCCCGTAGCAATATTCGTTGCCACAGGAATGTTATGCATATCGCACAGCCTGAGAAGATTCATGTCATTCGGCTCATGGGGCTTGGGGTCCAGCGGGTCCCTGAGAAAAATGAGCATATCTATCTCATTAAAGGCAATCCTTGCGGCTATCTGCTGATCTCCGCCCTGCGAACCGCTGAGAAACTTCTGGATCTCCAGACCGGTAGCTTCTGACACCATTTTGCCTGTGGACCTCGTAGCGCACAGCGTGTGACGGCTGAGGATGCCGCAGTAAGCGATGCAGAACTGAACCATCAGCTCCTTCTTGGCGTCATGTGCTATCAATGCAATATTCATTATAAATACCCCCAAACTATTTATAGACACTCTTTATTCAGACGGTCATTCGATAAGCAACGGTACATCCTTGCCGTCAAGTCTTGCGGCTATCCTGTCAAACGCAAAGGACGCCTTCATTTTGCCCTCAATGGGCAACCCTTTTTGAGATGCAGACGCCGCTGCGCTGTCATCGGGAACTATCCCCAGCAGCTTTGCGCCGGCTTCGTCGATCACGGCATCAAGATCATCATACACGTCCATCCTGCGGAATCTCCGCTCATTAAACCTGTTGATTATCAAGGAAATATCGTTTATAGAGCAGTGCTGCAGCTTTGCCCGCACCTTATTGCAGCTCCTTACAGACAGCGGCTCGGCGTTTGCCACCAGCACAGCCCTGTCAGCGGGAGCAACAGCCGTTTCAAAGCCCGAACCAATACCGGCAGGACAATCAATAAGGATATGGTCATAATAGCCCTTCAGCACCACCGTGAGCTGCCTCATTATCGAAGGACTCAACTCGTCTCTCACGTTCTGAGGAGCGGGAAGAATATAAAGCTCAGGCAATGTTTTGCAGGGATATATAGCGCTCGTAGGAGAGCAGTTTCCGTTGATGATATCTGCGATATCAAACACAAGCTCACCGCTGACTCCGAGCATCAGGTCAATGCCCCTCATACCCGCATCACAATCTATCAGCAGAATTCTTCCGCCTCTCCTAACCAGAGCGGCGCCAAGCCCTGCTGTGACAGTAGATTTTCCCGTTCCACCCTTACCGGATGTAATAACCGTTACTTCACCCATTTTCAAATACCTCTTAAATAACGATATCACACAATTTCAATAAAGTCAATATCTTTTTGTTGTTTTTTTCATACAATTTTACCTGTTTTTTTCAACGAACAGAAAATTACTCAACCCACCTGCCAAAAATCAATACCACAGTATCACTTAAAAAATTAGTCCCGGGCTTTAAGTTCGGCGGTCAGATCTGTCGCTAATTGGTTTTTTCCTCACAATCGGGTCGCTATGATTTCCTGGATCTCAGCACTGCTATTGCCCCGTAATGTATGACGTCAAACTCCTCAGGAGCTATCCTGTCAAGCAAGCTGAGATGCTCTTTTTCCCAGCTGTTTATCTCGTTTTCCGGGAGTGACGCTCCCACGCCGCGGCAGGCCTTCATCCTTCCGTTCCAGCCTTCCCTTGTGAAATGCACCATAAGCGGAAATTCTTCATGGCTCACAAGCTCAAAATCCCTGCCATAGCACTCAGGGATGCCTATAGGATGAATAGTTTCTCCGCCGCCGCTCCACGAGGGATTGTATTTCAGCACAAGCTTCTCGCTTGCTCCGGCGATCCTGTCCTCATACGGCAGCCATGCCATATATAGCACCAACAAAATGCCTCCCGGCTTCAGCATGGCTCTGAGCTTAGGCATTAGGGCTTGGTGATCGAAGTACCAGAAACACTGGCAGGCAGTTATAACGTCAAAGGAGTTTTCCGGAAAATCAATCCCCTCGGCAGGCATTGCAAAATAATCAATATCCATGCCCTGAGAAAGGAGCTTTGCCTGTTCTATCTGTTCGGCTGATATGTCCGTCCCCGTCCAATCTGCCCCGAAGCGGTACATATTTCTCGGCAGCACTCCTGTCCCGGTGCCAAGGTCGAGGACCCTCTGTCCGCTTACGCATAGACCCTTTTCGATTATCCTTTTATAAAATTCCTCAGGATATATGTCACGGTACTTAGCATAGTCCTCTGAGGTCCTGCCCCAGTCAAAGGCCTTGCCTCCGTCTATTCTTTTGTCAGTGATGTTCATAGCCTTACCTCCGTGTTGTTAAAGCGTATGTCACGGCAGAAGCTCCAGCTCCAGACACTTCCACTGCTCACCAAAGATCTGGTATATCCCTTCCTCCTCCGGCGCCGCATCACGGAAGCCGACGGCTTTGTAGCACTTGTAGGCGGGAATATTATTTTCAAAAACACCGAGGGTTATCTTCTCCGCCTTTAGTATGTCAAAGGCATATCTCACCGCAAGCTCCATCATCTGACGCCCCACGCCCATTCCGCGCCTTTTATTGTCTACGATCACAAAACCGAACCGGAGCATTGACTTTTTTTCGTCAGTAAAACGCATGATCATGTGACCGACTATTCCATTCTCGTCAAAGGCTGTCATCTGATAAAAGCTGTCGTCAAAGGCAAAGCGATTATAATGCTCATTCATATCCTCAGCGCTTATCGGATATGCTTCATACCTGTCGGCACACCATTTTCTGAAATCTCTTTCATTGCCGATCCAGGACACTATTTCTTTAGCGTCGCAAGCCTTATACGGTCTAAGTCTCATCTGAACCTACCTCGCTTAACACATCAATTCTACTGTACATTATAACACATACCTGTTGAAAATCAATACGGCATCCTTAAACCTTTATATCCCACTGTACCTTAGAAACAACTATTCTTAGTGATCATCCAGGAATAACCACCCCTGGCAGTTTATCCAAGATCAATCTATGTGCACTTTCTATATATCTCCGAAGAAAAAATCTTTATTATTTGTCGATAATAACAATTGCAAAAATCAAAATGTTTTGCTATAATAATCTACGTTGCATCCGGGTGTAGCGCAGATTGGTAGCGCGCTTGAATGGGGTTCAAGAGGCCGCAGGTTCGACTCCTGTCACTCGGACCATAAAAGCAAAGGGGTTTAAGAAGGCTCATCCATCTAAACATTTTCTTGTTACTTAAACTTCTTTAGATAGCCGAAGGTAAGATCAATGCTTGCCTTTCGGCTATTTTTACAAAGAGGATAGATTATCCTCCGATAAGAGCATAAAGTGTTATACCCTTATCGGAAGATAATCTTCTGCGAAAAGACTATCTTCTAAGCATCACAAGACTATTTTATCCTACAAAAAGGTTCAGCGATAACCAGCCCACGCAATACAGCGATTTATGGGTCTTGCACAAAGAGTGTCTCACGACTTTCAATGTTTAGTTTCTCGCTTACTTTGATTTGTGTATTAAACAGGAACAAGTCCTTACCCGGTACTGAAAGTTAGCAATCAGGGAGAGGTTGGCAAACTGTGAACTGATTGGCTTGCTCGTTCCGAAACGCATCGGAAGTTATGGCACGGCAGGAACCGACACCCGTGTGGGTATAACTGTTATTCAATAACCTTCGTATCTTTGTCTTGTTGCTTGTATTCAGTTTTGATAAGAGCAAATCAGGGGTTGACTGTCTTTGCTCTTATGTCAGCACACAGTTTTGGTTCTGTATGCTCGCACAAAAACAAAAAATATGCCAAGTCTTAACACCTCGTTCGTTTCACGCTCGAAAAGGTATTCTGACTTGACATAATCCCTAAAATAGGCTATAATTAGCCCATAGAACGGCATTCATAAGTCGTGAGGTATCCCATAATACCTTCCGGCGGATGCCCATCTGTTGTTGGTCGCAACGGGTGGGCTGTGGATGTCTTTTTTATTTTGTTTGCACCAGTAGCATCATACACTAAGTTTTTGTTTTTGTCAACCTGTTTTTTGTATTTTTTCTTAAATATATATAACTCCCTATATGATATTACCGATTGATTATACTTCCCCTATCGCTTATAATGGTAATATACGCACTACAAAGGGGGATAACAATAATGAGCTATGACGAAAAAGCAAAAGCACGAATGGTAAAGTATATGCAGTCTAAGAGAGAATCCCTCCGGCTGAACCTGCCGTTAGGGACAAAAGACCTATGGAAGGACTATGCCGCCGATTACGGAATGAGCGTGACCGAGCTGATCACTAAGCTGATCGAGAAGGATATGAAGGAGCATAATTGGTCAGGCGGTGTGGGCTTCAAATTGAAATAATGGGGCTTGAAGCCCCAAAAATCATCCGTACAGGAATGGTTATTGCTTCTTGTGCGGATTTTTTACGCATTGGCTATATCCTCACTCAATTCGTTTTCATTTTCAAAATTGAAGATAGATATACCGTTCTCCGACAAAAACCGTATAAAGTCAGGCTTTGACATATTGGCTATCTGGGCACAATAACCGAGAGAAACG
>CACXMR010000020.1 GCA_902768825.1 uncultured Ruminococcus sp.
ATGGCTCAGATGGGCTCCTATGTTCCGGCGAGGAAGGCGGAGATCTCCGTTGTGGACAGTATCTTTACAAGGATAGGAGCCTCGGATGACCTTTCCACAGGTCAGTCTACCTTTATGGTGGAGATGAACGAGGTAGCCTACATTCTGTCAAACGCTACCAAAAACAGCCTGCTCATACTTGACGAGATAGGCAGGGGCACTTCTACCTTTGACGGCATGAGCATAGCAAGGGCAGTGCTTGAGTATGTGGCGGATAAAAAGGTCTTGGGGGCAAAAACTCTCTTTGCCACTCATTATCACGAGCTGACGGTGCTGGAAAACACGGTCAGGGGCGTCAGGAATTATAATATAGCCGCAGTGAAGCGGGGGGATGACATCACCTTCCTGAGAAGGATACTGCCCGGGGCTGCGGATGAAAGCTACGGCGTTGAGGTGGCAAAGCTTGCGGGTCTGCCGGAGTGCGTCATCGAGCGGGCTAAGAAGATTCTTTCGGAGCTGGAAGGAGCTAACCCCAGACCTAAGAAAAAACAGCAAAGACAAAAGGAGGAACAGCAGATGACTCTCATCCCTCAGCAGAGCGAGGTGGAGAAGCGGCTGTCCTCAATCGACATAAACAAGCTGACTCCCATGGAGTCAATGAACATACTGTTTGAGCTGATAAAGCTTGCCGGAAAATAACAAGGGAGGTTGGAGTCTGTGCCGGTAATCAATGTTCTGTCAAAGCAGGTCGCTGAGCTTATTGCGGCAGGTGAAGTCATAGAAAGACCCGCATCGGTGATAAAGGAGCTGGTGGAAAATTCAATAGACGCAGGCGCATCCTCTGTGATCGTCGAGATCAAAAACGGCGGCGTGACCTTTATGCGTGTGACTGACGACGGCTGCGGCATAGAACGTGATGACGTAAAAAACGCCTTTCTGCGCCACGCTACCAGCAAGATCGCCGTTCAGGAGGATCTGGACAGCATCGGCACCCTCGGATTTCGTGGAGAAGCCCTTGCGTCCATCTGCGCCGTTTCCAGAGTAGAGCTTATCACCAGGAGCGCCAAGGAGGAGACGGGGACACTTTACAGACTTGAGGGCGGGGAGGAGACGGCTTTTGCCGAAACAGGCTGTCCTCAGGGGACTACCTTTGTGGTCAGGGATCTTTTTTATAACGTGCCTGCAAGAATGAAATTTCTTAAAAAGGACGTTTCAGAGTCAAACACCGTGTCAACACTGATGGACAGGATGGCTCTTTCCCATCCGGAGATAGGCTTTACCCTCATTCGTGACGGCAGGCAGGTGCTCAAGACCTCCGGCAAGGGGGATCTCAGGACTACGGTATTCCAGGTTTTTGGCAAGCAGTTTTTTGACGGACTCATCCCTGTTTCTTATGAATTTCAGGGGATCACCCTCAGCGGCTTTATCAGCGATCCGGCAAGCTCCAACAGAGCAAGCCGCAATATGCAGGTGTTTTTTGTCAACGGAAGATATGTCCGCACCAAGACAGGCGCTGCGGCTCTTGATCAGGCATACAAGGGGTTTATCATGGCGGGCAAGTATCCTGCCTGTGTGCTCGAAATGAGAATGAACTGTTCAAGCCTCGATGTAAACGTGCACCCGGCAAAGCTTGAGATACGTTTTACCGATGAGCGCCCTGTCTACGACTGCATTTATCACGGTGTAAGGACGGCTCTTTCACGATACGATACACGAAGCGCTGACACGGTTAAGCCTATGCTTCCCGTGACCGACCCGTCTATCCTTGCGGGAAGGGCTGATAAGGGCAGTCAGATGACCTTTTCCTATGGCAAGCCTGCGGTCAGCGCAGCGACTCAGGAGCCGGAGGTGTTTTCTCCGCCCCCTGCAAGCTTTTCTTCCGATGGGGTAAATGATCCGGGGGACGCTGTGCGGAGCTACTACACAGGCGGCTACGGTGTCCGAAGCTTTGGGGCATTATCTATTGAAAAAAGTCCGGAATCAAGGGTTAAGGAACCTGTTATGAGTGATGCTGCGGCGCCTGTGCCTGAAATAAAGAGCCGGGAGCTGACTGATATTCCTTTCAGGAGGGAACGGGAGTCAGCCGCTTCATTGCCCTTTGCACAGCCTGTGCCGGAATATCAGGATATTACCGCTCCCGAAACAGAGGAAACTGCAGCTCCGGCATTTATAGATGAAAAGCCTGATGAGCCTGCGGTGATTGAAGAGAGCCTGCAGGACACGGCCATTGTTCCTGAAGAGGAGAGGCAGGAGCCTGCACTTAAATATGTGGGAGAGGCATTTTCTACATATATTATAATCGAGTATGACAAGGACCGTCTCATGTTCATTGACAAGCACGCCGCCCATGAAAGACTCATCTATGAAAGACTCAAGCGTGACCACAGCAGCTCTGATGCCCAGATGCTGCTGGAGCCTTTGATAATCACACTCGACAAGACAGAAAAGCAGTCTGTGATCGAAAACCGGCAGATGCTTCTTGATGCGGGCTTTGATGTTGAGGAGTTCGGAGCTGGCACAGTGCTGCTCAGAAGCGTGCCGGCACTGCTTGATAAGCTGGAAATAAATGAAGCCTTTCTGGAGATAGCCTCATATCTTGCCAAACACAAAAAGGTTCTGCTGTCGGAAAAAATGGAATGGATCTATGCTAACACCGCCTGCCGGGCGGCCATCAAAGCCGGCAACAAAAACGATCCTGAGGAGCTGATGGAGCTTGTGCGGGAGCTGGAGCGAAACCCTGATGTGCGCTATTGTCCCCACGGAAGACCTATATATTTCTTCATGTCCAAAACCGACCTTGAAAAAAGCTTCAGGCGGATAGTGTGACACAAAGGCAAAAAGGGGCTTTACAAAACAGCCTGCTTGTGATATAATCAGATACGTTGATGCCCCGTCCCCGGTTTGCGGATAAAGCTTCCTGCAGGGAGCGGTCCACAGCCGCTTACTGAGAATGAGGGTTTGACAAAATATTTTGTAAAGGTGGATAAACCATGCTGAAAGAAGAAAAGGATGCAATAATCAAGGAGTATGCAACCCATGAGGGCGACACAGGCTCACCTGAGGTGCAGATCGCTCTGCTCACAAAGAGGATCAATGACCTTACCGAGCACCTCAAGACTCACAAGAAGGACCATCACTCAAGACGTGGTCTCTTCAAGATGATCGGTCAGAGAAGAAGTCTCCTCAGCTACCTCACAAAGGTAGACATCGAGCGTTATCGTGCGATCGTTGCAAGACTTGGTATCCGTAAGTAAGCTATTGTTTCGGGGCAGTCTGCTGCTTTGCAGGCTGCCTTGTTTCAATCCCTACAGGTCCATCAAACAGTGAGGGCAGGGCGGAAGCTTCGGGATTAGCAGTGAAACGGGGAAACAGCAGGTCTGTTTTTCGGTTTAATTGCTAAACCGGGACCCGCCTCTGCAAAACAAAAACGGAGGTAATAAGATGTTTGAAAATTACAGAGTATTTGAGACAGAATTTGCAGGCAGACCCCTGGTGGTCGAGACAGGCAAAATGACTCAGCTTGCAAACGGCGCCTGCCTGGTGCGCTATGGCGAGACGGTAGTTCATGTTGCCGTCACAGCGGCACCCAAGCCCAGAGAGGGTGTGGATTTCTTCCCGCTGTCCGTTGACTTTGAAGAGAAGCAGTATGCTATGGGCAAGATCCCCGGCGGCTTTGGCAAGAGAGAGGGCAGACCTACAGAAAAGGCTATCCTTATTTCAAGAGTTATCGACAGACCCATCCGTCCCCTTTTCCCAAAGGACATGAGAAATGATGTTTCCATCGTGTGCACGGTCATGGCGTACGATCCAGATTGTCTGCCCGAGATTGCGGCAATGGTGGGCACGTCTATTGCCCTGAGCATTTCCGACATTCCCTGGAACGGACCGATTTCAGCAGTGTCTGTGGGCCTTGTGGACGGCGAGTTTGTGATCAACCCCACAAAGGCACAGCGTGAGGTCAGCCGCATGGCAGTTACCGTGGCTTCCACCGACAGCCGCATTGCCATGATCGAAGCCGGTGCGGATATCGTTTCCGATGAGGATATGTATAACGGCATTATGGCTGGACATGAGGCAAATCAGGCTATTATCGAGTTTATCAAGGGCATCCGTGCAGAGATCGGCAGGGAAAAGTTTGAATATCCCAGCAACGAGCCCGACCCGGAGATGTATGAGGCTATCAAGGAATTTGCTATCGATGATATCCGTGTGGCACTTGACACTGACGACAAGAAGGTCCGTGATGAGAGACTCAAGCCCATCTATGACGCAGTGCACGAGAAGTTTGACCCCATCTATCCCGATCAGGGGGAGAAGATCGAGGATTGCCTCTACAAGACCCAGAAGTTTATCGTACGCCGCTGGCTCCTGGACGAGCAGAAGCGTGTTGACGGCAGAGCTATGGATCAGATGCGTCCCCTTGCTTCTGAGGTAGGCGTGCTTCCCAGAGTCCACGGCTCAGGTCTTTTTACAAGAGGTCAGACTCAGGTGCTCACTATCACTACCCTTGGCTCCGTCAGCGATCAGCAGATCCTTGACGGCATCGACGACCAGACTTCAAAGAGATATATCCATCACTATAACTTCCCATCCTATTCCGTGGGCGAAACAAAGCCCTCCAGAGGTCCCGGCAGACGTGAGATCGGTCACGGCGCTCTGGCTGAACGTGCTCTTGTTCCGGTTATTCCTTCGGTAGAGGAATTCCCCTATACTATCAGGCTTGTGTCTGAGATCCTTTCCTCCAACGGCTCCACATCTCAGGGCTCTATCTGCGGCTCCACTCTTTCACTCATGGACGCCGGTGTGCCTATCAAGGCTCCTGTTGCGGGCATTTCCTGCGGTCTTATCACCGAGGGCGACCGCTGGATGACTATGGTAGACATCCAGGGTCTTGAAGATTTCTTCGGCGACATGGACTTTAAGGTGGCCGGCACCAAGGAAGGCATCACCGCTATCCAGATGGACCTGAAGATCAGCGGCCTTACCCCCGAAATGGTCAAGGAAGCTCTGGAAAAGACCCACAAGGCCCGCAACTACATCCTTGACGAGGTAATGCTCAAGGCTATACCTGAGCCCAGAGCAGAGCTTTCCAAGTATGCGCCCAAGATGCTCAACACGGTTATCCCTGTAGATAAGATCCGTGAGGTCATCGGGTCCGGCGGCAAGGTGATCCAGAAGATCTGCGCAGAGTGTGACGTAAAGATCGATATTGAAGAGGACGGTCATGTATATGTTACCGGCCTTGATATAGAAAACTGCAAGCGTGCAATGACCATTGTTGACACCATTGTCAAGGACCCTGAGCCTGGTGCTATCTATAAGGGCAAGGTCACAAGGCTGATGGACTTTGGTGCTTTCGTTGAGATTGCTCCCGGCAAGGAAGGCCTGTGCCACATCTCCCAGCTGGATGTAAAGCGCACCGAGAAGGTCACAGACGTGGTCAATGTGGATGACATTATCATAGTCAAGGTTCTTGACATTGACGATAAGGGTCGTCTCAATCTTTCAAGGCGTGAAGCTCTCATCGAGGTAGAAGGTCTCACTCCTGAAAACGACATAGCTCCCAGAAGACCCCAGGGCAACAGAGGCGGTTTCCGCAGAGGCGGCGACAGGGGAGACAGAGGCGACAGAAGGTAAATCCTGTTAGGAGAGTACAGCGATGTGCAAATCAGCACCCGCTGTACTTTTTTGCACTTGTTGAAATAAATTCCTTGCACAAAGTCCCGGATAGTGCTACAATGGTTTCAAGTACGTTTTCGGGAGATAATCAGATGATAAAAATTGACCTTATTACAGGTTTTCTTGGCAGCGGCAAGACTACCTTTATAAAACGATATGTGGAATGGATGATAGAACACGGCTATCGTGTGGGAATATTGGAAAATGACCTCGGTGCAGTGAATGTTGATATGATGCTGCTCAGTGACCTGCAGAGCAGCAGGTGCGATGTGGAAACTGTGGCCGGAGCCTGCGACGCCGATTGCCACAAAAGACGCTTCAAGACAAAGCTGATAGCTATGGGCATGAGTGGCTATGATCGGGTTATTGTGGAGCCTTCTGGGATATTCGATACCGATGAGTTTTTTGACACGCTGAGAGAGGACCCTCTGGACAGATGGTATGAGATCGGCAGCGTTATCACCGTGGTAGATGCGGGTCTTGACACCAATATGTCAGAGCAGTCGGAATATATCTTTGCTTCACAGCTTGCAAATGCCGGCAGAGTCATAATGACCAAGACGGACGTGGTTTCACCGGAAAAAACAGAGGAAACCGTGAGGTATGTGCGCAGGGTCTGTGAAAAATACTGCGGCAGACTCTTTGGCAGTGACATAATTACAAAAAGACCCGATGAGATAACCGTGATGGATATGACGGATATTGTGGACTGCGGCTATAAGAGAGTGGATTTTGTCAAGCGCTTTGATGAGGATAACGGCTATGGTTCCCTTTATTATATGAATAATGATATATCAATAGATGATCTCAGGGAACGGGCAGAGAGAATATTCAGGGACGAGAGATGCGGACGTGTCTACAGGATAAAGGGCTTTTTGAAAAACGATGAAAAATGGTTTGAGTTTAATGCCGATGCCAACAATATAAGCACATCTCCTGCCGATGACGGTCAGGACGTGATAATCGTTATCGGAGAGGATCTCAATAAAGTGGCTGTGGATGAATATTTCCACGAAGGTGAAAAAACCGTTGACAAAATGTAAAAAACTGTATATACTAAGCATATCGGCTGTGATAAGAAGAAGTAGTCCGGAGAGTCGTCCCCAGAGAGGATATGGTGGGTGAAAATATCCGTCGGCACCGGGTGAAATACATCTTTGAGCCGTCAGGCTGAGAAACGATGGCACCTTTGTCTGGATTAGGCCTGACCGTTTAGCACACGTTACAGTGGGAGACTGTGTATGCAGTCCATAAGGCCGCCGTCTTGAGATAGCGGCAAATTGAGGTGGTACCGCGGTAATTTATCGCCCTCTGTAAGATGCAGGGGGCGTTTTTTGTCCCCATAGATAACAAAAGCGTTGACTATTCACGCTATAGGAAAGGACAGAAAAAAATGGGAGTATTTGAAGAGCTTCAGGAGCGTGGACTTATCGCTCAGATGACAGACGAAAAAGAGATCAGAGAGCTGATCAACGGGGGAAAGGCAGTGTTTTACATCGGCTTTGACCCTACAGCCGACAGCCTTCATGTGGGGCATTTTATGGCGCTGTGCCTTATGAAGAGACTTCAGATGGCAGGCAATAAGCCCATAGCTCTTATCGGCGGCGGCACCGCAATGATCGGGGATCCTTCGGGTAAAACCGATATGAGAAAGATGTTGACTCAGGAGACTATCCAGCACAACTGCGAGTGCTTTAAGAAGCAGATGAGCAGATTTATCGACTTTTCCGACGGTAAGGCAGTTATGGTCAATAACAGCGACTGGCTGCTCAAGCTGAACTATGTGGATATGCTCAGAGATGTAGGCGCCTGCTTCAGCGTAAACCGTATGCTTACGGCTGAGTGCTACAAGCAGAGGATGGAAAGAGGTCTCAGCTTCCTGGAATTCAACTACATGATAATGCAGAGCTATGACTTCCTGTCACTGTATCAGCGCTTCGGCTGCAACCTGCAGTTTGGCGGAGACGACCAGTGGAGCAATATGCTGGGCGGCACCGAGCTTATCAGAAGAAAGCTTGGCAAGGACGCCTATGCCATGACCATCAACCTGCTGCTCAATTCCGAGGGCAAGAAGATGGGCAAGACCGAAAAGGGTGCGGTGTGGCTTGATGCGGAAAAAACAAGCCCCTTTGATTTCTTCCAGTATTGGAGAAATGTTTCGGATGACGATGTAGTCAAGTGCCTCAAGATGCTGACCTTCCTGCCCATGGATGAGATCAGAGAGCTTGAAAAGCTGCAGGGCAGCGAGCTTAACAAGGCAAAGGAGATCCTCGCCTTTGAGCTGACAAAGCTTGTACACGGTCAGGAGGAAGCCGAAAAGGCTCTGGAGGGTGCAAGAGCACTCTTTGGCAGCAAATCGGATACAAATAATATGCCCTTCACCGAGATCGGCAGAGAGATGTTCAGCGATGGGCAAATAGCCCTTATCGACCTTCTGGTAGAGACAAAGCTTGCTCCTTCAAAGGGAGAGGCAAGGAGGCTTATCCAGCAGGGGGGCATTTCTGTTGACGATGAAAAGATGACCGACATAAAGAGCGCACTTTCTGTGTCAGCCTTTGATAAGGGCTTTGCAGTTATCAAGAAGGGTAAGAAGGTTTTCCACAAGGTCATACTGAAATAATAAGGAACGGAGAGTATGCGAAATGGCTCAGTCAGGAAACAACGAAAAAAAGCCCCTCAGCAGACGTGAGGAAAGACAGCAGGCTCTTGATTTTGTATTTGAGAGGCTGTTCCGAGACGACAGCGCCCAGGAGGTTTTTGATGATGCCCTTGCAGCCCGTGATGAGCAGGTGAGCGATTATGCAAAGCTTGTGGTCAAGGGTGTGGAGGAGCATATTGAAGAGATAGACCGCAGCATCGAGGAAAACTTGAAGGGCTGGAAGAAAAACAGGATATCAAGGGTTTCTCTGACCATACTTCGCATAGCTTTGTTTGAGATGCTTTATGTGAAGGAAGTGCCTGTGAGCGTGTCTATAAATGAAGCGGTGGAGCTGGCAAAGAACTATGCTACCGAGGCTGACGGCTCATTTGTCAACGGTGTGCTGGGTTCGGCAGCAAAGAAGCTTGAAAAGAGCGGTGAGAGCTGATGTCCTGCTTTCTTGGGATTGACACCAGCAACTATACCACATCCGCTGCAATTTTCGACAACGAAAAGGGTATTATCCAAAAAAAGAAGCTGCTTCCGGTAAAAAGCGGTGAGTGCGGTCTGAGACAGAGCGATGCGGTATTTCACCACACCCAGCAGCTTCCTGAGATTTTGGAGGAGCTGATGGGGGACTTTGGGGGCAGCATTGAAGCAATCGGTGTTTCCTCACGGCCCAGGGACGTGGATGGCTCCTATATGCCCTGCTTTACGGTGGGACTGACCGCTGCCCGGTGCCTTTCGTCTGTGATGAAGCTGCCGCTCTACAGGTTTTCTCATCAGAGCGGGCACATTGCTGCGGCGGTCTGGTCATGCGGGAATCTTGTGCTGCTGGAAGAACCCTTTATAGCCTTTCATGTGTCCGGCGGGACAACGGAAGCAGTGCTGGTCACTCCCGATGCCGAAAGGATCATCCGCACAGAGATACTGGGAAAAACCCTTGACCTCAATGCAGGACAGCTCATTGACAGGGTGGGGGTCATGCTGGGACTGAATTTCCCCTGCGGCAGGGAACTGGAGACTCTGGCTGCCCGGTGCACCCTTTCGCAAAAGGGAAGGGCGACCATCAAGGGCTGCGACTGCTGCCTGTCCGGCATAGAAAACCTGTGCCGCCGTGCCTTTGAAAACGGTGCGGCAAAGGAAGAGGTGGCGGCGCTGTGTCTTGCCTGCGTGGAAAAGACCATCCGCTCCATGAGCGACGCTGTTTTGGCTGAGCGGGGAAGGATGCCGGTGCTCTATGCAGGTGGCGTGATGTCCAACAGGCTGATGAGGGACGGACTGTCCCGAGGCCGGGAAGCTTATTTTGCACAGCCTGAGTTTTCATCGGACAATGCGGCGGGCATAGCATTTCTTTGCTCATTGAAGCATAAACTTTAAACAAAAGAAAAAAGCGGAATTTACAGAAAAGGAGAATTGTGATGGGAAGATTGTTTGGAACTGACGGCGCAAGAGGTATTGCAAACACGGAGCTGACCTGTGAGCTTGCAATGAATATTGGCAGGGCTGCGGCTATGGTGCTGACGGAAAACTGTGAGAACAGCCGTCCAAAGATACTCATAGGCAAGGACACAAGACGTTCATCATATATGCTTGAGGGTGCGCTGATCGCAGGACTGTGCTCTATCGGTGCAGATGTGGTTCTTCTCGGAGCAGTGCCTACTCCCGCTGTAGCATTTCTTATCAAGGAATATAAGGCCGACGCAGGAATTATGATATCTGCGTCCCACAATCCCTTTGAGTATAACGGAATAAAGATCTTTTCAAGCGACGGCTATAAGCTGCCCGACGCTCTGGAGGAGGAGATCGAATCCATTGTTATAGACAAGTCAAAGCCCTTTTATAAGCCCACGGGTGATGGCCTGGGCAGAGTGAGCAGGGCAAAGGACGCAAGGGAGCTGTATATCGAGCATATCATCTCAACGGTGCCTTATCGTCTGGACGGCATGAAAATTGCCATAGACTGTTCCAACGGTTCTGCATCCAGCACCGCAGAGCAGCTTTTCACCAGACTTGGAGCCGAGTGCTTTATGATCGCAGACAAGCCCGACGGCACTAATATCAACGACAACTGCGGCTCTACACATCTTGATACCCTCAGGAAATTCGTGGTGGAAAATGGTCTTGAGGCAGGCATTGCCTTTGACGGAGATGCTGACAGATGCCTTGCCGTGGATGAACAGGGCAATGTCATTGACGGTGATTTCATCATGGCAATATGCGCCCTTGACCTGGCTTCACGCAAAAAGCTGAAGAGGAACGCTGCCGTGGGCACTGTAATGTCAAATATGGGCTTCAGCCGCTTCTGCAGTGATAACGGTCTGCACTTCATTTCAACGGATGTAGGCGACAGATACGTTTTGGAGGCAATGCTCCGTGAGGGCTACAATTTTGGAGGAGAGCAGTCGGGTCATGTGATTTTCCTGGATTATTCCACTACCGGAGACGGCCAGCTCACCGCAGCCCAGCTTCTGAGCCTCATCAACAGGCGCAGGGCAAAGCTTTCAAGCATTGCCACCCTGATGACCAAGTATCCTCAGGTGCTGATCAATGTCAAGGTGACAAACGAAGGAAAGCTGCACTTCTTTACAAACCAGGCTATCAAAAATAAGATCGAGGATGTCAGGAAGGAGCTTGGCAGCGACGGAAGGATCCTCGTAAGGCTTTCCGGCACGGAACCTCTTGTGAGAGTAATGCTGGAGGGTCTGGACAAGGAGCTTATCACAAGGCTTGCTCAGGAGACCGCCGACCTCATCAAGGAAAAGATCGGCGTCTGATGCAAATAAATAGCACAATATCAACAGATATGATCATCTCAGGTTGGGGTGAACATATCTGTTTATTGTTAAAATGGACAAAAAATCCAGTGCATCTCCTCGGAAATTTTATGAGATTCATTTAGCATTTTTGATTTGATTGTGCTATAATAAACCCAGAGTATCTTGTGGGGAGTATTTTTATGGCTAATGTGGATCTGTCAATCATTATTCCTTCAAAAAATAATAACTGCTATATTGCCGAAATAATCAGAAGGATTTCCTCGGAGCTTTCGGGTGTTGAGGTGGAGTTTATCGTCATTGATATGAATTCCACTGACAATAGTGTTATCTGGGCGCTTGAGGAGATAAAGAAGAACGATCTCAGGGGCTGCGTTATCCAGAGCGGCAGCGGCACCATCAGTTCTGCCCTCAATACCGGAATATACAAGTCCGACGGCAAGTATATTACCTTCGTCTATCCCAGCAGGCTTTATAAGAATTACTTTAAGGAATATCTCAGGACTGCTGACGAAAACGCTGCGGATTTTGTTTTTGCGATACCCTCCCAGATGTCCGGCGTGGAATCCTCTGCCGAAGCTGCTATCTGCAAGGCGGGCACCGAAATAGTCGATTCCTCCAAGCTCATGGCCGACCTGATACATTCGAGGGTATACTTTGATTTTACGGCGGTCATGCTAAAGAGAGAATACCTGCTGATGAACCATATCAAGTTCTATGATGAATACAGCTTCGGATATGTGGAGGCTTTTATCTATAATGTGCTGCTTTTTGACCCGCAGATCGCCTGTGCGGATATCAGGCTTGAGAGAGATCCCGACAGTGTGCCGGCAAAGGACAATCCGGGGGAGATCATAAACTGCTACGAGAGAATAGACTCAATGATAAAGGTGTATGAGCGCATGAAGCTCCAGCGCAAGGATAATATCATGCTGACGGAGCTGTTTGAGGGGCAGAAGCTCCCTTCTGTGGTGCTTTCGGTGGTGGATATTCTCTTAAAGCAGGGCTTTTCCTATAAGGCTGTCAAAAAGTCCCTGAAGCAAAAGGGCTATGCGGAGTATCTGCACTCTAACAGCAGGACTTCTCCGGAGCTGAAAAAAAAGCTCTTTCGCTGGAATTTTGTTCCGTGGAAATACAGCGTTAGCTGAATGAAATATTGCCAAAGGCGATGGGGGTGAGTTTATGACAGAGAAGGAAATGATTCTGGAAGCCATGAAGGGCGCAGGGGAACCGCTGAATGCAGGAAAGATAGCAGAGCTGACAGGTCTTGACCGCAAGGTGGTAGACAAGACCATGACTGCTATGAAAAAAGAAGGCTCCATAGTCTCACCTGTAAGGTGCAAATGGGAGCCTGCCGAAAAGTAAGCTCAAGTCAGGCTGCAGCTCCGTGATGGCGATGCAGCCTTTTGCTTTGTTTTTTTATTTGTCAAGCCGGCAGCCGCCGGCGGTGGAGTGTTGTTCAGGGTTGTCAGGCTCCCCCTCTTGAAAAAACCGTCCACTGTACGTTTTTTCATTCACCCCTTGCGGAGGGATTCTCATGCTAAAGTTTTTCGCTCTCTGCGGAGAGTGCCCAAAGGCTCTGAGTCTCGCCTGTCGGCACCCCAAGGGCACTTGTTTCACTGCGTTCGGTCGGTGCTTCTGCTTCGCAGAGGTGTCCACCGGACACCCGCACCCTTTGGAATCCGCAAGCTTTGTGTTGTCCTCTTTGGATACTACTTTCAGCTGCGACCGGTGAATCTTTGGTCAGAAAAAAAAGCTACACATATTTGCGGGTCAAGGGACTCATGTCCCTTGCGAGGTCCAGGGCGAGGAACCCTGGCCGCCGGAGGCTACCCGCTGGAGGAGATCGAATGATTTATCTTTTGGAAAATACCGACAGGCTCACGGAGAATTTTCTCGAGGAGGCATTGCCATTTCTGAGCCCTCAGCGGCTTGAAAAAATTAACCTGCTCAGAGCTCTTCACGATAAAACAGACAGCAGCGCTGCCTACTTGCTGCTAAGATACGGGCTTCTGCGGGAATACGGGATAACCGACGCTCCGTTGTTTCGTTTCGGTGAGCACGGAAAGCCTTATCTTTGTGAACATGAGCATATCTATTTCAATTTCAGCCACGCAAAAAACGCCGTTTGCTGCATCCTCTCAGACTATGATACCGCCGTGGATATCACCGATATCAGACAGGTCGGACAAAAAACTATCAGCCGTGTCTGTGATATCGATGAGCAGCACATGATAGCCCAAAGCTCTGACCCTCAGCGGGCCTTTCTGAGGCTGTGGACAAGAAAGGAGTGCCTTTCAAAGCTTTCCGGCAAGGGGCTGACAATGGGCTTTGCCGGTGTGACCGATAAGAGCGACGGCGCCGAAAATGTCCATACCATCGAAAAACCGGACTATATTATGTCCTACTATTCCCGTGGCGAGGAAAAAATAAATGTTTTGCCAAAGGACAGCCTTGTTGACAGTCTCAGCCTACTGTCCGGGAATAAATAATTATTTCACACCATAATAAATTGAAATTTGCGAAAAAAGGGTATATAATGGTTAGCAGGTGTCTGATAAGTGGCATATCCTGCCGATCAGACAGAAAAAGAAAAGGAGAGACAGTGTTATGACTAAGATTGATATTTTTTCGGGCTTTCTCGGTGCTGGTAAGACAACTCTGATAAAAAAGCTCATTAAAGAAGGCTATCACAATGAGCAGCTTGTTCTTATCGAAAACGAATTTGGTGAGATAGGCATTGACGGCGGTTTTCTCAAGGAAGCAGGCATTAAGATAAACGAGATGAACTCCGGCTGTATATGCTGTTCACTGGTGGGAGATTTCAGAGAGGCTCTCAACAAGGTGCTGCAGGAGTATCACCCCGACAGGATTATCATTGAGCCTTCAGGTGTGGGCAAGCTTTCTGACGTAATAAACGCTGTTAAGACCGTCGCAAATGATGAGGTTATCCTTAACAGCTTCGTAACCGTGGCGGATGCTACAAAATGCAAGATCTACATGAAGAACTTCGGCGAGTTCTATAACAATCAGATCGAGAGCGCCAGCACTATTATCCTCAGCAGGACCCAGAATGTTACCGATGACAAGCTCCAGGCAGATCTTGAGCTTCTCAGGGCACACAATGACAAGGCTGCTATCGTTACGACTCCCTGGGATGAGCTGACCGGTGAGCAGATTCTTGCGGCGACAGAGGGCAAGGCTCTCCTTACGGTTGAGGATGTGCACCACGATGAGGAATGTGATGATCCTGAGTGTGAGTGTCATCACCATCACCACCATGACCATGATGAAAAGGAGCATGAACACCATCATCACCACCATGACCATGATGAAGAGGAGCACGAGCACCATCATCACCACCATGACCATGACGAGGAAGAGCACGAGCATCATCATCACCACCATGGCCATGACGAGGAAGAGCATGAGCACCACCATCACCATGAGGGTGAGTGTGACGATCCCGAATGTGAGTGCCATCATCACGACCACGAGGGACATCATCACCATCATCACCATGCTGACGAAGTGTTTGTCAGCTGGGGCAAGGAGACTACCAAGAAGTACACCCAGGAGCAGATCAAGGAAATCCTCAGTGCTTTTGCCGATGAAGAAAAGTATGGACTTGTGCTGCGGGCAAAGGGCATAGTTCCCGCTGCTGACGGAAGCTGGATACACTTTGATTTTGTGCCCGAGGAGTCCGACGTCCGCACGGGAACAGCCGATTATACAGGACGAATCTGTGTCATCGGCTCAAAGCTTAAAGAAGCTGCTCTTGAAGAGCTGTTTGGGCTGAAATAACAGAGAGAACGGAGAAGAACCATGAACACAGTACCCGTATACCTTTTTTTAGGCTTTCTTGACGGAGGCAAAACCAGGTTCATGCAGGAAAACCTTTGCGACAGAAACTTTATGAGCGGCGACAAGACCCTCGTGATACTCTGCGAGGAGGGCGAGGAAGAGCTGGACACCTCTAAATATGTGGGCGGCAGAAACGTCACAATTGTAACCGTGGAGGACAAAGAACAGCTTACCGAGCAGTTCCTGACGGAATCACTCAAAAAGTCAAGGGCAGACCGAGTGCTCATTGAGTATAACGGAATGTGGCTGCTCAATGATCTTGGCAAGGTAATGCCCCGCAACTGGCAGATTTATCAGATAATGATGGTTGCCGACGCCAAGACCTTTGATATGTATAACAGTAATATGCGTCAGCTTGTTTATGATAAGATAAACGTCACCGAGCTGGTCATCTTCAACAGATACAGCAGTGATATCGACAAGATGAAGCTCCACACCATAGTCAGGGCGATCAACCGCAGGGCCGCTATTGTGTATGAATATGAGGACGGTTCTGTCGAAAACGATGATATTGTCGATCCTCTGCCCTTTGATGTCAATGCACCGGTCATCGAGGTCAAGGATGAGGACTTTGGATTGCTATATCTGGACGCCATGGACAAGCCCCAGAACTATAATGGCAAAACCATCAGATTCAAGGCGCTGGTAGCACGCAGCAACAAGATGCCCCCGGACACCTTTGTAGGCGGGCGGTTTGCCATGACCTGTTGTGTTGAGGATATCCGTTATGTAGGCTTTCTCTGCAAGTTTAAGCAGGCGTCTACTCTTGCAAACAAGGGCTGGTATATGGTAACGGCAACGGTCAAGGCGCAGAAGGACAAGATGTTTGGCAACGAAGTCGGGCCCATGTTTTATGTTACCGAGGCGAAGCCTGCCGCAAAGCCCCAGGAGGAGACAGTTTATTTTTCATAACAGAGTCATCAACACAAAAGTTTCGCCAGCGTGATGATACTATCAACCGCGAGCAGTGAATGTTCGGTTCGTACACAGAGCGAAACGGAGTGGAGCGTGCAGCGCAAATTGGGAGCGGCAGCTTGCCGACGCTCCCAATTTTACGTTGATAGTCATCGTGGCACTACACTTTAGTTTTTGCGTGAAATAAAAAAATCAAGCCGTATCTCCACTTCCTGTGAGATACGGCTTTTATATCAGCTTTTTCATGTTGCTCTCAACCTCTCGGATGAGTGCATATAGAGAATGCGCAAGCTCTGGATATGTCTTTGATATGATGTCCGGCGATAGGGAAGGAGCTGCTCCGCTGTCAATCCCTCGGAAATCCCCGGCTGTTTTTCCTGAGGCAATACAGTTGATGTTGGCTTCCACTACGCTCTGCAATGCCGTGGATACACCCTTATAAAGCTCGGGTATTACAGAAAACATCGCCTGCGGGTTTTTGGGGTTTGTCGAATAAATCGCCCTGATCAGCTTGTAGACGGTCACCATCAGATAGGATGATACTTCCGCCGTAAGTCCTTTGTGATCGGCTTGCTCCAGTAGTCTGAACACTATCTCCAGCGAATCACTGATGAGCTTTTTGTTATGATCGATAACGACAGAAGAGCGCTTTTCTTCATTCTTGGCCTCGGGCGCCGACACAGCGGTTGGGGCGGTATAGCTGTAGCCTCCGATACTTCTTTCGCTGGTCCTGCCAAGAAGGTAATCACAGGAAACATTAAAATAGTCCGCAATCTTCACCATGAAATCCAATCCGCACTCACGGATACCCTTTTCGTAGTGGGAAAGCAGAGCCTGTGAAATGTTGAGATCCAGAGCCACCTGCTTCTGACTCAGTCCACGTTCCTTCCTGAGAAGCATAACCATTCTCGGAAAATCGTTTGCCATAACGCACCCCCCTTGACAACAAATGCTTAACATTATATATTAATAACACAGAAAAAAATCATCTTCGCACACGCATATTGCGACATGATGCGACAGCTTAAACAGTATGTAAATTATAATACATTTACAACTGTTTGTAAAGTTGTTTTTTGGTTTTTTTAAGCTCAAAGCCAGAAATTTAGCAGAAAAGGACAGAAAAATTTATGCAGACATATACAATTTATTTTATCCGTCATGGGGCTGTTGATGAGTCAAATCTGGGCAGATATATCGGCACCACCGATGTGGGAATCTCAGCAAAGGGACGATCTGCACTCGTGGAAATAAGTGAAAGCTTTGGCTATCCCGACGCCGACAGGATATATTCAAGCCCTCTGCGCCGCTGCACCGAGAGCTGTGGGGTGATATACCCCGGCAGGGAGATCAAAACAGTGGGCGCACTCAGAGAATGTGATTTTGGCAAATGGGAGGGCAAGACCGCCGCAGATCTGGCAGGGGACCCCGCCTTTGCTCAGTGGCTTCAAAACTCTGACAAGACGCCGCCGCCGGAGGGTGAAAGCGGCAGGGATTTTGCCAAGCGTGTATGCAGGGGCTTTGAAAGAATAGTCGAAGAAATGTCCGCAGACGACCTGAGGACTGCCGCCATCGTGACTCACGGCGGAGTCATTATGACCATTCTTTCCATGTATGGACTGCCCCAGGCTGAGAGCTACCGATGGAGGATGGACAACGGCTATGGTTTTGCAGTGCGCATCACGCCCATGTTTTGGATGCGTGACCGGGTGATGGAGGTGTTTGACACAGTGCCCTTTGCGCCAAAGCCCGAGGAAGAAAAATAAAACTTTTTTTGAATATTTTTCTTATTTTCTGTAACCTATCTCCTATGATGCTGATTATTATGTCAAAAGGAGGTCGTTACTATGAAAAACCGAAAACTTACGCTTTTAGCGCTTGCACTATTTTTGTCCCTTGCTTTGTCCGCTTGTGCCGGCAATGCCCCTATGGATGGGACTTCATCCGATGAGATAAAAACTTCAACCGTGGTGAGCACCGCCCCTGAGGGGGATGACGATGATTACAAGCCCGTTGAACCGAGAATCACCTATTCAAGCAGTTCTCCCACGGAGTATAATTCCCTCTATGCAGGGCGCAAGGAGCTGGCCTATGATACCTTTACGGACGATATAGCATACGAAGCAGCTGCTGAGCCCCCCGCCAGAGCTGCAGCTGACAGCGTCAAGGGAGTGACAGGTTCCGTGTCGGCGGCTGCCCCTGTCGAAGTCGGTTCCGGTGCGATAATTCCTGACGGCGGGGAAAAGAAGCTTCCTGATGATGAAATAATCGAGCTGCCCGAGGTCTCGGAATTGCCGGAAATAGAGCCACAGGTAGGGCTTCTGACAGCGGGTGAATGGAAGGACAATGAAAATTGGGGCTTCTTCACAAACCTTGTCAATTCCCAGAGAATCACCTTCCCAAGCTTTGGCATTGACCCGAGATATCGTGTGAAGGTGGATGTATTGTCCTCAGACAAGCAGCCTGTTGTCAATGCCAGGGTAGAGCTGCTTGACAAGGATGAAAAGGTGCTTTGGTCAGCAGTGACCGACAAGCAGGGTGTTGCATATCTCTTTGATGACATGAAGGGCGCAGGCAGCACCATACAGGTCAGCGACGGCTCAAAGACTGAAAAATATCCTCTGGAGCTTGACGTGCCCATGCCTGTAACCGAGGTTGACCCCCAGTCACAGCAGCATAATAATAACTTTATGGATGCAAAGATGGATGTGACCTTTGACGGCGAAAACAAGCTCTATAAGAATCTTGACCTTATGTTTATAGTTGACGCCACAGGCTCTATGTCAGATGAGATGGCATTTCTCCAGAAGGAGTTTACTGCCATTACCGAGGATGCGGGGGATGATGATACACGCTATTCCGTCAACTTCTACCGTGACGAGGGCGACGAATATGTGACAAAGTGCTATGACTTTACCAAAAATGTAAAGGATCTCCAGACCCATCTCAATTCAGAGAGCGCAAACGAGGGCGGAGATATTCCGGAAGCTGTTGACAGGATCCTTGAGGAATCCATTCTCAATTCTAAGTGGTCGGATGAATCAGTGAAGCTTGCGTTTATGATCCTTGATGCGCCGCCCCACGAAGGCACTGAAGAGTCACTGATAAAGTCCATCAAAGCGGCAGCTGAAAAGGGCATCAGGCTGATACCGGTAGTTTCCTCTAACTCAGAGAGAGAAATTGAGCTGTTTTGCAGAGCCTGCGCCATCACCACAGGCGGTACTTATGTATTCCTGACGGACGATTCCGGAGTAGGATATTCACATCTTGAACCGATTATTGGAGAGTATAAGGTAGAGAAGCTTTATGATCTGATAATCCGAGTGATAAACGAGTATAAACAATGAAATAACCAATAAATCAAAGCTCCCAGCCATATCATAAAGGTATGGTTGGGAGCTTTTTGGGGATATATTAGCATGGTTTCAGGTGAGTTTAGCTTACGTTGCGAATAAGATTGCCTGCCCCTGAAAAGATCGTCTCTATCCGCTTTTCGCAACAGGCTGGCGAGTAGCAAAAGGAATCTATATGACTTCCCGAAAAATAATAAACCGGCTCCTTTGGCTCGTCATCAAAATTGAAGGTGTCAATGATTATCAGCTTTATCTTCATCCTGTCAGGTATGATGTTTTTGATGTAAACACTTGCCTGCTGACCGGGGCGGATGCCTTCCTTCATCTCCGCAAGCCCTGCAAGGTTTGGGGTTAGCTCCACAAAGGCACCGTAATCCTCTACAGACCGGATTATCCCCGCAACGGTTTCGCCGATCTCAAAGCTGCTCACGTTTTCTTCCCAGGTGCCCAGCAGCTCCTTCTGAGAAAGACTGATCCTGCCGTTTTCTACAGAACGTATCACGGCTCTGATCTTCATGCCCACCGAAAGCCTTTCCCTTGGGTGTTCAATGCGGGATACGGAGATCGCATCAATGGGCAGCAGTGAAACAATGCCGCAGCCGATGTCGGCAAAGGCTCCAAAGGAATCAAGATGGGTGACTCTTGCCTCTATCACGTCTCCGGGAACAAGCTGGCTGATGTAATCCCTCAGACATCTTTCCTGGGCAATGCGGCGTGAAAGAATGGCAGTCATACGTCCGGCTTCATCCTTCTTGATGTCTGTGACCACAAAGCACACCGGTCTGTTTACACGGGATATCACCGCAATATCCCTGACGCTGCCCTCTCTGATGCCCACAGCGCCCTCTTCACGGGGGATCACTCCCTTCATGATGCCAAGGTCAACGATCAGGTCATGGGATGAGTTGCACACCACAGCCCTTGCCTCCAGTATCCTGCCCTCGTGACAGGCTTCTGTAAGAGCTGACAGAGATTGCATGGCGGATAGATTCTCCACCGTATTAATGAGCCTGCCTTCAGGATAATATCCTGTCATTTTGCCTTCATTCCTTTCCTATGAGGTCAAACCTCTTTAGTTTTTCTACACATCTATATGAAACGACAAACAATTATATACCCTCGTGCGCTCCTCCCATGAGAAGCCCCGGTCAGTGCCTTGCTGAGGGCATAAGCGGAATTATTCAATAAAAATCTCTTGCAATCTCATGATATGTATTATAGAATATATATGAATAAATCCGGCGAATGTTCAGCCTGTTACATCGGGAGCGTGGGGTAAATGAGCGAAAAAAATGACAATATCAAGTTTCTGTCTGCCTTATCATATATTTCGATCCTTTTTATCGTAGGGCATTTTGCAGTGGAAAAGGATAATCCTGATCTGCGTTTTCACAAGTATCAGGGAGCTGTCCTTTTCGGAGTTTTTACAGCACTCTATTTTGTTGAGGGTATTCTGATGCTGATATTCTCGTTTTTGCCTGAGTTCAGGACTATTATGGGCTTTTTGCTCACCGGTGGCATCTCTCTGGCTTACATTATGATGATGGCGATGGGCATCAGCTCCGCTATCAAATTTGAGCAGAAGCAGCTTCCCTTCATCGGTTTTTTTGCGGTAAGGCTCAGACAGACCATGGATGAAAAAAGGCATGGATGACCTGCACTCTCACGAGGATCGTTTGCAGCATTATCAAACCCGGCGCTGTGAGGTTTGTTTGCTGCGGCGATGAACCTATTATACCATCTTGCACTATCGAAAAATGACGCTATAAGGGTGATAGATTTGAGCGAAGATATAATACTTATAGATTCCTATGATCTGGATGTAAGGATCGAGCGAGGATTCTGCGCTGTGCTGTTTTATTCTCAGTGGTGTGTGCACAGCAGGGGGCTGATCCCGATTATTGAAGAGATTGCTGATGAATACTATGATTACATGAGGATTTATGCACTTGACGTGGAGCAATCTCCTGATGCGGCGTCGGTTTTTGCCATAGAAACCACCCCAACGGTAATATTCTTCCGCAACGGAAAAATAATCGAGCGGATTGTAGGGGCAAATCCACCATCGGCGTACATTGACGTGATCGAGGATGTAATAGAGGTTATGGACAGAGCGGAAGATGAGTAAACCCATTCCGGCAGCTGTCATTGCATTCACAGTGCATAGTTCTGCTCAAAGTCGACAAGTCAAAAGGTCTACCCAAGGTCGACAAGTCAAAAGTTTTGCTCAAGCTTTTTCAAAAGCTTGCGAGGTCGAGGAGCAGCGCTCCTCGTGAGAGGTTTGGAGAGCAACGCTCTCCAACATATAAGAAAGATAGCCTGATTCCGAAAGGAATCAGGCCTGTTTGTGCATAAAGTTAAAATCATATGAGACGGCTTGTAAAAAACACATACCAGAGAGTATCAGACATCTCCGGTATGTGTTTTGTTTTGGTCTGAAGTATCGCTGTTCCTTACTGCCGCTGATATTCGGCCTCGTAAGTGTAACCGCCTTCGTTTGTCGTCTCAATGAGCGTGGCCCCCTGTATCCTGCAGGTGGAAACAATCCCGTCACTGCGGTTGATGGTTATGGTCATTCCGCCGTCCGAGGTGCCCCAATAGCCGGAAAAATTGCCAAGCTCCGCTTCTTCATTGTAATACATTGCCGAACCGTCATTGCCCAGCACAAGGGTAGTGCGATAGGTGCTGCCGAAATAATCATAAGTGTGCACCCATGTCCCTACAAATCCTGCGGCGGGGTTGTTCTGAGTGGGAGCAGTGGTTGAGGCAGCAGGTGTTGAATTACCGGTAAAGATAGGCTGACCGTTAGGCCCGATCACGGCACCGCCGCCCGATGAGCCTGAAGAACCTGAGCACCCTGCGGAAATCATCATTGTTATGCAGAGCGCAGGAAAGAGTATTGCTGATAGGAATTTTCGTTTCATTGTTTGCCTCCTGTTATGTAATAAGAATTTTATGCTTTATGACCCGGCAGCTTGCGGCTACAAGCCTATCAGCTTGGAATAATTGGCTCTGAACCGCCTGTAGGGGGAGTCCTTAAGCGCAGGGCTCCCCCTCTTGAAAAAACCGTCCACCGGACGCTTTTTTTAATTCATCCCCCTTTCGGGCGCTTCTGCATAAAGTTTTTCGCTCTCTGCGGAGAGCGAGCAGGGGCTCTGCCCATGCACCCCGCAGCCTTTGAAAAGGCTGGCGAAACTTTTGTATTGTCCTCTTTAGTTAGTCTTTCAACTGCGAGCAGCCAACTTAGAAATCAGACATTCTGCCCCGCAAATTGGGGTGCGCAGGCTCTGCGTTGGCAGCTTGCCGTTTAGAGATGCTTATAGTATTCCAGCAGCTCATAAAGATCGTCGATCTCTTCCATGATCCGCTTGCCGTTGTCGGTGTCCTTGACCATGATCCTGTTCTTTTCGGTTTCGATGAGCTGAGAGCTTGAAATGATGTCGGTATTTTCGCTGAGAGCTTTCTCTATTGACTCAAAGGGCTGGTGCGACTTGATCCGCAGCCCATGGGAATTATAAATGAGCGTGTATCCCGCAATGCCTGTTTTGCGGTGATAATCCTTGCAAAAGCCACCGTCTATGACCAAAAGTCTGCCGCCTGCTTTGAGGGGCTGTTCGCCGCTGGATGCCAGCACAGGAGTGTGCCCGTTGATGATGTGAGAGTAGGGGGAATAGAGGTCAAACTCTCTGAGTATCATGCTGCAGCACTTCTCGGTCTCATAATATCTGTAATAGGGATCGGATTCTTCATGCCAGGTGCTCTTGTCGTCAATGAAGTAACGCTCAAAGGTCTTGATGTTCCTGCCGCACAGTGGCGAACGTCTGCCGCACCACAGGAACCACAACAGATCCAGCTCCTCAGGGCTTTTATCACGGCTAAACCATACCTTGCGCACGGTGCTGTCCGCCAGATCAAGGAGAGCACGACCCTTATACAGCCTGCCAAAAAGACTGACCCCAAAGAAGTTGCCGTCATCATCAAGGGGAATGCAGCCGTGATAAAGCAGGTTGCCGTTGTGACAGAGATACATGCTGCCCTTTTCCAGCAGGAAGCGTATGTGGCTGCGCAGCCGTGAGCTGCTGAGGAAGGCTGATTTGAGACCTTCCATGATCCGCTTCTCCTCGGGTGAATAGCTGTAGGGAGACTTTGGATCGAGAGTGGGCAGACACGAACTGTTAAGAGGATAAACCCGCCCGTCAAGCTCTATGGTGCCTGCGTCCTTGTCGATTTTTTCCAGAAGGAGCCTGTCGTTCATCCGATAATCCGGGTTTCGCAAAATGGCCTGACCTTCTGCCTTAAACTGCATGACAGTGATGGCTCTCAAAGCCCTTTTCATTATGTCCTCATCGTCATAGGCACTGCCTGCAAAGACCGTCAGATCCCTCAGGCTGATGCCGTAGCCGCTCTCCAATATCTCCAGTGTTTTATATTTTATGCAGCCCCTGACTGCATTGGCAATGCAGGCTTCGTTGCCCGATGCCGCACCTATCCATAGTATATCATGGTTACCCCACTGTATGTCAAGTGAATGATGCTTCATCAGCAGATCAATTATCTTGTCGGCGTTTGCCCCCCTGTCAAAGATGTCCCCCACAATGTGCAGGTGGTCAACGGCAAGCCTTTTTATCAGCCCCGCAAGTGCGTCGATGAAGTCCTCTGCATCAATTCCTATGATGCTGTCCAGTATCTTCTGATGATAAAGTATCTGGTTGTCATCCTCGTCCTTCTGGGCATGGAGAAGCTCGTCGATGATGTACGCATAATCCTCAGGCATAGCCTTGCGCACCTTTGAACGGGTATATTTTGAGGAAAGCACGCCGGCTATCTCTATCATCCGGTGGATTATCAGACGATAGCGCTCGGCACTGATGACACGCTCGCTCTTGATGTGCCTGAGCTTTTCCTTTGGGTAATAGATGATGGTGCAGATCTCCTCGATCTCGCTGTCGGAAAGACGGTCGCCGTAGATCAGATCAGCCTTTTCACGGATGACCCCTGCACAGTTGTTGAGGATATGGCAAAATGCCTCGTATTCGCCGTGAATATCGCTCATAAAATGCTCGGTGCCCTTGGGAAGGTTGAGAATGGCGGAGAGGTTGATGATCTCACGGGAGAGAGATCGCATGGTGGGATATTTTTCGGAAAGAAGTCTCAGATATTTGTCTCTCATTTCCATAGGGAAGCTCCTTTCAGGTTATAATTGTGAATAAACTGTATAATTTTGGGGAATTAACCATAATTGGTGTAAAATAGCAACTTATGAATTTCTATGATTAAGTAATAACATAAAAACATGAATAAATAGTGAACTTTTGATTAACATTGAAGAAATATGATTAAATGTGCTTGACATTAGGAAAATATCTGTTATAATTTGATCAGGAGGACAGGATAGGGGTGAGGTAAAATGCTTACACAAGAGCGATATAGGACTATTCTGGATATTCTTGCGGAGAGAGACGCCGCAACCGTTTCGGAGCTTGCGCTGGCTCTTGATACGTCAGAATCCACCATACGCAGGGACCTGATCGTCCTTGACCGGGAGGGCAGGCTGAGAAAGGTCTATGGAGGCGCTACTGCCATCAACCGCACCGAGGGCACCGTGGAGGATGAGATTAGCATAAGAGAAAAGCTCATGGCGCAGGAGAAGGAGCTGATTGCGGAATATGCGGCGACTCTGATCAATGACGATGATTTTGTTTATATTGATTCCGGCACGACCACATCAAGGCTGGTGGACCATATCGGAAGCACCAGGGCAATATTTGTCACAAACGGCATCATCCATGCTCAAAAACTTCTTGCAAAGGGGCTCAATGCCTATATGGTGTGCGGCAGGATGAGGGCTGTGACCGCTTCGGTGATCGGGCCTGAAGGGATAAACTATCTTCAGAGGTTCAATTTTACCAAGGCATTTATCGGCACCAACGGGATAGACATTACCTCAGGTTATACTACTCCTGACAGCGATGAGGCAATGATGAAGTCCAAGGCTATCGAAAAGAGCTTTGCGGTGTTTGTCCTTGCTGACCACAGCAAATTCAGGCGGGTCTATCCGGTGACCTTTGCGGAGCTGAAAAAGTGCTGTATCATCACAGATAAGCTGCCCTACAACAGCTTTTCGGATAAAACGATAATAAGGGAGGTGATATCATGATCTATACACTGACGCTTAATCCTTCCATTGACTATGTGGTGCGGCTGGATTCCTTTGTGAGCGGGATCACTAACCGTACTACCGGCGAGGATTACTTCATCGGCGGCAAGGGGATCAACGTGTCCTGCATCCTTGCAGAGCTGGGAATAAAAAGCACTGCATTGGGATTTACTGCCGGCTTCACCGGCGAAGCGATAGAAAAGGGACTGCAGGAGCTTGGGATATGCTCGGATTTCATCCGGCTGAAGGAAGGCATCTCACGCATCAATATCAAGGTGAAGGCGGATAAGGAAAGCGAGATCAATTGTCAGGGGCCCCACATTTCCGAGGAGGAGTTTGACCGGCTTTTGCAAAAGACGGATAAGATCACTGACGGTGATACTATCGTGCTTGCGGGAAGCATACCAAAGACCGTATCGGACGACGCCTATGAGAGGATACTCAAGAGGCTTGAGGGGAGAGATGTGCGCATTGTGGTGGACGCTACCAAAAAGCTCCTTCTCAATTGCCTGAAATACAGACCCTTCCTTATCAAGCCAAACCGTCAGGAGCTTTCCGAGATCTTTGGCAGAGAAGTCAGTGACGAAAAGGAGACGGAGGAGTGCGCAAGGGAGCTTATGAAAATGGGCGCAACAAACGTCATCGTGTCCCTGGGCGGAGACGGAGCGGTGCTCTTTGCGGAGGACGGCAAGACCTATCGCTCAGGAGTGGTCAAGGAAAAGGTGCTCAATACCGTGGGGTCGGGTGACTCTATGGTGGCGGGCTTCATTGCCGGGTGTGAGCAAAAGAATGATTACGGCTATGCTCTCAGGCTTGGCACAGCCTGCGGCAATGCGACGGCGTTTTCTCTCGGCCTTGCCACAAGGGACAAGATAATGGAGATCCTTGCAAAGCTCTGACTGAGTGCGTGACTATTGGGAGTCCAAGAGATGAGGCTCCTGTGATAATTTCAAAATAAGGGGGTATTGAAATGAGAATAACCGATTTGCTAAAAAAACAGGGCATCGAGATCGGCGCAAGTGTGAAGGATAAGCCTGATGCTATCGAAAAGTTAGTGGCACTTCACGAGAAATGCGGCAACCTCAAGGACAGAAAGGCATATAAAGAGGGCATACTCAAGAGAGAGGAAATGGGCACCACCGCCATCGGCATGGAGATCGCCATTCCTCACGCAAAGAGCGAGGCGGTCAAGGCTCCTGCACTGACGGCTATCACCGTGCCAGCAGGTGTAGATTATGGTTCGCCGGACGGAGAGGCCTGCAAGCTGATATTTATGATTGCGGCAACCACTGACGGTGATGTTCACCTTGAGGTGCTGGCAAGAATGATGCAGATGCTTATGGATATGGACTTTACCGCAAAGCTGAAGGCCGCAAAGAATGCGGATGAGTTTCTGAAGCTTATTGACGAGAAGGAAACCGAGAAGTTCCCGGAGGAGTCAAAGAAGGGGGAGCCGAAGGAGGCCGCCAAGGCTGAAAAGGACGGCAGGATAAGGGTGCTGGCGGTGACGGCTTGCCCGACAGGTATCGCTCATACATATATGGCTGCCGAGGCCCTCAGCAAGGCGGGCGAAAAAATGGGCATCTCCATCAAGGTGGAGACCAACGGCTCAGGCGGAGCGAAGAATGTGCTGACTGCCAAGGAGATCGAAGAATGCGACGGCATTATCATTGCGGCGGACAAGAGCGTTGAGACCGCAAGATTTGACGGAAAGCCAGTATTCTCTACCAAGGTGGCTGACGGTATCCACAAGCCTGAGGAGCTCATCAACAAGATCATCAATAAACAGGCTCCGATTTTCCACGCTGACAAAAAGGCTGAGGCTGCCGCTTCCTCAGGAAACGAGAGCTTCGGCAGAAAGCTCTATAAGCATCTGATGAACGGCGTTTCCCACATGCTTCCCTTCGTTGTTGCGGGCGGTATCTTTATCGCCATCGCATTCCTTATCGACTCTGCCTGCGGTGTTGACGCGGCAGGAAACTCCAACTTCGGTTCCGTAAATCCTGTGGCTGCATGGTTCAAGACCATAGGCGGCTATGCCTTTAACTTTATGCTGCCCCTGCTTGCGGGCTTCATAGCTATGTCAATTGCCGACAGACCCGGTCTGCTGGTAGGTATCGTGGGCGGTCTGCTGGCTTCCAACGGCGCAACCTTTGACAATCCCGGAGCTAAGGACGCTATCCCTTCAGGATTCCTTGGCGCATTGCTGGCAGGCTTCCTTGCAGGTCTCCTGATGAAGCTCTTTGAAAAGCTCTGCGACCACTTCCCGAGAGCCCTTGAAGGCATCAAACCGGTGCTTCTCTATCCCCTTGCAGGTCTTGGCATCGTCGGTGTGATGATGTGTGCCGTAAACCCGGTGATGGCTGTTATCAACACAGGCCTTAACGATGGTCTTGCATGGCTTGGCAACAATAATTTCGGTATGCTTTTAGGCTGCATCCTGGGTGCAATGATGTCCATTGATATGGGCGGACCGTTTAACAAAGCGGCTTACGTTTTTGGCACAGGCATGCTGACCAATGCCGCTACATTGGCTGATCCTACCGTAGCATATCAGATCATGGCCTGCGTAATGATCGGCGGCATGGTGCCACCTATAGCTATCGCACTGTCAACAACTATTTTCAGGAAGCTCTGGACCCCCGATGAGCGCAAAAACGGCGTTGTAAACTACATCATGGGTCTGTCCTTCATCACCGAGGGTGCTATTCCTTATGCGGCGTCATATCCGCTGAAGGTTATTCCTTCCTGTGCTCTGGGCGCTGCTACGGCAGGTGCTCTCTCCTGGGCATTCGGCTGTACGCTTATGGCTCCTCACGGCGGCATTTTCGTAATCGCTACCATTGGCAATCCGTTTATGTATATGCTGGCACTGCTTATCGGCTCTGTCGTAGGCGCTGCAATGCTGACCTTCCTCAAGAGCCTTGGCAGAAACAAAGACAAAAAAGCGGCGAAATAGCGTTGCCGCAGATGATACTTAATGTACAGTAATAAAGCTGAAATAAATTAATTTGTAGAGGAGATAATATTATGGTATCAAAGATTTTAACAGTTCCAAACGCACAGGGCTTCCACATGAGACCCGCATCCGTATTCTCAACGGCAATGGGAAAATATCCCTGCAATGTTACCATCAAATTCAACGGCAACAGCTATAACGCAAAGAGCACCCTCAACCTGATAGCAGCCTGCATGAAGTGCGGCAGCGTGATCGAGCTGGTGTGTGACGGCGATCAGGAAAACGAAGCTCTGGCAGAGGGCGCAAAGATGATCGAGGACGGCTTTGGCGAATAAGTGCGCACCCGTGTCTGAGTGATGCAGCTGTCAACCGTGATCGGTCGGGCTGCAATTAAGTTATTCTGATAATGCGAACCGGGCATCGGCAGCTCGTCGGTGCCCGGTATATTACAGGAGGTGAAAGTTATGCTTAAAGGTATCGGAGTATCAGGGGGCATCGGAATCGGCAATGTCCTGCTGATAGAAGAGCATTCCCTGACATATACTCCTAAGCAGGTGAGCGATACAGAGGAAGAAAAGAAAAGGTTTAACGCAGCTGTGGATGAGTTTTGCGATAACACGGAAAAGCAGGCTGAGGCTCTCAAGGTCAGTGCAGGCGCCAAGGAAGCCGAGATCATGCTGGGGCATATAAGCATAGTCAAAGACCCATTCCTTCTGGGCGAGGTGGAAAAGCTCATCGCAGGAGGACAGTGTGCGGAGGCTGCCTTTGAGAGTATGTGCGATATGTTCATTCAGATATTCTCGGCGGCGGATGACGACGTGACAAAGCAGAGGGCAGCAGACGTCAGGGACGTCAAGTCCGGAGTGCTGAGCATCCTGCTGGGCATAAGCGAGGTAAAGCTTTCCGACGCACCTGCCGGGACGGTGCTGTGCGCAAAGGAGCTTACTCCGTCCATGATCGCCGAGATCAACAAGGAAAACATTGTGGGAATTATCACAGAGACCGGCAGCACCACTTCCCATAGTGCGATACTTGCCAGAGTGCTTGAGATTCCGGCGGTAATGAGCGCTGCCGAGATTATGACAGCGGCCAAAAACGGTGAACAGGTTATCATTGACGGCGGCAAGGGTGAGGTCATACTGTCACCTGATGAGGCACAGCTGGCAGATTATACAGAGAGACGTGAAAAGCTGCTGCAGGAGCGCAGAGAGCTGGAAAAATTCCGGGGCAAGGTGACGGCTTCCGCTGACGGCACGGAATATGAGCTGGTCTGCAATATAGGCAAGCCTGAGGACGCCGCAAAGGCATTGGAATTTGACGGCGAGGGAGTCGGACTCTTCAGGACAGAGTTTCTGTTTATGGATAAGACGTCCGTACCCACCGAGGAGGAGCAGTTTACTGAATATAAGAAGGCGGCGGTCATTCTCAAGGGCAAGCCCCTGATCATCAGGACTCTTGACATCGGCGGCGACAAGGACATACCTTATCTCGGCCTTGCCAAGGAAGAAAATCCGTTTATGGGCTTCCGTGCTATCAGATATTGCCTGAAGAACCGTGAGCTTTTCAGGACTCAGCTCAGGGCTATTCTCCGGGCAAGCGCCTTTGGAAATGTAAGCATAATGTTCCCGCTGATCACCTGCGTTGAGGAGGTCAGAGAGGGCAAGGCTCTTGTTGAGGAGCTGAAAAACGAGCTCAGGTCTGAGGGCATTGCCTTTGACGAGGGAATCAAGGTAGGCATTATGACTGAGACAGCGGCTGCGGGAATCATTGCCGATCTGCTTGCCGGTGAGTGCGACTTTTTCAGCATAGGCACCAACGACCTGACGGGATATACCATGGCGGCAGACAGGGGCAACAGTGATGTATCATATCTATATTCGGCACTGCAGCCCTCTGTGCTGAGGATGATCAAGTCTATTATAGAAGCAGGCAGGAGCAAGGGCATACCTGTGGGCATGTGCGGTGAAGCTGCGGCTGATCCATTGATGATACCGCTGCTGATATCCTTTGGGCTAACGGAGTTTAGTGTATCGGCGCCCAGTGTGCTGCGTGTGAGGAAGTGCATTTCCACATGGACGAAGGAAAGAGCGGATGAGGTTGCCGAGAAGGTCATGTCGCTTGCGACCCAGCAAGAAGTGAAGGCTTATCTGTCGGGGATAATTTAGGCTTCTCTGCTTGCGGTTGCAGCTGACATCAAGTGGAAACGATAGTTTAGCACCACGATGATTAACAATGCGAAAGGGCACCGGATGGAGTTTTCGTCCGGTGCCCTTCTGTATGCGGCTTTTTTGCCCTCTAAACATTGTGCACAAGGCTTGACTGAAAATTATATAAATTCTGATGCTTGAAAAGAAGAACTATAATTGGTATAGTTAATATGTATAATAATGCAGGGGATTGTTGAACCGTAAGCGTTCATTTGCAACGGATAGGGAGCAGGAAGCTTTTTGTTCGTGGTTGTGTGGCTATGCTTCATCTTTGCCTGCATGATCGCTGCATAGGATCGGCGTGGCTGGTCTTATGAGTGGGTTTCGGGTATCAGTGAGGGCGTTGTCCTGCAATGCTGACGATTGGGCGAGTTGAGCCTGTGGCGCTACCTGAGACGGACAGGATATACATAAAAACGGGAGGGAATTTTAATGGCAATAGGCATTTCAGTTTCAAAGGGTACAAAAAACGAGAGCGTAAGTAAGTTTTTCGGAGCACCGGCAGTTCCTGCAGAGTGGGAAAACGACTTTGACGAGAAGGTGATCTTCTTCTGTCAGATCAAGCTTTCCGACATAGCAAAGCTCGATGCGGAAAAGCGTCTGCCCCATACGGGATATCTTTATGTTTTTCTGGACACTTCCGAGTTTCCCTACAAGCCCATAGTGAGGATCAGCAAAACCAAGCCCGACATGGTCATTGACGATTTTAACATGATCTTTGAAGAGTTTGAGCCGCTCAATGAGGAATGGTCGATAAAGTTTGGTGAGGCGCCGGACAAAGGCGAGGGAATAAAGCTGTTTGGTGAGCCGAATGTGTGGAACAGCGAGGAAAAGCCTGCTAATATGTTTATGCAGTTTGACCCTGCGGCGACTGATATGCCATTGTTCAAGGATATCAACGGACTTGTTTATCTTTGCTTTGACGAGGACATCACAGAGCAGAAGCTCTACATTGAGCGCACCTGAAAATATAATAGGAAAAAACGGCTTCGGAGCTAATCTCCGGAGTCGTTTTTGTTTTCTCTTCCGGCAAGCCGCCGGTGCCAATTTCGCGTTGAAAGTCATCGTGACATTATAATTCTGTTTCCGCGAGAAAAAAGTTACATCCGCGAGGGGTCAAGTAAGAAATCAGACGATGTGACAGCCCGAACTGGGGAGCGTTTCTGGAACAGGTCAAGAAGGCCGGCTTCAACTATTGTTCCCCCCAAATTAAATCTTGAATTATCAAGCGGCATAAGCAGTAAAATCCGCACGGAAAAAAGACGCAACTTTGGAAGGATTCAGTTGCATCTTTTTTAGATGAGAACGAACGTTATGTTCAAGTT